>CAYHMW010000001.1:0-40798 GCA_964357925.1 uncultured Gammaproteobacteria bacterium
GGAACGAAAGACTCAAGAGGTGAGCTTTTTGAGCATTATTGCAGACTGCTAAAACATTATCAGCCTAAAGGATTTTTGTTTGAAAATGTTAGGGGAATTCTCTACGCAAATAAAGGAAAGGACTGGCAACGGGTTTTAGAGGCATTTCAAGATTTGGGTTATACGTTGAAATTTAGAGTTTTAGATGCCGCTGGCTTTGGAGCACCTCAACATAGAGAACGAGTAATATTAGTAGGCTATCGTGAAGGTGAATTCTTTTTTCCTCAACCACAATTCGGACCAGATTCACCAACCGGTAAACCATTTATTTCAGCTAAAGAAGCGTTCAAAGGCTTAGGAACTCCGACTGAGGAGAAGTTAAAAATGGTTGGAGGTAAGTACGACGGATTACTGGAAAATATTCCCCCTGGAATGAACTATTTGTACTACACAAAGGAAATGGGTCATAGTCAACCAAAGTTTGCATGGCGTTCAAAGTTTTCTGATTTTCTATACAAAGCAAATCCCGATGCTCCTACAAAAACTTTAGTAGCAAAAATGGGCAGATACTCTGGTCCCTTCCATTGGGATAATAGACGACTATCCACAGATGAATTGAAAAGAATTCAAGGATTCCCCGACGACTTTATTGTTACAGGGTCAAAATCTCAACAAATAATGCAAATTGGGAATTCCGTAGTACCTTTAATGGCTTATCATTTAGGACTTGCTGTCAGAAAAAGTATTTTTGGAATCAAAACAGAAATAGGGCTTTTACCAGACAATGCTGTTTTGTATATAGATAGCCGTAAAGGCGAGAAGGCGGCAAGAACACGAAGCTCAACCAAAAGTAATAAAAAACATAAATCACAATTAGGTCTTTTTGGAGAAACACAATCGAGTCAAAGTAGAGTTACTAATGAGTTTAATATTTCCACCAAAGGCTTTTTGTCATATAAGAAATCTTCTCTCGTATTCTCAGAGGCGAGCGTTGCTAATGCTTGGAATATTGAGATTTTGAACACAGATGGCGAAATAAGAGTCTCTCTTTATAAAGATGTTGAAGATAAAAAAAGTAATAACAATTTAACACTAATGGTAGATTTTGAAGACGATATTCTTCCTATCAAAAAAATTCAAGTAAAATTGTTGACGGTTGTGCCTAACGAGGTTTACATTGTTTGGGATGCCCTAAATTATGTGATTAGCAAAATAAGTTCTTATCCTTCAATACACGAACTTTATGGTCATTTTACAGAGCCAAATCCGAAATTCTCTTTGTCCATAAAAAGTGATGTTCCGGAGCCAAGAAATCCCTATATCGAAGTTCTGCTTTGGACTGCTAATCTGAACAGAGTCAATGAATTACATCCACTTTCTGAGCTTAGTATGCTTGGTTTCAAAATGGAATCTGAAAAAGATTTGGTTCTAAAACTAAGAAATCTTCGTTTTGATATAAGAACGAACATTACAAATAAGCAAATTCCGGAAGGAATGTTTAGAATTTGTTATCCATATACTTTGCCATACGACAGAAAGTCGTTTGTTACAATCAACACACTATGAACGAAGAACAGCAAACAAAACAAATATTAGAGAAGATTCATCAACAGATTGAAAATGCTACTGATGAAACTGTTGCATCGTGGAGAAAATTACTAGGTAGTTCTAGTGTTAAAAGCGAATCGAAATCCACAAATACCCCTACGCATATTCTGGATGCCTGCGAAACTATCGTAAACAACAAACCTCATAACAAATATATATTTAGCATTGTTATAACTACTTGTCTCAAAAAAATAATTGCACCAAAACAAGATATTCGCATCGCTCAGGAAAATATGCCCAGCGGATATTCAAATCGAAGTATGGATCAGAGAATAGTAACGCCTTTTCTAAAGAGGCACGGATACACCCACTGTGAAGCATCCGGGTTAGAAAGTGGCAGGAACTTGGAGAGACCAATAGCTTGGAATCTCACCTATCCGTGTAATCCTCGAGGTTCTGGAAATAGAGATTCTTTCTTGGGATTATTGCATTATATTCAAGAAGAAAAAGGCGACGCAGAAATAGTTATAAAATATTTGTTATTTTTCGATGCATCAAAAAGAGCATCACAAGAAAATGCAGTTGTCCCTCCTAAAGAATATAAGATCAGCAAAATAATGCATATATTTTTGAGACACTTCAAAGAGAGTTCGGGGCAAGGCAAATCAAGACTTCCTGTTTTAGCTCTATATGCAGTTTATCAGGAACTTGTCGGACAATTATCGAGATATGAAGGCACTGAGTTATTGCCATTAGAGAGACATACAACTGCCGATTTGAGATCCGGTTCTGTTGGTGATATTCAGGTAAATAAAAAAGGTCAGCCATTCGAAGGAGTTGAGGTAAAAAGCGACAAAACTATTACTGCTCCTATGGTCAATGAGCTAAAAAGAAAACTTACGGGAAAACCAGCTTCGCGGTACTATGTCCTATCAACACATAATCCACAAGTATTAGATGATGATCTTGAAAGTGTCGAGGAGGCAGTGAACTCCACGGAAGCTGAAACTGGTTGCCAAGTTATAGTCAACGGTCTGATTAAAACTCTATGGTATTACCTGAGGTTACTTGAGGATCCAAGCATTGTACTTACTCATTATCAGGAACTACTTGGGACTGACTCAGATATGCAACAAGGGCTAAGGGATACTTGGAATACTATTGTATCTCAAGAATACAATTCTTAGGATGACTTAGAACTCAATTCTGAGTCATTTTGATAAATGAAAATGAACATACATGAAAATCCAAAAAATAGTAGTCGATAATTATAGATCAATTAAAAAAGTTGAGGTTGAACCCAGCAAGTTCTCTATTTTCATTGGACAAAATAATCACGGAAAGACTAATTTTTTTGAGGCTATTGAGTGGTTCTATAATGCGAAATCATCTGACGATGAGGAGCATTGTCAGAAAGAATCAGGAAATATAATCCAGGTCGAAATTCAATTTGATGAGGTAACTGATTCAGATATCGATAAACTAACCACAGAAGCAAACAAGACAAAAATACGAAATATACTTGGCGAATTCACTTCTTTTTCCGTAATAAAATCCAGCAGTGAT
Source organism: uncultured Gammaproteobacteria bacterium (assembly GCA_964357925.1). Lineage (GTDB taxonomy): Bacteria > Patescibacteriota > Microgenomatia > UBA8517 > UBA8517 > CAYHMW01. The sequence goes on from CAYHMW010000001.1 coordinate 3,094, forward strand.
CATAAAAGGAGATATTTCGTAAATGGTGAAGATAAAGGAAATCCTCAAGGGCTGGACACAGCCATAAACGAATTCTTACCTAAACTAGAATACGTCAATACCAAGATAAGACTGGATGATGTTTCAAAATATAAAGATAGGAATCCAATAGGGACGATGTTGTCCGGAGTCCTTACCGCAATAATTGAAACCTCTCAGGACTATATAGATTTCAAGCGAACATTTTCTAACTTATTTGACAATGCTGATTCAGAAGTAAGAAAGGAGCTGGATAAGTTAGGTGGTCAAGTAGAAATATATCTTCAAAAGCAGTTTCCAGACGGAACGAAAGTAAAGTTTGGTGTAAACCCTCCCCATTTCACAGATCTTCTCAAAAGTTTTGATACAGTGGTTGATGACGGAATTGAAACTAAAGCCGAAGCCAAGGGTGATGGTATGCAAAGAGCAATTATGCTTTCTATTATTCAAGCATTTGCTGACTATCGGAAAAAACAAACAGGTGGAGGATCATTTCTATTTATGATCGATGAGGCAGAGCTTCATTTGCATCCTACCGCACAACGAGCACTCAAAAAAGCACTGATAGATATTTGTGAGACAGATCAAGTGTTAGTGAACACACACTCCTCAGTAATGGTTGTTGATAATAATGAACTTCAAAAAATCTTCAAGGTTGAAAAGACAGAAGGGATTACGCGCATCGATGAAGTAAACGATCTTGAGAAGATCAATATTATTTTTGACCTACTTGGTGGAAGTCCATCTGATTTGCTGTTACCTCGCAACTTTTTAATAGTTGAAGGTAAATGCGAGTTTGAGTTTATTAAAACAATAGTCGAACGTTTTTATGCTAATAAATTTAGCGGTATCAAGATTTTATTTGCAGGAGGAGACATAGACGAACAGGAAACATCTCTACTTGCAGTACATAAATTATTTGTGCCAATTGCAGGATCAGACAACCCGATTTATAAAGAAAAAGCTATTGTATTGATTGATAAGCCCAACACCACACAACAAAACAAGTACAATTCGTTCAAGCAGGGTTATCCATATTTGTTCAGTAACGATCAAATTTTTGAACTAACAACTTCTACTCTTGAAGAGTATTACCCCTCTCCATACACTAAGAATGCCACAGAGATTGCACAGTTAGTCGCAGATAAAAAGAAGGCTGAGTATGCAAAGGAAGTGGCGGGAAAAATCACTCAGGACCAGTTCGAAAGCAACATGGAGATCATTTTTAATGCGTTAAAGAAATGTAACGAAATAGCCTTCAATCCTATTCAGGATTGATGTTGAACTTATAAAGATTGAGTTATGGGCTAGTAAAATAGGTTCTCGCCTGATCCATGACTCGGAGCCAAGTTTGACGAGAGGCGTGCAAAGCGATTGCGTCAAAGGGTTTTATCCAGTCAAATCGGGCTTTTTTACCCTTCAACTCCAAGTTCTGAAGTGCCATCTTTAAAAGCAGTCGTTTTTCCTGTAATTCAGAACTTTCAAACAATTCACTTGCTCTGGAAGCGAGTTTAAGTATGTATTCTGAGGTTAGATAATACTCTTCATCTGCAAACTGCAACTTAGTCATCCTTTTATTTATCTCGTCTTGTTTTGCTCGATACTCATTTCGCTTTTTCTCATAGAAATTCTCAGTAATACTCCCGTCCAGTTTATCTTCATACATATTCTCAATGCGGTCTTGATACTTTTGATGTTCTATCTGATGTTGAGTAAGAAGTCCCTTACGAAATTCTGATTTATTTTGGTGTGTCTGTTTTAACGCTTCTGTTATGTCTTCAAGCACTTCTTCTGGCATTTGAAGGCTTCTGAAAACTGCTTGGTCAGTTCTTCCTCCCTTAGCCATTCAGCACCGTGCTTGCCATTGTATTGAGTGCAGTGGTAGTAGTAATAAACCTGTCCGTTTTTCTTCGTTTTCTTTTCAGGAGTAATAATACAGCTACAGTCCGCACATCTGATTAGGCCTCGATATAAAAATGGCAAACCAGCATATTTAAAGCTCTTTTTATGGTGTCCTGCCTTAATTTCCTGAACTTTGTCATATAGCTCAGATGTTATCATTCTGTCGTAGTTATGAGGGTAAAGTTGCTCGTTATAAAGCATTTTCCCTGTATAAAATGGGTTTTTAAGAATATGGTCAATTTTGCCTTTAGAGAAATTTACATTAAATACCTTTTTAACTTCATCTCTAATCAAGTTCATTGAATAAGCACCTGTTGAGTACCACTCATACATTTTCTCAACAACACTTGCTTTAAATGGCTCTATGACTATCCACTTTGTATCGTTTTCTTTTGTAATGTTCCTATAACCGTAGGGAGCCATTTGAGGCCATATGCCACTTCTTAACATTTGCTCCTGAGCACGCTTTACATTGTCGCTTATGGCGTCTGAGAAGTATTTAGCCAGCCCTAAACTTATGCCAAACTGAAATTTCTCAACTGCCGAGATTTTGCTGTTGATGACCTGTCCGTCTGAGGGAAAATGTAGCTCAACCTCGTCTTTGAGTGCCTTCTCGTAAAGCTCTGCAACTCTCTTATCGAATACATTTCTGGAAAGCCTATCTACTTTGTCAAAACAAACTGCAACAAGATCTTCCTGCTCAATTACATAATCAAGTATCTGGTCAAATTCAGCCCGTTTATCTTTATATGCACTTTCATCAAAGCTAAATTGTTTGAGAATTTCAAATCCCTTTCTTTCACAATAGATTTCAAGGCGTGTAATTTGTGCTGGTAAGGAGTTTCCAGCATCTTTTTGCTCTTCTGTACTTACTCTGGCTATTATTATTGCTTTCATTCTTCAAGATATGTTGATACCTCATCTGAAAATTCAAGTATGAGGTCTGAAGAAATAATTACGCCCAAACTTTCGGTTTCGTCGTAACTTATCATTGAAGGAACACCTATCATGCAGCCATTTTCATCTACAGCTAGACCTCCTGAGTTCCCTTCACTAATCTTTGCAGATGTAACAATAAGGCCATAACCTGGGAAACTACTAACCAGTCCGTCAGTAATGGTCAATGACAAACCGCCACTTAGTGAAGGGTATCCGAATATAGTTACTTTTTCACCAAGTTTAATGTTTTCGTCAACACATCTATTGCTGTCATCAAATGCTGGGAATGTCCGAGGATAGGTACCCCGATACTCTTGGGTTTCTTCATCAAGATATACCTCATGAATATATAGATAAGCCAAATCGTATGTATCACTAATCTCTGGAAGAACTATTGGAGTTGCCCAATACATTTCCTCGGGCTGTCCTGTGTTTGGGTTAGGCAATATCACCAAACAGCCTTGTTCGTCGACATTTATGAATTCTTCGTCTTGGGGGATAATATGTGAATTTGTAAGTATCCCCCCTTCTTTGGTAAATATGGTTCCCGAACCTCCCGTGCCTTTTTCGCCTTCAACTGTGCTTGGGCAGAATATATTAACTACAGATGAGACGATTTCGTCTTGGTTGTAAGGGGCGAGAGTTGGTTGGACTTCTGATACAGTTTCGGTCGTTTTCGTGTAATCGTAATCATATTCTTTATCTGGATACATAAGCCCAATGAAAATTAAAAGATAGATACCCACGAAGAATATAAGTGCCAAAACCTCTTTCCAAGAAAAACTAGTTTTTATTGCTTTATTTGGCTCTTTAATTTTCCAGTAGTTGTTAAAGGTTGTCTGTATTCTATTTAATACGAACGGCGACAAGAAGCCGAATGAAAATAGATTTACTACAATATAGCCAACAAGGCTCAAGCCAGGGGAATAAGTATCTTTAATTTCGTTTTCTTCTGCAAGATTTTTAATTTCTTTAAACTGTTGGTAGATTAGATAAAAGTTTAGGAAAGGAATAAAAAGGCCTACTGTCCTCCAAAATGGGCTTATATTTGACTGTCTTTCTTGCTTTATTAACTGCCAATTTCTTTCAAACCAATATAGGAAGTAAATGCCGTAAGTAACTACAAGCATAATAGTAAATTTTTTAATAGGGTAAGCGTTTGAAGGCTGAGACTTTTTCTCGTTTTGTGAAGCTGGTTGAATAAGACTTATATCTGCCCCACAGTGCTGGCAGAAGTTGCTATTTTCAGGATTTTTCTTTCCGCATTTATTACAAAACATTTTTACTTACTAGGATTGACCTTAACTACTTCGTAGGCTTTATTTCCCAAAAGGAGAGATAACCACCAATTATCAAGTCTATCTTGGGTAGGGTGAAAATCTTTTCTTATATTTTCTACAGTGTCATAAATATTCTTTGCATAGGCATTGCGACTGGTGAGGGTGATTCTTAATAACTCGTTACAGTCTTTTATACTTTTTCGTTCTCCTTTTTCTAAAAACTCATAAGTGGGTGTGCACTCGTGGTATAAATCCCAAAAACTTTCTTCATTTTTTCCTAAATATGAGTTTATTGTGGAAATTGTGCCGTAATATGCTTGGATTTTCCCTGCCACTGCTGGGTCAATTTCAAAAAGATACGCAGACACATTCTCTGATTCCCAAATTCTGGTTTCAAATCTTCTGGAGATTAAATCGTACGAAATAAGATACTGGTTATCATTGCTGTCCCATGCTTCATTTTCAGCTTTGACCATAGTGTTCGTGTCAAGGTAGTGCACTACAATTTCCCGCTCAAGAGCTTCAAAAACCCGCTGTTTGGTTATATCCTCTTGCACTCTGACGGTAGCGATGTTTACCACCATACTAAAAATTGCTCCAAAAATAATCCCTGCAACAAAGTTGTCAATTTTTGTTTTTCTAAACAACCTGAAAGGAAAAGTGAAAATTAATGATACACTGCTAAATATATTTTTTAATCTCATTTCTTATCTTTTTGACTAATAAATTTTTCCAAATCTTCTTGTTTGATACGATATTGCTTACCAGCTTTATAAGTTCTAAGTTTATCGCTTTGTATCCATCGATAGACTGTAAGGTAAGCAACTTTTAGCAGTTTGGCTACTTCACCTATCGAATAATATTGTTCTCGTCCTTTATTTACCATCTTTATCATTATTTAACATTTTGCCATTATAATCAACAAGCTTTAGTGGTATGAAATCGTTTATTTCTTTTCTCAAAAATGGGAACACAGGCCTTGAGTTATCTGTCTCGCGGTATTCTTTCATCTGACTGTTTAGGGCATACCAGGAAGGCTTTCCATACCTCTTTGTGAGGTGTCTGAGCTCTCTAACTCCAACTTCTTCAAGTATCCCCTTTAAGCCTGTCAGTTTGAGTGCAGTATGCAGCTTTATATTTGGGAATCTGACGAGTAGTTCGTTGAAATAGTCAGCGTATTTGTCTTTATTGCTCATAAGTATAGGAGGGTAAGCCTCTTCAATCTCGTTTATATAATAAAGCAAAACTGACTTTGCGGTTTGCTGGCTGAATACATTAAAGAGGGTTGGTTCGCTTTGTCTGTCAATCTTCCTGAAAATGTGTTTTAGTTTTTGTCTCGTATTAAGCCTTATTTCAATCCTGAGAACTTCAAATGGTTCGTTTTTAGGTCTGTTGTCAAATAAACCAAACTGCATTTCATTGTTCTTTTCCTCTGACCGTTTTTTGCTTTTCCCTGCGTATTCCAAGTCTTTGAGTTTGTCATAGAAGACAATCTCAAAAGTGTTTGCTCGGTATTTCCAGCTATGCCCTTCATTTCGGAAGTCAGTCTGGTTTGTATCCAAACTCTGGTTTATGTTGGCTTTTCTTAGCTGCTTTATGTATGTAAGAGGAGTTGTGTAATCGGTCAAAACTATATTCTTTGAGTAATGAACGCTTGATACTGGTGATGTTGCTAGATTTACTTCGCTTACTAGAATACCCATTTCTTTGAGCTTTCTTTGAAGAACAATAATCGTGTCAAAAAGGTCATCGTTTTCTAATTCGTCAAAATTGTTTCCAAAAAGTAGTTTGGGAATAGAAAACTCTATACGCAAGGTTATTTCGTATTGCCAGTCTCTTTTTACTCGTCTTGTAAGTGTTAATCTTGGCTTATAATTGCCACTTTTAAGCTCTCTCGGAGTAGGGTTTTGAGAACATTTTTTGTAACCTCTACCACCTCGTTCATACTCGGCATTTAAAATTTCATTTGCGTTTGGCTGAAATTTATATGGCTCTATGATTTTAAACATATCTAATTTAAGAGTTAATACTATTGTGTCTATCATTTTCGTTTTTCATTACTTTTTCAAAGTGCTCTAACACCTCCTTTTCTATTGTTTGTGCGAAATGTTTATTAATCGGATAAAAGATATTTAAGTTTCTCTCTGCAACTTTTTTAGTGGGATAGACCAGCCTGTAACCGCCATTTGGACGGGTTAATATCCCAATTGAGCCGAGATAGAGATTTTCGTTTAAAACAAAACTTACGAATGCTACAAGGCCGTTTTGTGGCTTTATGGGAATTATCTGAATTTCAGTTATTTTTTGCTTCATTGCGTTTCTTCCTATTCCTTTGGTCAATTTCCATCAGCAAAGCAAAGAATTTAACCAGCCGGCTTTTGTATACCACTGCATCGTCGTCTGACGGCCGTTTCCCGTATGTTTGTTCAAGAAAAGCCCTTGTTTTTTCATTTACACCAATTGGATTAGACATACCTGAAGTCTATTGGTCGAAGGGTTAGCTGAAGATGGATTGCAGTTAGTTTGCTGTTAGCTAACTATGTATTTAGGGTTTACTCTGACCGTAGACTTGGTGTAAACCAGAAGGTCATTTACTCCTGTTTTTTGAGCAACAGTTTTAGAAAATCCATCGCAAGCCGGATAAAATCGCTTTTTGTTTTCCTTTAATAAGTCTGTATCTGTTATGTCCTCAATCTCTTCCAAAACTTCGTCCCAAGACCACTCTTTGTCCAGTCGGCCCTTTTTACTAAAAAGTAGCTCAACCAATTTTGCTCTGAAGCTATCCTGTTTAAAGTTAAGACTTATGCCCTTAACCTTCAGAGTTTTCGTTGCATTGTCATACCCCAAATCTAGTTTTTTAAAAATAGAAGTCTTTTTGTTTAATTTGATACTTTTCAGTGTATCCTCATATCTTTTTTTGAAGTCTGAGTTGGTATTGGTCTTTTTTCGTATCTCGCTAATTATCCCATCATATTTTTCTTTCGTTGAACTTGGCGGTTTTATATCAGATTTTCGCAGACTTAATTCTTTTAAATATGTTTCTTTTTGATTGATGAAATTTGAAATATCTGTTTGAGCTTGAAGATCCACCTTGGCCAGTTGACCAACTCGAGTTGCTTCCGAATATAGTGGATTATCGTTTATATATGACTGTGCTTGGGCAAATGCTTTTCTTCTTATATCAATCTGCTCATCAACCTCGGCTATCTTAGAGTAAAGAATTTGTATTCGGCCGGGGGGTATTTTCCCTGTAAATTTTTGATACTCGGACTCGTGCTGAATTTTTAAATAATAACCATCAAAAGCTGGCAAAATCTTTAAGTGCCAACGGCCCCTGTCAGACTCTTTGCGCTCGGAAAATTCTTTATATGAAGAATTTATTCCAGCAGGAACTTCAACTACCGATAAAACTTTCTCGTCCCTTTCAAGTTTTGTGAAGATTTGAACTAGTTCAATATCTTTATACTTTCGGTTTAATTCATAATTTTGATGAATAAGGACTGGCTGCTCTGAAGGTGTGATAGTCAAGCCTTCTTCAATACGACTTAAAAGAAAATACAATTTTTGCCTTGCGTTCATCATTTTTTATTACATCTTTAACTTTAGTTATCGTATTTTATCAGCTTCTGGTAAAATGGCGTAGAAGCATCAATGAATAAATACAAAGAACGACAACTAAATCTTTACCAGAAAGGACAAGGGAGTCCCTCATAAAAGGTGAAGAAACTGATTAAAGTATTTTTAGTCCTACTTTTAGTAACAATTATGTCTTTTGGAGTTTATGCCTACAAACTTCGTTCTCTGGCGTATGAAGGCAACAATCTTTTTGAGCAACGCTGTTTACAAGTGAATCCTCACTTAATTGCTTATAAAAATTCATTTCTTGTAATGGCCGATATGATTAACAATCCCAGCAACTATGAAGCAGGGAGCGGAGCTGGGGTGTTTGAAAATTATATAGCAGAAGCGAAGAACTACCTTGAAGCTGAGAATGAATGGTTAAGTACGCAATCTGCATATATAAACCGTTGGGATTTTCAGATATTTGAGCCGTGGTATATAAAACAGGCTGCCAACTACCAAATACAAATGTATGAGGGATACAGAGATGGCGCGAAGTATATGATAGAAATCTACAATGCAGATGGTGCAACTGAAGAACTTTGGAATAAAATGGATGAAGCAAAAGCCAAAAGAGATAGATACTCAGATTTATATTTTAAGTTTGGAAATGAAGCAACAGAGATATTTGATTTGAGAAAGTTCTTGGCTATTGTCCCAGCTCCTGAAGGATGCACAGAGGAAAATATGACCATACCAAATACTTCTGACTCTATTGATTGGGGCGAAAGTGATGAACCTACGCCGGCTCCTGTAATCTCAAATCCTGATTTGGTTTCGTAGTTTAGGTTGATAATTATGTATAATAAAAATATGAGAGCAAATAAAAAGAAATTGAAGAGTTTGATTTTGTATATTTTGAGTAATTACAGTAATTCAGAGCTTACCGTTACTAAACTTCAAAAGCTCTTATATTACTGTGATTTTGATTACTACCACAAACATAATAAGTCTATCAGTGGATATACCTATTTCAAAAATCATTATGGTCCTACGGTTAAGGATTTACCGTCTATTGTTAAAGATTTGGCAGACGAAGGGCTAATCAAGGTTCTGGAAAGTCAGAATTACTACGGCTCTCCTCAAACAAATTTCGCCTTAATAAAAATGTCAGAGGGAATAGAAAAAGAGTTCTCAGATTCTGAGCGGTTAGTGATTGATGAGGTAAACCAAGCATACCGAGGTTTAAGTCCGAGCGAGATTAGCACATTATCTCACCGAGATCCGCCCTATGTTGTAGCAGAAGAACAAGGAGCAATAGATTATGAAAATGTTAATTATAGAGATGAAGGAGCGAAAGAAGATCAGCAACTAGATGAAGAAGCGCAGACTTACTTTGAAGAGGCTGAATTTGACAAACTCTTCTCTGCTCTCCAATAAGTTATAAACTTACAGATGGAATTAAATGATACGGGTTTTGATTTGATTAAAAAAGATTTGAAGCGGTTAAGAAAATGCCGCTCAATGAAGGCCGACTTAGAAAACTATTTCAAAATACACAATGATAGCTGGACTAAATATAGTAATCTTTCCTGTATTATTGCGGCAGGGAAGAACTATGTTGTTTGTAAAGACAGGGTGGGTATCAAAAATCCCAAACTATCTCCTTCTGAGGGAGGAAGGTTGTGGTTTGTAATAGACAAGACTACTGGCAAGTATTACAGGTGTCTTTTGTATATTGCCAAAGAAGAGCCAAGCTATCCTAAAAGTGTATGTTTTGAAATCGTCAACTCAGTAGTTAATAGTTTGTTCTCAGGTAATTAGGTAAGCCGTAGTCTGGCGGTTGCTTTAAAAGCATTTGTATCCCTACAATTTCAGTTTCAAGCTCTAATTCCTGGTTGCAGAACAAGTCCTTTAGGGGGAGCACTTCGGTAAGCTCAGTGCAAGCCATGAACATTAATAAAATGTGGTATGTCTACATCCTTCTTTGCAATCAGGAAACTTTTTATGTTGGAATTACACCTGATATTGTTAATCGATTTAGACAACATAAATTGGGAAGGTCGTTTTTTACAAAAAAGTTTTCTGATTTAAGACTTGTATATTGTGAACGATACGAGACGAAAAATGATGCAGTGTTAAGGGAAAAGCAAATAAAAGGTTGGTCAAGAGCAAAGAAGCAAATACTGGTAGATGGTAAACTTGGTATAAATAACTGTACTGAGTTTGCTGAAGCTCTCTTGGTTAGAGAGAACCTATTGTGAGTTTACTCTGAGCATTTCGGCGAGCTCAATGCGAGTTGAAATAGCTGAAGAGAATCCTACCGCCGGAGCAAAAATTTTTATCTCCAGTGCTTGACATCCTCTTTGTCTAGGAATAAAGTCCCTGTAGGAGTATGAAGTTAAAATTGTTTTTGGGTGTGTTTCTTCCTTTAATTCTTTTCTTCGCTTTTTCACCCCTAGCATTTGCCCAGACTCCACCAACTATCGGTGCAAATCTGGATGCTTATGTTCCTCCAACCGGGAGTCAGTGTAATATCAACGTTCCCTCGCAGTATTCAACAATCCAAGCGGGAATTAATGCCGCAAATTGGGGTGACACCGTATGTGTTGGTCCTGGAACTTATAATGAAGATTTGCTGATTAACAAAACCATTAAGCTCTCTGGGAGTGGTGTGGCCAACTCCATTATTAAAGGTCAAAATCCGTGGTGGCCGGGCGCGGTGCGTGTAACGGCCACGGAAGTTATAGTAGAAGGATTTCTCATTCGTGGTACTGGGATTAGTAATGCAATTGAGATAGACGTTAATAATCCTACTCCTAATACAATCATACGCTACAACTGGATTGTGGCGGGAAACGGAGGGATAGCTCTATATGTAGGACGTTCTCAAAATTTAATTCAAAACAATATATTGGAAGGTAATAACTCCCCATACGCAGCTAGAGCTTTTGGAGGTATGAGCTTTCTTAACAATACGTTTATAGGAACAGTTAATCCATACGGAGCTGCGGATACTGGAATATATCTTGTGATCGTAGAAGGCGGAAATTTAATTAAACAAAACATTTTTAATCCAACAAGCGGTCCAGATGCATTATTGGTTGGTGCGAATAATAGTGTGATTACTGAAAATAATTTCCATGGTGATAACACCCCCATAAAAGTTGCCGGTTATCCAGGCAATAATGCCCAGAATAATTGGTGGGGGGATACTGATCCATCAGACAATGTTGGTGCAGGCACTGATTACAGTAATTACGCTTTGACTCCTTTTCCAGAGTATCCATACAATCAACCTCCAATAATAAGAAGGCTTTATAGTGGAACAGTTGCTGTAGGGGGAACTTATACAACCTCAAGCTATTTCCTCGACGTTGGCTCTTCATCTTGGACAGCAACGGTAGATTATGGCGACGGATCAGGGATTCAACCCTTTGCTCTTTCAGGTAAAGACTTCTCGCTGAGCCATGTCTATCAGAATATAGGTACATACACTGTTACGGTATCAGTCACCGATGATCAAAACGCAATTGGTACTGAAACTGCAACTATAACAGTAAATAGTTCCGGAATAACAGTTGGCGCAAATCTTAATGCCTATGTGCCACCTGCCGGAAGTCAGTGCAACATTAACGTCCCATCACAATACTCCACAATTCAAGCAGGAGTTAACGCCGCTTCAGCCGGTAATACTGTTTGTGTAGGCGCGGGGACCTATAACGAAGATGTTGTGATCAGCAAACCCCTACGACTCTCAGGGAGCGGAGTTTCCAAATCAGTGATCAAGGGCCTGCCTGGTTGGCCCGGTCCAATACTTATTTCAGCAAGCAACGTTATCGTTGAAGGATTCCTTATTCATGGATCTGACTATTACGATGTGGTACAACTTAGCGAACATGATTCGGATATTACTTTACGATATAACTGGATGGTTTCAGGAGATAGAGGGGATGTTATCTTTACTGGTGGAGCTCAGAATAATATATTGGTTCAAAATAACATAATGGAAGGCAATAACTCACATCACATTGCTTACGTATCGCCTTCAAATAAAGTTGATTTTCTTAACAATACATTCATCGGAACTGTCAATAATTTAGGTGGAGACACCGGAATAGTAGCTGACAATAGAACCTCTAATGGTTCCTTTAAGCAAAACGTCGTTAATATAACAGGAACTATGCGTGGGTTGGTCAGCACTAATGTTAATAGTATGGTTAATGAAAATAATTTTAATAGCAATACCCTCATTAAAGTTTTTGGTACTTTGGGGCCGCTAATTATTAACGCTGAAAATAACTGGTGGGGAGATACTAATCCATCAGATAATGTTACAAGCATCGTTGATTACACCCCTTTTACCTTGAGTCCATTCCCTGAATATTCAATTAACCAAGCTCCAGTAGTAGGAACAATTACAGCTCCGACAACCCCTATACAGGTGAATACGTCTGTAACCGCCTCTGCCAACTTTACTGATCTAAACACCTTGGATACCCACACGGCTTCTTGGAACTGGGGAGACGGAATTGTGACTCCAGGTACTGTGACAGAATCTAGTGGTTCAGTTTCTGATAGTCACACGTATACTGCGGCGGGGGTATACACAATCACGCTCACTGTCACTGACAATAGTGGAGCTATTGGAACTTCAATATTTCAGTATGTGTCAGTGTATAATCCAACACCCCAAGGACTCTTTACTGGGAACAGAATCTTTTCCTCTTCTGCTGGAGCCTACCCCCAAAATCCCAACTTAACAGGACAAGTACAATTTGGGGTGACCAGCAAGTATCAAGACACTTTACTTATCGGTAAGGTGAGTATGAACTTTAGGGCAGCAAATCTTGAATTTGATTCAACTTCACTCACGGTTTTGGTTGTTTCAGATGGTCAGGCAACTCTCCGTGGTACAGGAACTATCAATGGAACTGGTAATTACAATCTCCTTGTTACCGGACTAGATGGAACCCAAGACGCAATCAGATTCCAAATCAAGGACCAGTCAGGAACAGTAGTAATCTATGACTCGCAACCTGGAGCTCCTGATACAGATACTCCTACTACTTCTGCAATTGGACAAATAATTATTCACTAAGTCGGATAAGGATTTTGAAGCCTCTGAATTTCGACTCACCTAGTTTTAATAACTTCAATTTCAATCGGATTGCTAAACACTTCGACAATCCTATTTAGTGCCTTTATAATTACGTCAGAGCTGGGGAGCCAAAGGTCAGTTGTCCGAACTATAATTATGAGCATATTTGACCTAAATATCAGCAATTATTTATATCTTAATATTTTTGTAAGTGCAGGTTCTGGTTCTGTTTTGGGACAATTGCTTTTAGAGTACTTCAAAGGAAGAATCAAGAACAGAAATTTGATCACCAAAAGAAAAAATCTAGGTGCAAGTGAATTGGGTGAGAAAATAACCGAAATAATAAGCAGAAGAGAATCGCGCAATTGGCCTTGGAACCAAGATGAATATGATGAGTTAGTCCATATTGCCAATCGTTTATATGTTTTGAGAAAGGAAGACATATCAAAAAAGTTAAGGACTTATATTGGGGACAGGGCAATACTGGGCTCACTTGAAGGAATAACCAAAGAAAGTACTAGACTTGAGAGAGAGGAATTTATCCGTAGTATTAAAGAGAAAGCTATTGTTACCGAAAATAAGCTTCTAGAAGACGCCAAAGCGCTTATGGGCTAAAAGAATAGTTTTGATGTTGAATCACTTTTGAAACAATCATTTGACAGTTGTAACACTTTTTGAGATAATTGTTACAACATGTCAATTCTTAAACACAAATTTCCTCCAGATCTGAAAAACATATACGATGAATCCCTGGCAAATCAATTAGCCCAAACACAGGGTGCTATCACGGCTTTAAACCAGTTAAATCACCTCTTGCCCAACCCCAATCTTCTAATGCGTCCAATTTTAGGGAAAGAAGCTGAGTCCAGCGCACAGCTTGAGGGCACACAGGCTTCGCTGGATGATGCATACCAGATTGAGATTGGAGAACAAACTAGTGAAAAGAAAAATGATGCCTTGGAAATTCGCAACTATGAAAAGGCAATGTTAGAAACTCTAGAACTTGTGCGTAAACATGGTTTGAAAGAAATAATTATTAGACAGGCACAGAAGGTTTTAACAAAGGACGCAAGAGGCAAAAGTAAGAATCCAGGAGAATATAGAAAAGGTGACGTATGGATTGGAGACTTAGGGACTATGAAAGAAGAAGCCAGATATATTGCGCCTGATGCTAGTCATGTTCCAGTAATGGTTGGAGATTTGTTGGAATATCTAAAGACAAAAGATACAACAAACCCACTTATTAAGTGTGCCATTATGCATCATAGATTTGAGGCAGTACACCCTTTTGAAGATGGCAATGGAAGAACAGGTAGATTGTTAATTACTCTGTATCTTATTAACAAGGGAATGCTTAATATGCCGATTTTGTATCCTAGTGGTTATTTTGAAAAAAATAAAAAACAATATATAAACAACTTATCTAACGTAGATGAAAACGAAGACTGGAAGCCTTGGATAATGTTTTTCTTGCGGGCCTTGGAAACACAAGCCAATTTAGCAAGTAAGTTGGGAGTAGAAATAAACGAATTGTTTAAATCATCTCGGGAGAAAATAGAAAAAGAAAGAGCAAGCCTGCAGCTAATCAGAGTATTTGAGTACACATTTGTAAAACCGTATTTTACTGCACCAATGATTAGTGAAGACTTAAAAATTCACAGAGTTAGCTGTAACAGATACCTTAAGACCTTAGAAGAAAAAGGGCTGATTGAGTATGTTCGAAAAGCGGATAACGCTCATGTATATAGGAATAAAAATCTATTAGAGATTCTGAGAAAAGTTAATTAATAACATTCGGATAGTATCTAACAGCTGGAGCCAAGGATTTGTGATGCGAGCATTTTGAGCAGTTATCAAGGCCTTAAATACCGAAATTGCGGTATATTCCACAATTCTTCTATCCTTAATTTCAATGCTCTCAAAGAACAAAGCTAGGTATTGCTTGCGTGCTATAATCCCAAAATTGAATTGAATATGGAAAATATGACCTTAGAGAAGCCATTTATTGTTGTCGAAGGACTGGATGGAACAGGAAAATCCACGGTAACTGAATTAGTTGCAGAACGAATTGGTGGAATGAGGGTTGCAACTCCAATGGAACCTCATGCTTCGATAAGGCCTGAATATAAAGAAGTTACCTTTAGTCCGCGTGATAGTTTTGATTTTTATTTAGATTCTGTGCGGTTTGCCTCTAAACAAGTTGCTATCACTTGCCAAGTTATGTCTGTCGTATGTGATAGATATGTAGCTTCAACTTATGCTTACCATACCGGGATGGGACTAGACCAAGAATATGCAATGCAAAAATTACAGATGGAAGAATTCTTGTGCCTTCAATTAGTTTCCTTTTAGATGCAAGAAATGAAGTCCTCGCGCAAAGATTGGCAAATCCGGATAGAAAATCAAAATCTCTAAAAGTTGAATGGCTTGAAAAGATAAGAGGTGCTTACGAACACTTTGATTTTGTCAAAATAGATACCAGCGACATTGACCAACAAGAAGTTGCAGAACTAATTGTCAGAACCCTGCAAGAAAGAGGTTTAGTCTGATGGAATTAGATAGAGCTTACAAACAAGGCCTTGAGGGGACTCGGTATCTAGAACGATACGTAAACAATGTAAAGGAAGGGTCGCATAGTGATTGGTCTGATACTGATGTTCGATATAGTCCCCATGAAGGTATTGAGCAATTTCCAGTTCCAGTATTTGGTATTAAACCTGATGAAGCAACAGTGCTTTTTGCAAATCCTGACAGCCGTTTGACAAGAGATGTATTGAGTAAAGATGTGGTTAAGTTTTTTGTCCATCCAGATATTGCATCAGACTTGGCATATTTAGAAGCTGTTGGGATAACACCAGAATCACAACTAGATGAGATTTATATGGTTACTCCAACTTCCTCGACTCGAACTCTCTTGACACAAGGAAGAGAGTTCGAATTCATGGTAAAGACTGACCTTGATAAAAGGCACTATCGTTTTATAAGAAGACTAAAAGGTAGTTCTGTGGACCATAGTATTAGGATTTCACAAGAGCTTGAGAGAATTACCTCTATAGATTCTTTCCCAGAATACGCTTTTCTGCCGGAGTCATTGGGTGTAGTTGTTGGCGATAAAAATGAAGGTGCGGGTGTACTTTTCAGAGAAGTAATTCCTAGACCAATAGTGCCAGAGAATAGAGTCTTAATTCCTTATTTTTCACTTTATGCCACTGATTTGAAAAGTCCAGATGATTTACCGATTCTTATTCAACTGGTGCAGAAGAATGCCTCTCAAGGAAAAGAATTAGAGTTTTTTACAAATGAAGTAATTGGAAAGATAGTTCGAACATGGACTCATTTCGCAACGGAATATGGATTGCTGCTAGAGCTACACGGACAAAATACTCTCCTGGAGGTAGATGAACAATTAAGACCACAGCGGATGATTCATCGAGATTTTCAATCAATCTATATAGATAAAGAGGTGAGAGAAACAAAAGGACTTTCTTTACCTGTAGTAAAACACGTAGTTGGAGAGGAACAAGGGACTACAAAGCCAACTCAATACAGTATTGCCTATGACCACCAAGTTGGAGACTTTTTGTTCGATCGACTGTCAAACACATTTCGTACTTACTATTCGCAATATAGTTATGATGATGTAGCGAAGAGGGTGCGAGAGATGTTTAGAAGTGGCTTTGGAAACCCAAGACAGGTTTTTCCAAGAGAAACATACACGTATGGCAAGCAGGAAGGAAACGAAGTCAACTTGATACAAAAACATACAGAAGCAATATATAGATAGAATATGGAAAGAGATTTAGGTCAGTCAAGGATATCGGCTCAAGTCAAAGATTTGGAAGTGGGAAGAATACATCCTTTTGAAGAATTTCGGCTTCCTGAAGTAGCGGGAGAATTAAGGACTGTTGTTCTTGACTACAATTTTGACACTTTTTCTTTCTTCTTCGAACTATTCGAGAGAGCTGAGAAAGAAGGTTCTTCGTTACCAGATACTTTTATTAATTTCGATATAGATTCTTTATCTCTTGCTCGAAAATACCACGGAGCAAACTGTACTGGTTTGTCAATGATGCTAAGAGATAGATTACGAGCGTCAGGAATAGCATCACACTTAACTCCATCGTATGGGAATTATTTTGTTACAGAAGAAGCAGATACTTATTCAGAAATAAGAACTATTGATTTAGTGGGTGTAGTACAGGAAGAAAATAGTGGTGTTCCAGTTTTTCTAGCTCCAGGTCTTACTATTGATAAACCAATAATGGTTGCTGAAGGTTATCAAGTGGAATCTTTTGGTAATAGATATCTGGTTACGAAAGCAACCAGTCAAGATTTTGAAATTTTAACTATCAAACCCAATAGTGATACTATTAGTAGAATCTTTGTCATGCAAGAAGTATTGAATCCTGACGAGTCATTACAGAAAAATCTCATACGGACAAGAACTAGGTACCAAATGACAAGGCAATACGAGCAAGGTACTAGAGACTACATAACATTTGATTTTCCACAAAGGACTTTCAGAATCGGAATTGGCGGGCAAGACTTAACCACAAATGAAGCAGGATTTTTGGAGTATGTTCATAAAAACGGACAGATGCTAGAAGATAGATTTAGAAATCCTGAGATTAGGCAAGGATTTGAAAGATTTACAGAAAATATAGATAACATATCAGAGCAATTGTTGTTACCTGAAATACAGAATATACTGACCAAAATATGGAAATCTTCTTAAAGGGCAACTGCAAATCTTTTACAAAACTTATTGCTTCAAAGTCAAAGAAAAAGACCACTAATGTTTTAATAAATATCCACGGACTTTATGGGCTTTCAGGAGACAACGGTTCTAAATCAAAAAAGCTTGCAGAAAAAGTTACTAGAAGTGGGATTGCTCACGCCGTTATGTTTAATTCCTCACGCGACTGGAATATTTTTGAAGATGGAAATTGGGATAAACAAAAAAAGGCATTTGAAGGAAAAACATTTGATCAAGAGCTTCAAGATGTGATTGATACAGTTGAATTAATCATTGACCAAAGTAAGGATATTTTCGATATTCCAAGTGACAAGTTAAGATTCTTTATAGTTGGTAATTCTTTAGGAGGTACGCTATCAACATGCCTTGATGGTTATTTTAAGTACATAGACAAGATCGTATTAGCTGGCTCAGGAACTAGGACAGTATTCCCGTCAGAGTTGACTGAAAAAGAAATCTTAAATAAGGCAAGCAAATTCAAAGGAGGAGTGCTACTTCTACAAGGGAGTAAAGATGATGTAGTTCCTTTGGAAGCTGGAGATGCATTATTAGCTGGATACAAGAAGGCAAAAACAAGAAAACAAACTATTGATGGAGCAAACCATCAATTTTCAAAAATTGATGGTAAAAACAAATCAAAGGCTTATCAACTTTACATAGAAGCGATAATAAAGTTCCTTTTCTAGATATTTAGTAATTGCTGGCTTTCTTTGAGTGTAATTTCGGGATACTCAATAACATTAATTAGATTTTCGGTTCGAAAATCGTCCCACCGAGCGAGCTGATACATTTTGATGTGGTTGTTTAATTTTGAATCGCCCCTGAAGTCCCTGGTAAAAGTTCAAGTGAAGTGAGTTTTTTAGGCATAATCCATTGATAGTCAGAATGTTCACTGCTAAGTGTAATCTGGCCTTCCTTTAATTTAACTTTAAAAATTATTCTGAAAGCCAAGTATTTTGTGCCTTTTGCATCCATGGTAGATTGGCTGACATTTTCAAGCGAAAGATTTTTTACTTCCGCTCCCAGTTCTTCTTTGAGTTCTCGTTTGAGCGCGTCTTTTGGTTTTTCATTTTCTTCTAGTTTCCCTTCAGGAAGCTGCCAATTACCCTGAAATGTTTTTGTTTCGCCTCTTTTTAGAAGCAAGATTTCGCCCTTGTCATTTTCAATAATTGCACTTGCGATAATTAGAACTTTATCAATGACCATAGTATACTTTTGCCCTAGTATATCAAATTGGCACATTGAAAGGAGTTTGTATGCATCAGCTTCGGCACGAATTGTCAGTACCTGTGTTCCACCAAGTGTTATTTTTGCATTGGGGGTTGGTCGGTCATCCAGTCGACAGGAGTCGTGTCATCAGGTTCGCCGTTGTAGTTGATGAGGATTTCTTCACCATTTTTGATGGGTTTGATGGCGGTGTAGACCATGGTTTTGGCTTTGAAGTTTTGTTTCCAGTCGGCATTGGGTTCGAAAGAGTGGTTGTAGATACTGCCAAAACCAAGAACAACTGCGCCGTTTTTGGTAGAACGCCATGGGTACATGTACCAACCGAGAATGGTTTTTTCGAGGTGCTGTCTTTCTTTGGTAGTGACTCTGATTGTGGGAGCGGTTTCGATAATGTCGCCGGTCTGGAAGTTTTTTGTAGCAAAAACACCACGACCTTTGTTGCGGGTGTTTTTGATTTCGATGCCTTTGCACTCACATTTCATGAAGTTTAATGTAGCACAATTAAGTTATTGTTGTTAGTTGACTTCCTAGGTTTGAATCCAAGCCGGGGAACAAAGAGGATCAGGGAGTTAACTTTCAAACCTTAATGTAGAGAGGATTTGATTTGTTGTTTCTTTATATTTCCCTTGGTCTTCGACATCACCCACATATAACTGAGAAATTCTGTAGATTTTATCTTTGAAAGAAACTATGGTTTCAGTGTAGTCAATGTAGCACCCTTCTACAGAATATTGATAACCGGTTAGTCCACTGATAGATACCGTTCTCAACTGGGAAACTTGCCCCTTTTCTCTTTCTAAACAATTATTTTGAGCGTTTTCTCTTTCATTTTTTGAGAGTTGCTCAAGTGCAAGTTTTGATTCGTTCATTATTTCACCAATTCTAAAGGAGTAGCCATCAAAAAGTTCTGTTTGTGTTCTGCCGGAATCAATCTGTTTTTGACCCACAAACGAAATGACTGATTCACTTTCTCTCGCTTCCGCTTTTGCTTCACTGGGGTGCTTAAAGGTGTGGTTAAAATTGGAAAAAGTTTTCCAGTTTTTTGTAAGGTCAAATGTTGGCGACGGTGTGGGTTGAATCTGGTTATTTTCTTGTTTATTATTCTGTGGTTGAAGGTATATCCAAAGAGTAATGCCAGCGATTACTAAAGAAATAAAAAGAATAATTACACTCTTTCTATTGGGCTAATATTTTCTCATACGAATATAATATCATGTAAAACTTCTACCAATTTTATCTCTAGAGGTAGTAAACTTAAATTATGATTCAAAAAGTAATGAATAGTATGAATCGGAGAGTAATACTTTCAACGTTATGGATATTTGTAATGTTTAATATACTCGCTGCAGATATTCTCTCCTTTATGTATCCTGGGTTTCTTAAGGAGATAATGACGGGGTATGCAGGACAGGTTCAAATTACTCCAGCATTTTTGTTGATTGCGGCAATATTGCTGGAAATTCCGATTTTAATGATTTTCCTATCTCGTGTATTGCCGTATAAAGTAAATCGTTTGACCAATATTGTTGGGGCAGTAATAATTATTGCGTTTGTGGTAGGCGGTGGATCAACATTTCTCCATTATATTTTCTTTGCAACAATAGAAGTGTTCTCGTTGTTGCTGATTATTTGGCTTGCATGGAAGTGGCAAAACCAGGAAAGTAAATAACCACTATGGCATCTATGGAAACCAAAGAAGAATTGGTATTTAGGAAACAATTATTTCTGATTGCTGGTTGTTCAGGAATTGTTATCGCAGTAGGGTATGCGTTTCTTCCGATAGCCTTTGCCATATCTGGATTTCCTCTTCCTTCAGAAGCCTCACAATGGGTAACTTATTTAGAAGGCAAAACGAATATTTGGTGGTGGATCATTTGGATCTCGATAATTACCAATATTCTATATTTACCCTTTGCTTATGGTTTATACGAACTTTTAAAAAAGAATTACAAAGCTCTTATTATGATTTCAGGTGTATTATTTGCGCTTTTTGTTTTTTTGGAACTTTCGATAACTTGGACTAATTACCCTGCTATCATTGAATTATCTCAAAAATATAACCTTGCTTCATCAGAAACACAGAAGCTAGTGATTTTATCAGCAATAGAATTTGCATCCGCCTCATTTCAAACACCCGTTACAGCTTTTTATACTATCGTAATTCCTTCGCTCGCAACAATTCTGGCTAGTTATGTAATGTTTAAAAACAAAGCTTTTGGGAAAACTATTCCTTTAATAGGGTTTATTTCCGGAATTTGTAATGTTATTTCTGTTTGGGGAGGATATTTTTATGAACCTCTTGAAAAGCTGGTCATGCCAGGATCTTTCTTGGTTTTGTTTTGGTTTGCAGGAATTGGGGTAAAATTTATTAAATTGTCTAAGGATCAGGAGTTCTAAATCCATCCACTTAGTGAGCAGAATTAGCCTTAAGGCTGCTCACCGGCACCCCTCTTGTTTATTTACACCTTTAGTGTGGGTAGGTTGTGGTTGTTATGGTCATATTTGGGTAGATTTGACAAAATATGGGTAGATTTGTTAATATACTGATTGACGATCCAAGATGGAAAATAAACTTATTCCAATAGGTAAAACAGCTCAAAAGCTTGGAGTTTCTATTAATACACTCAGAAGATGGGATGTGGCTGGTAGACTCTCCTCAAGTAGAAGTGGCCCAAAAGGACATCGTTTTTACAAACAAATAGACCTAGATCTTTTTCTTAGAAACGAAAGTGCCCTTGCTAAACAATGGGCCACTGCTCAAGTGGGGATGATGCCAATGAGCGAGGTTTATTGTCCAACCAGAGATGTCTTTCAGGCACGCTTAGAGAAGCTCCAATTTTCACTTGAGGGCATAGTTTCAGAATCTGCTATGTATCTTTTAAGTGCTATTTCAGGAGAAATTGGGAATAATTCTTTCGATCATAATCTGGGAAATTGGCCAGATATTACTGGAGTATATTTCTCTTATGATATAAGTAATAGAAATATAGTATTGGCAGATCGTGGGCAAGGAGTACTTGAGACTTTAAAGCGTGTAAAGCCAGAATTAACCAGTGCCAGTGATGCTTTGAGGGTTGCATTCACAGAGACCATTTCAGGCAGATCACCGGAGGCAAGAGGCAATGGCTTAAAATTTGTTAGAAAGGTTATAGTTGAAAACCCGTTTACTTTAGAATTTCAAACAGGAGACGCAAAAATATTTTTAAAGCAATACGATAACGATATAATGACATTTCCTGCGGACAAATATATTGGGGGGTGTATTGCTGTCATTGGATTTGAAAAATAAATATGGTTATAGAATTAAAAAAATTTGGCACAACTTTGGTGTCACGGCCCTCTGGCAAAGAGGCATGGTTGGCGTTCCAGCCTAATCTAAAAGAAATAATGGATGATGAAGATGTTGTAGTTGATTTTGCGGGCGTATTTGTATTGACTCCTTCTTGGGCCGATGAGTTCCTAACACCCCTTTGTGACCGTTTTGGAGACAAAGTAAGGTTGGTTAACACCGATAATGCTTCTGTTAAGGCAACACTGGAGATACTTGATAAATGAAGATTTATCTTATTAGACACGGGCAAACAACTGGTGATGTAGAGGATAGGTATGGGGGTGCCTACGACGATGAATTGTCAGACAAAGGTAAAACTCAGACTCACGAATTAGCTAAGAAGCTAGATCGTTCGGGCATGCAGATTCTGTTTTGTAGTCCGATGATACGAGCACAACAAACTGCAAATATACTAAAAGCTAAGCTGGACTGCGAGATAAAGACAATTGATGATTTAAAGGAAAGAAATAAAAATGGGATTCTGACTGGAATGACTCGGAAGGAAGCAATAATAAAACATCCTGAATTGGTTGAAAAACTTAGGGATTACAGAAACCAAATACAGGGAGTAGAGTCTCAAGATGATTTTGTAGATAGAATAAAAAAAGCGTTTACGGAAGTGACGAGCGATGTAAATTACTCTACTATTGGCATTGTTACCCATGGTGGGCCAATTTGGGCAATATTCAGCGACATCTTAAATGACAAAGGACTTATAGATATCGCAGATTGTGCATACGTGGTTTTAGCTAAGGAAGGTAATAAATTAACCTTAGAGAAATTGGATGGCATTGAATATAAAAAGAGTTAGTTTCGAATAACTCTTTAATTTCTTGATTCAAGATTTTATTTTCAATATTTCAAGTTGAAATTACGGGGTATACTATCTTCTTTTTCCTTGAAAATTGTTTGGATGATATCCCACAAGGGGGCATTTCTTTTGACGTCTGTATTCTCCTGTTAAAATATAGAAAGTCATAAAGCAAGACGTATCATGGCAAAACAATCACAAAAAACAACTAGAAGTCTCGAAATCGATACTTTTAAACGGGAGTCAGATTTTCTGCTTTATACTGCTCCTGATGGTAGGGTCAGGTTTGAAATCTTTATTAAGGACGAAAACATTTGGCTTACTCAGGAAAGAATTGCTCAACTTTTTGGGGTAGATAGGTCAGTTGTAACTAAACATCTAAAAAATATTTTCGGAGGCGGAGAGTTAGAGGAAAATTCAGTTCGTGCAAATTTTGCACATACTGCAAGTGACGGCAAAACATATCGGACTAAATTCTATAACCTTGATGCTATTATCTCAGTAGGCTACCGAGTTAACTCGGCTCAAGCCACTCACTTCCGTATTTGGGCGACTGAACGGTTAAAGGAGTACATCATCAAGGGCTTCACGATGGATGATGAGCGGCTCAAGGATCCAGGTAAAGTATTTGGTAAGGATTATTTCAGAGAACTCTTGGAGAGAATTCGCTCGATTCGTGCGAGTGAACGGCGAATTTACCAACAAATTACTGATATCTTTGCCGAGTGTAGCATTGACTACGATCCCCATTCACAGACAACAAAAGACTTTTTTGCCACTGTACAGAATAAATTTCACTATGCCATTACTGGGCATACAGCAGCAGAGATTATTGACGAACGAGTCGATCGTCGTCAACCACATATGGGGTTGACGACCTGGAAGAATGCTCCGGCCGGCAGAATCTTGTCGGCTGATGTGACAGTTGCCAAGAATTATTTGCCTGAAAATCAGATTAAAAAGTTGGAACGAACCGTTACCGGATTTTTTGATTACATCGAAAATCTGATTGAGAACAGACAATCATTCACCATGGAAGAATTTGCCGAGAGCGTCAACAAATTCTTGACCTTTAATGAGTACAGGGTCTTAGGTGGCAAAGGTAGAATTTCCAAAACTGGTGCTGATAAGAAAGCTATGGTCGAATACAAAGAGTTTAATAGGATCCAACCAATCGAGTCTGATTTCGATCGGATGGTTAAGATGTTAGTTAAGGGAGAGAAGAAACTCAGAAAATAAAATGGGTAAGGCGATGGAGAAGATTTTGAGGGAATAATATTATGACGAATAAAGTAATTTCTGATGGTGTAGTACACAAAGTTCCTGCTGACTTGCGAGGGGCTTTGACTTCTGATTATTAGCCAGTGGCAGCGAGGAAGAGGAGTGGGACGTCTGGTTGCATGTAGGGTTTGGCCCAAAGAGATCGCATAAAGGGGCGGTCGTCCCTATAGTAACCGACTTTTGTAGAAATACCATAATCTTTGCGCTCTTTGTCTGAAATAACATCGGTAGCAAGAATGGCGCTGTGTTCGTTGGCGTCGGGAATGGCGATGATGTATTGGCTGAATCCTTGCTCTGTCATGATCTGGTCGCAGATTTCGGCCGCGTTGGCGGGACTAAGTTGTTCAAGGAGCGGCCATTCCCCACCGGTTACCGATCCTGTGTTTGTATCAAAATGACTGTAGATACTGATGAGGCGAGTTTGTGTTTGACCATCTGGTGTTGTGAAAGTAGCTACGAAACTACAATACGACTCGCTGTTTGGACTTAACCCGGATAATGTTTCGGCTTCGCTGATAGCTTTCAAGTCGGCTTCTTTTTGTTGTGATCTAACAGTGTAGGCGCAAACTTGAATGGCTCGGCAATTCGTTTGGCCAATCTGATACTTGTTAATGTCAGAGGAGTCGATCACTCGGAGCTCGTCGTCTATGAGAACATAAGCACCGCCTCGAGGATTTCTACTGCCGTCCTTGTCTAGTTGTTCATATATCGAGCCGTCAGGTTTCTGAAAAGTTGTCCAAGTCAGTGGCTGGAGTTGTGAATATTCACGGCCGTCCGTGCTGTCAAAGATATCAGCTGACATTTGCGTCCGCGGCAGGATAGCAATATTGGGATGGCGTTGAGCGGTTAATTCCAGGTCGGTGACGTGAGCTCCGGGCACGCTTCCTGGTTGTTTTTCTACTGCCTGAATAATGTCGACTTTGCCTAGATCAGCTATTAACAGGAGTTGGTCGCTTGCTTGTTTGTTTTTGAGTATTTTGCGGACTTCGTATGAGCGTAAGGCTTGCTCCATCCACGGTTCGGTTAAGTTTACTTTCTCGCCGAGCTCAACGGCGTAGTTTTTTGAGCCGACGACTTCCTGGACGAGTCGGGGCAGATCTTCACTGAATAGTTCACCTGACTTGGCAGCTTCCTCTAACTTATGTCTAAATTCATGGTTGGTGGCCAATTGTTCAAGGTAGTATCTACCGAGGCCGTGAAGGAAAAATTGGTCGACCGCGGCCGCGGCAGTGGCGGTTGTAGCGGTGAGGAAGGTCCGGCGGGTAAGCTTACTATTTGTCAGCGAATGTAGCCAGTCGAGGGTTTGTTGAGCTTGATGGTCCTCTTCTGGGATGTTAGCTAGTTGGTCGCGAAGGGGCTTGGCGGTAATGAGCTCTCGTTTGCTTGGATTATACGGAATGGAAAATTTCTTCTTCAAATTTGTTAGAAAGCCAGCTGGGGGTAATTCTGATATATTAATGTTTATTGGATCGGTGTCCGGGGTTTGTTTGAGAGAGCTCGGGAGCGTGGTGGGGGTTTCGTTTTCGGGAGTTTCTAATTCATTCATGCTCATATGTTTAATGGTAACATGCTGTCAGACAATTAAGGGGATGAGTGGTTTGAAAGTAGTCTTATGACTAATAAAGCAATTTCCAGTGGTGTTGTACACAACGTTCCTGCTGACTTGCGAGGGGCTCTAACTTGTGATCTTAAAGCGCTAACTTTGTGGGAGAGTCTTACCCCTTTGGCGCGCAATGAATGGATATGCTGGGTTACATTTGTAAAAAAAGAAGAGACGAGAAAGGATCATGTTAGAAGGACAGTGAATGAACTTAAGGAAGGGAAGCGCAGACCATGTTGTTGGATTGGCTGCATTCATCGTACTGACAAGGCAATTAGCCCTTCGGTGCGAGGTGTGCTCGGGGCAAAAAAATAAATAAGGCGTACACTTAGATCATGGGTTTTCTACACCACTATGAAGAATCTTCGATAATTAATGTTCCCAATACTCAAGTGTTTGCTTTTATAGATGACCACTCTCGTTTTTCTTCGCATATGAACAAATCTTCATGGATGATGGGAGGAGGTAAGATGGAAACTAGACTTGATAAAGGGAAGGGTCAGAAAATTGGTTCGCATATTAGTATGGGCGGAAAAGTGTTTGGTATAAATTTATTTCTTGATGAAGTTGTGACAGAATATTTACCACCTAGACGTAAAACTTGGAAAACTGTGGGTTCACCGAAACTAATTGTAATTGGCAGCTATCAAATGGGCGTGGAACTAACTCCAAAGAGTGGAAAAACAAAGCTAAAGGTGTTTATTGATTATGATTTGCCATCAGGAGCTTCAAGAATACTTGGTCAACTTTTTGGGAAAATGTATGCCAAATGGTGTGTTAGACAAATGTTGGCTGGGGTAGTTGAACTTGGACGCTAAGACTTCTTGTATTCCAAGATGTCACCTGGTTGGCAGTTTAGGGCTTTACAAATTGCCTCGAGCGTCGAGAAGCGGATGGCTTTGGCTTTGCCGTTTTTTAATATCGAAAGATTAGCCATTGTGATGCCTACTTTTTCTGTTAACTCGGTAACGCTCATTTTCCTACGCGCTAGCATTACGTCAATATTGATTATTATTGCCATACTTCATACTGTTAAGTCGTTTTCTTTTTTTAAATCTACTGCATTTTGGAGAAGCTTTTGAGCAACGGCTAAACATGTTGCGACCACCATAAAAGCTAAACTGATAATAATTCCAAGTGCCGTTGGACCTGCTGGATCGTCACCGTGCACGAAGAAACGAATATAAAACAATGCTAATGCGATAAAACCGATAAGCGAGAGGGTGGCGAACTTCATGTTCCTGAGCGTGTTAACAGCGCCTTGGGAAAAGGCGCTGCCTGCATCAATGAGGTTTAATAATTTGAATGCCTGGTATAGTCCAATAAAAAATGGGGTTGAGCCTATGTAAATATAGATAATAAACGGATCTTTATAAATACTGATTAGATCCAGGTTTGCAGCCCTTCCTTCAGTTTGAGGGAACCAAAGCATACCGGCAAACACGCCGATTCCGATTAGCACAAATACTGTTTTTAGGAATAATGTTGCCCCCTTTTTCATATCAGTGTTCGTATGGTAATTCCTAATTTATCGTTTGTCAATATATAATTGTTGTTAGTCATTGTAGCGCTGCGTTAAACTCAATTGTTCTGTTAAAATAACACCTTCCTTATGGCTGACAATGTAATCATTCGTTTTAATGAAGTTTCATTCTCGTATAACGACCGGAAAGTTATATTGGACGAGGCGAGTTTTAGTGTGCGGAAAAATTCGATTGTTACTATCATGAGTCAGAATGGTGCAGGGAAGAGTACTATTTTCAAGCTTCTACTTCATGAGTTTACGCCCGACAGTGGGAAGATAAGTATGGAGCCAGGGGCTATTGTTGGTATTGCGAAACAGATGATACCTGATGACTCACTTGGTCTTGATATTGTTAGCTACTTCAAACAATTTTTGCCGGATAAAGAGCATGCGATCGAGCGCGATATTGTTCGAGTTTTTAAGGCTGTGGGCCTTGATATTAAATTGACCAAAAAAGTTAAAGAGCTTTCCGGAGGACAGAAGGCGAGACTTCTTTTGGCCTCTGCTTTGATCGCTGATCCCGACGTTTTACTCCTGGATGAGCCAACCAACAACCTCGACAAAGAGGGGATTGAAAAACTTACTAATTTTTTGATTGATTATAAGAAGACTTGTATTGTGATCTCTCACGATTCTAATTTCTTGAATTGCTTTACTGAGGGAGTCCTCAATCTTGATAGCCATACTCACAAAGTGGAGCAGTTTGTAGGGAACTATTGGGATGTCATGGAGGAGATTGCGGCAAAGCTGGAACGTGATCGGCAGCTTAATGCGCGATTGGAACGAAGCATTAAGGAACGCTTTGAGAAGGTTAACAAACTTGGGGGAAAAAGCATTGCGATGAGTCAATTGGCGAGGAGAATTCGAAGTGATATTGCGGAGGACAGAGAAGAAATAGTTACGATGCGGGTGGAGGATAAAACGATTCCTGATTTTAAGATTGAGAACCAGGGATTTGTGGGGACTATTTTGAAAATTAAAAAGCCAGTAGTGATGGAGATGGTTAAAGGAGGAAGGCTTCTTGTGAAGGGGCCAAATGGAATTGGCAAGAGTACGCTTCTCAAAGCAATGCTTGAGGGGAAAGTTGCTGAGTTTAATCCTGAAGCGCGGGTTGGGTATTATAGTCAGGACTTTTCGGAGCTAGACTTTGATGACACTGCTTTTGAGTCACTATATAAGGTGTCCTTGAGCAAACACGCGCAGGATATTTATGAGACGGCTGCCAGGTTTTTATTACCCGGGGAGATTTTGAAAAATAAAGTTGGATCACTGTCCGAGGGGCAGAAGGGGCTTTTGTGTTATGCGAGATTTGTTTTGCAAAAACCTGGGATACTTATTCTTGACGAGCCAACGAATCACATTAATTTTCGACATATTCCAGTCATTGCCAAAGCAATTAATTCATATGAAGGGCCCGTGATTCTTGTGAGCCATTTACCTGATTTTGTCAGCCAGATAAAAGAGGTTAGGGAATTGGATCTCACGAAGTATGGATAAGCGCTCTCACACTTGGTAAATTGGAGTGTGGGGAGAAATAAAAAAGGGTTTGTGTACTTGCTTCTGCCAGTTTTGGCTTTGATTATTGTCGGTGTTTTCGGGGTGGTGTTTTTTTTAAACAGAGATACTTCAACAAATTTGACTTCAAGTTTGCAAAGTAAATTGGGAGGTGGGCCTCAGGCGGGTGAGGGTGCTTTGAGCTTTTGGAAACAGGACGAGAATGGTTGGAGGACAATTGGTGAGCCGCCGGCCTGCCCTAATCCCTTGGAGCTTCCCTCGCCAGTAGATCTTAGTAAAGCTACTTCAGTGCTTTATCCAGGGCAGATGAGGTCAGTTGGCTATGAAAATACTGCGGGCTTTCGGTTTGATGGAGAGAGGAATGAGGCGATTGTTGTCACGGCACCAATGGACGGGGAAGTTATTCAGGCAGCACGGTTTATTGCGGGGGGCGATATCCAATATGTCTTTGATATCCTTTCGTCTTGTGGAATAATGACACGATTTGACCATTTGCTTCGTTTAACTCCTAAATTTCAAGAGATTGCAGATGGTCTTCCGGAACCCAAAGAAAACGACTCTCGTTCAACTTTTATAAATCCTCCAGTTAAAGTTTCAAGTGGTGAGGTTATTGCGACTGCAGTTGGAATAGCAAGTGGTGGGCATCCGCAGTTTGGCGGGGTGAATACCTTTGTTGCCTGGACTGTGTTTGATTTTCGAGCGAAGAATAAAGCCTCCCTCGACTCGTCTTGGGCTTCGGAGCATCCAACGTTGGATCACTATGTTGTGTGTCCGTATGATTATTTATCATCTCAGGATCAGGAACTTGTTAAGGGTTTACCGGCCTCGGACTCGATGAGTGGAACTAAGAGTGATTTTTGTGAGTAGGAATTTTTGAAAATTAACCTTCGATTGGGTCGAGAGAGAGGCAGCCTGGAATTTGTGTATCTTCATAGAGTGTTTGGTTTTCTGAATAGTCTTCCCATGATTTGAAGAATTCTTTCATCTTGGAAAAGGTTTCTTCTTTGATTGAGTCGTCTAAATAAGCATAGGGACAAATATGCTCTGGTACTTGACCGCCTTTAAGGATCCCTATTTCTGTCACACCATAACCTTTGGGAGTTCCATTGTTGAAGTCGCTGACTTCTCCAACAATTTGACCGGCTTTAACTTTGTCGCCAACTTTTACTGTGGGGTTAATTAGGTGTTCCATTTCATAAACCCAGACTTCCATTTGGCCATCTTCGGTAACTTGCACCGAGACGTCTCCGCTCCAGAGAGTTGGTATGGCTGCAACTGTGCCATCAACAATGGAGCGAACCGGCGTGCCCAGTGGGACAATGTAAGTTGGCTGGGCATTATATTTACCCTGCCCAGGGTGTGAGAAATCTGGAATGAAAAAGCCATAACCCATAAATAATCTATCGAACTCTAGTTTCTCGCTCGTGAACTTAAAGTCTTCGAAATTAACTCCGATGTGCTTTAACTTAAGTGGTGGTTCGTTTGTGTTAGTGTTGACTATGTTGGGCAGGGATATTTTAGTCTGTGATTTTAGGAGTACTATTCCGGCAACAGCGGCCATAGAGATAATACAGATCAAAATGATTACAGCTGAGCCTTTAGAGTATCGCACGTTCTTATCAGTATGAAACGAATCGGTGTTGTAGGCAAATTAAAGCTGGGAGTTTCGGATTCACAATTGTCCCTATAGTGTTTGTAATGAGCGGTATATTTTGATAGAATGAGGTGGCAGGATTTCGTTTACTGAAAGGATAGGACATGAGCAACGTAAACAAGTTGGCTGCGCTGGAGGTTACAATGACCATGGTTGCAGGAAGAGTGTCCCCTGGGGCGAAAGTTGCGTTTGATGCCTTTTATCTACAATATGGTTTTCCCGGCATTCAAGCTGCGTATGATGCTGGATACAACAACCCCGGTGATCTCTGGGATTTTTACATCCAGTGTGGTAAGTCTGTCTCGATGATGGCGGAAGCCCTGAATCTCAATTAATAGGAACCGTTTGGAATAAAGCGCCTTGATTGGCGCTTTTTTGTTGGGTTGACAGGCCTAATATTCTTCGCGTATTATATCCCCACTGGGGGGATATCCTCGAGACAAACATGGCATATAAACCAAAAGACGATAAAGAACGAATAGTGCATCGCATTAAGATTGCGCAGGGGCACTTGAAGAAGGTGCAGAGCATGGTCGAGAATGATGAATATTGCATAGATGTTATTCATCAATCGCAAGCGGTGCAGAAAGCTTTGAAACAAGTTGATACTATTATGTTAGAGAATCATCTCAATGGGTGTGTGGCTGAGTCGATTGCAAATGGCAGATCGAAGGAAGCAATTGACGAGGTTATCAACGTTTTCGCAAAGGCAAACTAATATCGATATAATCACAATTTTTTTAACGGGAGGATTGGCTGGGGGAGTGACGTGCTTGGCAGTGCAGGGGGGGCTACTTGCCACTTCGATTGCAAATCAAGAGGATGAGCGATTACCTGTCATATCATTCCTGACTACAAGGCTTATTGCTTATACAATTCTTGGTTTTTTTCTTGGGTACTTAGGCTCCTTTTTCCAACTTTCCATTAATGCTAGGATTGGAATGCAGGTTTTTGTTGTGATCTTCATGATTGGGACTGCGCTTAACCTACTTCAAATTCATCCTATTTTTCGTTACTTTGTGATACAGCCTCCAAAAAGCTTTGCCAGGCTTTTGCGGGATCAATCAAAAAGTAAAAGTGTTTTTGGGCCTGCGATACTTGGAGCTTTTACAGTTCTGATTCCTTGCGGAGCAACTCAGGCAATGATGGCTTATGCGATTTCCACTGGATCGGCACTACAAGGTATGACGACCATGTTTGCTTTTATTTTGGGCACCACACCTCTGTTTTATTTAATGGGATATGTTGCACGGAGGGCACATGTTTCAGGGAAGTTTGATTTTAATAAAGTTGCAGCAATGGCTATTATTGCGGTTGCCATTTACAACCTTCGGGGGGCAGCTAACTTGGCAGGGCTTTTTACGCCAAAAACTGTAAACGCCGTGGAGGCCCAGGCCGTGGAGCGGGCGAGCATATATTTTACATCCGGGGGTTATATTTCTGACCCCGAGACAATTTATGCTAAAGGTGGGACAACGCTTGAGCTTTCTCTTATAAATAGTGACGGCTATGGGTGTGTGCAGGCGTTCACAATTCCTAAGCTTGGGATTCAGAAAGTAATTCCTGTTGGGTCATCGGAAAAAATATCAATCCCAATTCCTGCAATGAATGGGACAATCGCTTTTATGTGTAGCATGGGAATGTATCAAGGCACAATTACTGTGATTTAATGAAGAAAGAAGAAGTTAAGAATTTACAAATAACTGGGATGCATTGTGCAAGCTGCGCTATGAATATTGATTTTGAACTTGAGGATCTGCCTGGTGTTATTGAATCAAACACAAGCTATGCAAAACAGGTAACTCAGGTGAAGATTGATCCAGAAAAAGTTAAAGATGATGAGATGTTTGGAGCAATTGAAAAGCTTGGGTATAAGGCAAAGGTAATGAGTCAATAATGGAAGTTAAAACACTCGCAGTTAAGGGCATTCATTGTGCTTCTTGTGCATCTGTTATCAAACGATCTCTCAGTAAGGTCCCTGGCATTGCCGATGTTGAGGTCAGTTTTGGGACTGAAAAAGCTCATGTGACTTATGATCCATCTCTCGTCGATGTACCAAAAATGAATGAAGAGGTTTCGAAACTTGGATATAGTCTTATTGACCCGCTTGGGGGTGCCAGTTCCCATCATGAAATGCAGGGGATGGACCATAGTAAACATGGCGGTGGAGATAATCCTCATGCGGGGCACGATATGATGACTCCAATCACATCTGACGCTTCAATTAAGGAGGAGAAACTGAAAGACCTGGCAAAGCTCGCAAGACATGTGCAGATTGTTATGCCTATGGTTGCCGTTTCAGTGCTCGTTATGGCGTGGGAGATTGGAGCCGAGCCTTTGGAATTGTGGCCTCCCATGCCTGAGATGACGATGGAGTTTTTCCATCATCTTTTGCCGGTTCTCGCGACTTACGCACTTTTTGTAATTGGGACACCCTATTTGAAAGGCATGGTGAGGTTTTTCCGATATGGTGTTGCCGATATGGATAGCTTAGTCGGGATTGGAACACTGACTGCGTATTTATATAGCTTTGTTGTGAGTGCTTTTTCTGAACAGTTGTCGGCTTGGGTGGATGTCGATCAAAATTATTATGATGTCACAATTGTTGTGATCGGATTTATAACACTCGGCAAGTTTTTGGAGGCGAGGAGTAAGCTTCGGACCGGGGAGGCAATTGAAAAACTACTTGGGTTGGCTGCAAAGAAAGCGATAGTGTTGCGGGATGGGGTGGAGATTGAGGTTCCTATTGAGGAGGTGGCCCTGAACGATATTTTGATTGTGAAGCCTGGCACCAAAATTCCTGTGGATGGGGTAATTATTGAGGGGAAATCTGCGATTGATGAATCGATGATTACCGGGGAGAGTTTACCGGTTGATAAAATTGAGGGGGACATTGTAATTGGGGCGACTTTAAATAAGCAGGGAAGTTTTCGTATGAAGGCGACAAAAGTTGGGGCGGACACTGTGCTTTCGCAAATTATTAAAATGGTAGAGGAAGCGCAGGGATCGAAGGCCCCGATTGAGAAACTTGCTGATCAGGTATCGGCTGTATTTGTTCCTATTGTGATGGTTATTGCGGTGCTCGCATTTTTGTTTTGGCTTTTTATGGGGAATTTTAGCTTGGCACTTTTGTCGTTTGTTGGGATTCTTGTGATTGCTTGCCCCTGTGCGATGGGGCTTGCTACTCCTACTGCTATTATTGTTGGCGTTGGGAAGGCTGCGCAAAATGGAATTCTAATTAAAAATGCTGAGGCACTTCAAAAATTTAACAGTGTTAATTTTGTTGTGATGGATAAAACTGGAACGATTACGAAAGGAATGCCAGAAGTTACTGATATTAAGACAGCCGGTGAATTGCCAGAACGTGAAGTATTATCCCTATTGGCTTCCTTGGAGAAGAAGTCGGAGCATCCGCTTGCGACTGCAGTTGTTGAGCGAGCGGAGGGGGATGGCTTGCCGCTACACGAGGTGACTGACTTTGTAGCGATTGAGGGCAAAGGACTATCGGGAAAAATTGGGGAAAAGGAATATTTTGCTGGGAATTTGAAGCTTCTGGCCGACATTAACTTAACTCCGATGCATGATGTTATTGATCGCTTTGCTAGTGAAGGCAAGACACCTGTTGTTTTGGCTACCCGTGAGAAAATTCTTGGATATATTGGGATCGCAGACACTATAAAAGATGATGCGATTGAGGCTGTAGCCGCCCTTCACAAACAGGGGATTAAAGTTGCAATGTTAACTGGTGACAACCAAAAGACTGCCGCTTATATTGCGAATCAAGTTGGGATTGACCGCGTGATTGCTGAGGTTTTGCCAGCCGACAAGGCAAGTGAAATTAAGAAATTACAAAGTGAGGGGTGTAAGGTTGCGATGGTTGGGGATGGTATTAATGATGCGCCTGCCTTGGCAACGGCGGACGTTGGAGTTGCGATGGGGACGGGGACGGACGTTGCGATTGAATCCGCTGGGATAACCCTACTTGGTGGGCATATCTCGAAATTGCCGAAGGCGATAAAGTTGGCGCGCTCCACAATGAGCATTATTAAGCAAAATTTGTTTTGGGCATTTTTCTATAACATATTGGGAATTCCTGTCGCTGCAGGATTGTTGTATCCATTTACTGGAATGATATTAAATCCTGCGATTGCAGGGGCTGCAATGGGGATGAGCAGTGTATCTGTTGTTGCCAATTCACTTCGATTGAAGGCTGTGAGGGTTTAATTATTCCAGATATTTTGTAGCAAGATGGGCACAGAGGCCGAGAGCGAAAGGGTAAATAATAAATAGGAATATTTTTGAGAGGAGATTTGGTTTGGTGCCAGCCAAGAATGGATACCAGGTCGTAATTCCAAGTTTACTGGCTACTGCGTTAAGTGCGATTGCAACTATTAAAATAACCCAACCAATCAAGAATATTTTCAGTGCCATTAGGAGTTTAATAGAAGTATCGAAAGATTTAGGATTGTTGCGAATGAGACCCAGAGGAGATATGGGACCAACAGATATGCTGCTGTACTTGAAAGTGGATAGAACTTCTTTATTGTTAGAATTATAGATACAAGGAGGGCCGTTATATTTATGAGTCCTAGGAGTGAGGATTGGGCTCCAAAGAAAAGTGGTGACCAGAGAAAATTTAATAGTAGTTGGATTGCGAAGAATTGCAGTGCGATTCTGACACCCTTCTTTTTTAATCCTTTGATCCAGATTAGGTAGAGAGAGATTCCCATCAACAAGTAGAGACTTGTCCACACTGTGCCAAAAATCCAGTTGGGTGGAGAAAATGGGGGTTTATTGAGAGCTGCATACCAGGTTGGAATGTTTGATGTGGTAAATAGTGCCCCAACAATTCCTGTTAGCTCACAAAGTAGAATTGCAGTTATCAGCTTGATTGAGTTTTTCATTTGTATATCATTTAACTTAACATGAACATGTTTAAAGAGACAACGGCAAAGACCCCGGAGGAGTACATTGCCTTAATTGTGGAACCGAGAAAAACAGAAATTAAAAAACTTCATGAGTTTATAAAAAAGACTGCTCCAAAACTTAAGCCTTACATTTAAGCCGGTATGATTGGGTATGGGAAGATGCCGTATAGAAGCTATAGAGAAATAGCTTGTAGCACTTGGCTTGTAGCCAATTGTAAATCAAAGTCGGGTCGGGAAGGCGAATGGTATACATTGGGACTTGCCAGTCAAAAGAATTATATTTCGATTTATTCCTGTGCCATGAAGGATGGAGAATATTTGGCTGAGAGTAGTAAGGGAAAACTTGGGAAGGCGAGTGTTGGGAAGAGCTGTATACGCTATAAGAAGTTTGAAGATATACCTTGGGATAATTTGCAAGGGGTTATAAAGGAGAGTCAAGATATCGCGGTTGATAGAGGGATATTTAAGTCGTGATTGAGAGACATCCGTTCGAGGCTTTTGTCCCTCCTGACTCGAAGTATTTACTTCTTGGGAGTTTTGTTGGCAAAGTAGAGGATGGGTATGGATAGTATTTGACGGGAGAGGGTGCTCTCCCGCCAAAAGACAAATCAGACAAGCTCTGTATTCTTTGGTGTTATGAATACGTTCCAGTGTCCTTTGTGACACACTAAGGTGACTATGTCACTTTTGAAAAAGTGTTGGGTGCGGCTGGCTGCGTCTCCGAATATATGGAGACGGTTAGCTTCGCTATCGTTAGTAACGATTGTGAGTTGAATGTGTGAGTCAACTTTGTGAATTGTAACTCTATAGGCGGTGCCAGCTAATGTCCACAAAACAACTGGTTCACCCCAGCTTACTTTGTAAAAAATTGTGGTGGGGTATTGTAATTGGGATTGTGTACTGCACTTGGCGTAATCACTTTGTATTGAGAATACTGGACTGGTGGTAAGTAAAATTAACACCAGTAAAAATACTGAAAAGTACTTGGTCATGACGACCCTCCTTGATAGGATAGATTCGCGGACGGGATATTTTACTATCTAGCCCATAGTGCGTCAAGAATAGGGAGTTGATGCCACTTGACAAGAGGCTTTGGAAATATGCGATAATGGTCTTACATTATAAAAATGCACCAAAGAGGGATTATTCACCTGCTTCCTTTGTTTTTGGTATTTCTTTTGGCTATTGGGGTTTTGGTCGTTTCGGTGGGTGGGAAGAATAACATAACTGACCGTGTGCAGAGAGTTGTTTTTAATAAAACTCCGGAGCCAGCCAGCGTTGCACTCACTACTTCCTACGAGAATCCATTTGATTCTGGGTCTCAATACGTTAACCCTTTTTCGACTTACAAGAATCCTTTTGATTTAGTGGAATGAGAAAATATTTAGCACTCTTTACATCTTTGGTTCTTGGAATGGTTGTGTTTACTGGTATTTCAGTGGCTCAAGAAGAGGGGAAGCTTGATGAATACGGTGTCACTTTCCCAATCACTGAGCTGGGGAGTTGTGAGGATTTTGCTTCTTGCAGGTCTTATTGCGATGACCCTGTAAATGCTACAACTTGCGTTGATTATGCAAAGGAGAAAGGTTTTTACGATGAGGAAGAGTTGGAAGATAACAAGACTAGCGCGCTTCAAAATTCAAAGAGAGAGCTTGGGTGTGACGGTGAGGCTTCTTGTCGAAATTTGTGTGAACAGCCTGCTAATTATCAAAAATGTAGCCGGTTTGCCACGCGCTATTCGCTGGGTGGCGGGGTAGTTGAAAACCCAGGTGGCACTGTGGTTTTAAATAGGGCGAGGGAAGTTTTGGGGTGCACCAGCGTAAATTCGTGCAAAGAGTATTGTGAAGATGAAAGTCACAGGAGTGAGTGCTCAAACTTTGCTCGCGAGGCTGGGCTGCGTGGAGGAGAGCTGCGAGTTGGCCCTGGGGGATGCACCTCGGAGGGATCTTGCCAGGCGTTTTGTGCTGCCCCTTCTAATTTTGGTTTGTGCCAGGGGTTCACGGCTTCAGTTGGCGGAGAGTTTAGTGGACCTGGAGGATGTAATTCGGAGGAAACTTGTCGAACGTTTTGTGAGCGTAACCCCTCTTCTTGCCGTGACTTTGGTGAGCGTGAGGAGATTTATAACCCGGTTGACATGTGTAATCGGACCTCGAGTTGTTATTGGGGGAATAATGCTTGTAATTGTAATTCTTCATATAATCCAGGGAATGAAGATCCCTCGGCACAATGTGTAAAGTATTCTGGATGTACTTGGAGTGGTAATGCTTGTCAATGTA
>CAYHMW010000001.1:40898-93692 GCA_964357925.1 uncultured Gammaproteobacteria bacterium
GGAGCAGCAGCAGGCTGCTTGCACATCTTGCGGTGGAACCTGCACTTGGAACGGAGATGCTTGCGGCTGCCAATGTGCCACCTCTGGCTCATCTGGGGGGAGTACTGCGACGTCCACACCATCTACACCTGCGCCGTCTACCCCTGCTCCAACCACATCAAATTATGTTGATCCGGCTTCTGC
Organism: uncultured Gammaproteobacteria bacterium; assembly: GCA_964357925.1. Taxonomy (GTDB): domain Bacteria; phylum Patescibacteriota; class Microgenomatia; order UBA8517; family UBA8517; genus CAYHMW01. The sequence goes on from CAYHMW010000001.1 coordinate 41,082, forward strand.
GTGTACTTCGGCTGGGGGAACTTGGAACGGAAGTAGCTGCACAATGAATCCTGTGCAGGGGGCAAGTTCTGGGACGAGCTTTTGGGAGTGGTTTTTTGGATTATTTGAATAGTGGGTAGAGGATTCGCTTCGCTTCTGTTACTTCTTTTTGTACCTTTGGTTCTTGGAGTATTGTTTTTGATTATGGTTGGCTCATCACCTTTGTCAAAGGTAACTTCTCCTATAGAGACTTTTGAAGTAGCAAAGGAGAAACTTTCTGGTATTTCTGGAAGTAGAGATGTTTTTTGGGAGTGGGATCATAATGCTAAGAAGTGGCAATCGCTTGGAGCACCACCTGATTGCCCGAAGACAATTATTTTCCCGTCGCCTGTTGATGTTAGTTTGGCTAGTGGGATTTTGTACCCTGGGCAAACACGGGGAGGAGATTATAAACCACATGGGGGATTTAGATTCGATAATTTGCCTTCAAATAGTGTTGACGTTTATGCTCCAATGGATGGAAAACTTCACCAAGCTTCAAGACACTGGGCGATGGGGGAGGTCCAATATGTTCTGTATTTTGTAAATGATTGTGGGATTTCTTATAAACTGGATCATTTGCTTGTGGTTACGGATAAGTTCCAGAAAATATTTGAGGATATTCCGATGGGTGGAGAAAATGATTCGAGGACAACACAAGTTAACCCCCAAGTTTTCGTAGCAAAGGGTGAGCATGTTGCAACAAAGGTTGGCTTCGAAAAATCAAAAAATGTTTTTTTTGATTTCGGCGTTTATGATTTGCGGAGCAAGAATGGTGTCGATTACAGTAGGCGGAATTATTATAACGTAGAGCAATATGCAGAGCATGCGATTTGCTGGTTCGATAATCTTGAGGAGCCGGCTCGTGGTATTGTAAAAAATTTGCCTGGGGCGGATAGTGAGAATGGGAAGAAGAGTGATTATTGTAAATGAAAATAGGTACTTTGATTTGTTATACTGATGGGTTGTGTCGGAAAAATACATAGAAATCTCCAAAAAAATATTCGGATCGGTTATTGGCCGAGTTGATGTCCGCGGACTTTGTGTGCGATTTTGGGATGGCTCGCAGTGGACTCCTGAAAAGGCAGGAAAAATTAAAATGACTATAATTTTGAACCACCCTCATGCTCTTCGTAGGATGTTTTTGCCGCCTGGAGAGCTTTCCCTGGGGGAGGCCTATATCTATGGTGATTTTGATATTGATGGAGATCGGGATTTCATTTTTGAAATGGGAGAGAAACTTGGGGCACCTGCTTGGAGTGTAATAACAAAGGCAAAGATTTTGAAGCTTCTAATGCAGTTGCCAAAAAGGACCGATCCGATTAACGAGAAGTATTCGGCAAAAAGGAAGGGAATACTTCATTCAAAGGATCGAGATCGTGATTCTGTAGCTTTTGCTTATGACGTTTCGAATGATTTTTTTAAGCTTTTTTTGGATAAGGATATGGTTTATACCTGTGCTTATTTTAAAAAAAGAGGCGATAGTTTAGAGAAAGCGCAGGTGCAAAAGATGGAGCTTATATGTCGGAAGCTCAATTTGGAAAAAGGGGAGAAGCTTTTTGATTTAGGGTGTGGATGGGGGGCGCTTTCTATGTATGCAGCTCGCCATTACGGTGTGGAAACACATGGGGTGACATTGAGTGCAGAGCAGGGCAAGGAAGCAATTGAACGAATAGCGAGTGCGGGCTTCAGTAAAATGTGTAAGGTGGAAGTTAAGGATTATCGAGATGTCCCAACTAAGGGGCAGTTTGATAAGGTTGCAGCTATTGGAATGATGGAGCATATCGGGAAGAGTGAGCTAAACAGTTTTTACTCTCATATGTTTGGGCTTTTGAAACCTGGTGGAATGCTACTGTCCCATGGAATAGCTGCAACCGGGGATGACAATGCTGGAGCCTCGCCATTTACACAGAAATATATTTTCCCCGATGGACAAGCCGTGAATGCTGCATCTAGGGCGGCTGCTGGGATACATGCTGGGTTCGAAGTCCGCGACATCGAGAATTTGCGGGAGCATTATGTTCTGACTTCTGAATATTGGCTCCGAGGGCTTGAGCGCAATAAGAAAAAGGTAATTGATATGCGCGATGAGACTTTTTACAAAATTGCATGGCTAGCAATGGCTGGCGCGAATTATCGGTTTAAATCGGGGCAAAGTGGGCTGATTCAGGATTTATATTACAAACCGGATCCCACTAATACGATTGTTCCTCCACTGAACCGGGAAGGGTGGTATAAGTAAGAGGAAGGTTTTTTTGTAAAGCTGCCTTTAACTTGTTGGGTGTTGATCTTGTCACCTTTACTATTGGGGTTTGGTGCCAGGTGGCACAATCTTGAATTGCTCGCGATACGTCACCAATTAATTCATCAGTGATTTTGGCTCCATCTTCGAGCACTATATTTTTAATTTCAAAGACACCGTCTTTTCGGTGCGCTTTGGGATCCAATCTTCCTATTAGATTTCCTTTCCATAAAATCGGCAAAGTGTAATAACCATATTTACGTTTTGGTGCTGGAGTGTAGCACTCGATCGCATAATCAAAATTAAATACTGTTTTTAATCTTTTTCTGTTATTTAACAAAGGATCGAATGGCGAGAGGAGGGTTGTATGGGTAGACTTTTTGACTGATTTAATTAAATGAATATTGTTTTTGTGGATGTAGTGTGTTCCTGGCCAGCCATCTACTTCGATTTCGTGAATTTCTTTTGTTTGTAGTAACTTAACAATTAATTGTGGAATTTCTTTTTTTGGAATATAGAAGTAGTCGGCGATCCAAGGAGCAGTGGCTACCCCTAAAGCCTTTAGAGCTTTTTCTGCGAGGACGATTTGTGATTCTTCATAACTTTGTGTTTTTGAGTCATCCCAGTTTGGTAGGATTTTCTTAAGAGAAGCATAGACTCTTTGGAATTTTTCTCTACGCGCGATCATAAGGTCGCCTTTGTTGAAAAGTACTTCGAGAGCTACTTTTTCTGCTTTCCAATTCCACCAACCGCCTTTTTGGCCGTCGGACCGTTTGAAATCTCCCGATTTGGTTTCGCCGTTTTTCTTTACATAATCGAGAACATGATTAATGGTTTTTTTGTTTTTGTCCATCCATATATAGTCGCTTGCCCAGCCTTTTTTATGATCGAGCATCAGGCGGCGATAGAGAGAATAGTCTTCGATGGGCAGGAAGCAAGCAGCGTGCGCCCAGTATTCAAAAATTTTCTTCTCTTCAAGTAATGCGTCGAGCCATTTGGGTTCATAATTTCCGAGCCTACTCCAAAGGACTAAATAAGGGGAGCGGGCGACGACATGGATTGTGTCGATTTGGAGTTGCCCCATTTCTTTAATGGATTTGAGAACATCGCTTTTAGTCGCTGATTTTTTGGGTGGATGAGCAAGCCCTAATGTTGTGAGCATTATATTTTTGGCTATGGTTTTTGAAATCCTAATTGGCATTGTAGGGGTAGTATAATTAAAGTTGTGAGTAAAGGCGACGTTCCTAAAAAAGGGCTCAGAAAAAATTGGAGAAGATAAGGAGTGTTATAAAAAGTGCTGAATGAAAAATAGTGTAAGGTGTTAGCCAATGAAACAGTCCTCTTTATTTTTATTGTTTTTTTTCGTTTATTATTTGTCTAGCGAAGGTCCGACTCCTTACAATTATTTTGTTTTATTGGCTGACGCTTTTATTCACGGTCGATATTATCTTCTCGATAATCCCCCTTGGCTTTCTGAACTAATACCGGTTGCGGTGAATAAATTTTATACAGTTTATCCACCTGGGCCGGCGCTTCTTTTAACACCGTTTGTTTTGGTATTTGGAACTGGTTTTCAGCAACAACTTTTTGCTCATATTTTGGGTGCGCTGATGGTTGTTGCTTCGTATGAATTGGCGCGAATTATTGACAAAAAAAATCAATTGCTACACATATGGACGGTGCTTTTGGTTGGGATTGGAAATATCACTTGGTTTATGAGCTCTGTCGGATCCGTGTGGTATCTGGGACAAATAACTGCAGCCTCCTTCATGATTTTTGCAATTCTCAGTGGATATAAGAAGAAGCTGTTCTTGACTGGACTTTTCTTGGGAATTGCTTACGTTTCTAGGGTGCACACAATTTTGACTTTACCTTTTTATGTTTACTTGTTGAGAAGTGAATCTAAAAGTTTTCGTCGGATATACAGATTCGCATATCCCCTTGGCACGTTATTGTTGTTTGATGCTTTTTACAATTTTATTCGTTTTGGAACACCATTTAACAAGGGATATTTTTTGCTGCCAGGAGTTTTGGGTGAGGAGGGTGCGGCTTGGTTTGCAAGGGGAGTGGTGCATTATTCTTATTATTTTGAAAACTTTAGGACTATGTTTTTAATGGGACCAAAGTTTTTGCCAGACTTTCCTTATGTTCAGCCATCTTGGTATGGTCTATCAATATTGCTAACAACGCCGGCCTTTGTTTTTGCTTTTTGGGCGCGAAGAAGGGATGGGATTGTGAAGTTTGCGTGGCTTTCAATAATTTTAGTTTCTTTGGTTGTTATGTCGCATGGGGGGACAGGGTGGACCCAGTTTGGGTACAGGTTTGCAGTGGACTTTTACCCCTTTTTAATATTGCTCACGATAATGGGCGTTTCGAGGATGGGTCTAAGAAAAATACATTGGGTGGTGTTATTTTTTGGGGTCTTTGTAAATTTATGGGGAGTCTTGTGGATAAACAAATTTCACTGGGTCAGTTTATAATTATCGTCTGTTAGAATGTAAAGATGAGTGGGGAAGCTCCTGTACAGAAATCAAAGACTAAGATTCTAGCTCTCTCTTTGGGGGCGCTTGGTGTTGTATACGGAGATATAGGGACATCGCCCTTGTATGCAGTTCGTGAGATATTTTTTAATCACCAGCATCATGTAGAGACGTCTGCTCAAAATGTTCTCGGTGTCATAAGTTTAGTTTTTTGGGCACTTACAATTATTGTTTCATTCAAATATGTTGTATTGGTCTTGCGGGCAGATAATGATGGTGAAGGTGGGGTGTTTGCGCTCTTTTCTCTTTTAAAACAGTATAAGACTAAGTTTTCGTTGTTTGTGTCAGCGCTTCTCATCTTTGCTGCGGGTCTCCTTTTTGGGGACGGCATTATAACGCCTGCTATTTCTGTGCTTTCCGCAGTTGAGGGGTTGACTGTTGCCACTCCATTTTTTACTCCCTATGTTATCCCAATAACTCTTGCGATTATAACTGGGCTTTTTATGGTTCAGAGCCGAGGGACTGCAAAAATTGGCGCGGTATTCGGTCCAATTGTTGGAGTTTGGTTTGTGAGCATTGTGCTTTTGGGATTAAGGCAGATTCTTTTGGAACCAGGTGTATTGGTTGCTGTAAACCCAATTTACGCTTTTCATTTTTTGACTGGTGCTCATGTTCGCGAGGTCCTTCTTGTGCTTGGATCTGTGATGCTTGTGGTTACTGGTGGCGAGGCGATGTATGCAGATATGGGGCACTTTGGGAGGCTTCCTATCAGGCTTTCGTGGTTTAGCATTGTTTATCCGGCATTGCTTGTGAACTATTTTGGGCAGGGCGCTTACCTACTTCGTGGAGGAGAGGTTGTAAACGGAAACTTATTTTTCAGTATGGTGCCTCCGGCATTTTTAATCCCGATGGTAATTCTCGCGACCTTGGCCACAATTATTGCGTCTCAGGCATTGATTACTGGAGCTTTTTCTTTGGCTGCACAGGCCTTGGGGCTTAAGCTCCTGCCTTTTATGGAAGTGCGGCACACTCATGAGGAACATGAGGGGCAGCTTTACGTCCCTTTTATTAATTGGGCGCTTTACGCGGGATGTGTACTTCTTGTTATTTATTTTGGAACGAGCTCCAATTTGGCATCTGCATATGGACTTGCGGTATCTGGCGTGATGTTTGTTACTGCGCTTGGCATGATGGTTGTTGCTCGGAAAAATTGGGGTTGGTCTGCCTGGAGCGCCTATTCGTTGTTTTCTCTTTTGGCCGCAATTGATGCTTCGTTTTTGATCGCTAACTCACTCAAGTTTTTATCTGGAGGGTTTGTTCCAGTCCTTATTGCTATTGCAATTTACCTAATCATGCAGTCGTGGGCTTGGGGGTTAAAGAAAGTGATCGAATCGTATGCTGCTAATTCAAGGATGACGATCCGTGACCTCATAAAGCTAAAAGAAGAAGCGGAGCACGCAATACCAAAATCAATGGTTATTGTCGCTTATAATGCTCGTGAAGATTTGTCTGATCCTGTGCCCATGGTGCAGCAAACTTTATGGGATAGGTATGGTGAGCTTTCGAAGCACATAATTTTTTTGAGTGTAAAGTTTAGGAGAATGCCACATATATCACAGAAGAACAGGTATAAGATCCATAAATTTTATGAGGACAGGAAGAAGGGGAGTATTGTTTCGGTTATCGTGAACCATGGATTTATGGAGGAGATTAATCTCGACGAAGAGTTTTTGAATATTGCTGAGCATGAGCATATTAATATTGATAATCATCCTTCAGAGTGGCTCATACATGTTTCGCATGAGAGAGTGGTTCTTGGTGAGGGACTCCGAATGTTTGATTGGTTGAGGTATACCTTATTCCAGTTCTTGTCTAGGAATAGTGCGACAATTGATGAGTTTTGGGGATTGGGAACAAAAAGCCAGTTGTCAGTTGAAGTGGTGCCTGTGTGGTTTGGAGAGAAACCGCTGTCGGAAACTCTTTAAATAGTTTTTTGATTTTGGGGTCTATAACCGCTTTGCAGTAATTAGCCTCTTTATTGTTATTGTAATAGTCTTGGTGATAATCCTCTGCCTTCCAGAATTTTTCAAGTGGAAGTATGAGAGTTACGATTAGGTCTTTGTAGTTTTTTTGAGCTTTGGTTATTCCTGATTCTGCGGCATTTTTTTGATCTTCGTTGGAGTAGAACACAATAGAGCGGTATTGTGCACCGGTATCTGCTCCTTGTTGGTTGATTGTAGTCGGATCATGGGTTTTGAAAAAAATATCAAGGAGAGATTCATAGGTAATGATATTTGGATTAAAAACTATTTCTACTGCCTCTGCGTGGCCAGCGTTGCCGGTACTTACTTCTTCATAGTTTGGGTTTGCCATCTTGCCTCCGGCGTAACCAGAGGTTACAGAGAGAACACCGTTTATGCGCTGGAAAATTGCTTCTGTACACCAGAAGCATCCCCCTGCAAAAACTGCAATTTGAGTATCTTTGTTATCAGGCATATTAGTATTTTAATTCATTTTTTATAAACGTGTGAATTTCTGTGAAGTTTTGGTCTCCTGCTTTGGGTATTAGTAGGTACTGGTTATTTTGGCTTACTGCGCTTTGCAGATAATTTTTGTCAGTAATGTTGATATTTTTTACTTTGTAATTATCTACTTTGCCTAATAGCCCTGTGGTTGTGATTGCATCGTCGAGACTGATGTCTGTTCTTACAAATGTTTGATACTCTTTGTAGAGACCCTCAATATTTTGAATAGCGTTTATAGAAATCAGTTTCATGATAAGGGCTTTGAGAATGGCTTGCTGTCTTTCGCCCCTGGCAAAGTCATCACCAGAGGTTGTGCTGTGACGCGAACGGGCAAATTTAAGCGATGTAGCACCATTCATATTTGTATTACCTTTTGAGAAATTTAGAGTTTCGTAGCGGCACTGGAATTCCTTTTCCAAAAGGAAACCGCTTCTCGTTGCTGTAAGTTTGGCAATATCTTCTCCGCTTTTGCCACAGCTTTCGTTTTCCAGACCTTTGACGGGGTAATACTCGTCTGTGAAGGTTACTGGGACATCAATATCAAGTCCACCTAATAGATCGACTGCTTTTGTGAAGCTGTCGAAATCAATTGCAACATAATAATCTGGGAAGAGCCCTGTGACTTTGTAAACTGCATGTTTTCCTAAGTTGCCACCTCCGTGATAGCCTTGATAGATTGGTTCTTTGAGAGGATACCCTGTGTCATCGTTGCCGATCGCGTAGCTCATGTTAATTTTGTGAGGCTCCTTTTGATCAGAGCGAGTGGGGAGTTCAACCCATATGTCTCTAGGGATGGCAATAAGTGATATTTCTTGAGGTTTTGGATCGATATGTATTAAGATAATGGCATCTGCGAGCATGCCTCCATCATGCCCGCGACCTCCATGGCCCATCAGAAGCACATCCATACCAGTATCTTTTTCCACGATGGGTTGGTAGGAGTTCCTAAATAGTTTTGGAGGTATTGATACTGCTTTTTTTACCGTGCCAAACTTGAGGATCACGAGAGGTAAGATAATTATGAGAGGAATGAGTCCGAGCAGAATGCCTGTTGCGAGTTCGAAAAAATCAGGCAGATATCTTTTCATGGAAATGGCAGTGTCTAGTCAATGATCGTTAGGGGGATTGTTTTTTGTATCGAGTCGGCATCGTCTTTTAATGTGAAGTTAAGATGAAAAATACCTGATCTTTCTGGGACGCCGCTTATTTTACATTCGATACGACGAATTTTTTCTTCACTTGCGTTTAATTCTGATGCTGACTCCACACATTTTTGTATACTGAGGCCAGGTGGAAGTTCTTTGGCGATGAGAGTTAGATTATCAGCAATGTCTAAATCAAATCCACTAACTGTTGCATCGTAATTTTCTCCCACGGTACCAATGGGTAATGAAGCGGTAGAAATTGATGGGGTGTTGTTTTCTGCCTTAACTGATTTATCCCTGCTTGCTTTTGAGAGAGACGGCGTCTTTTGTTGGCCGATTAACCCAAGACCAATTGGCATTGCTAGTAATAGGATGACCATCATGAAGAGTGCGACTTTTTGATCGGCGGGAATGTCAGCATACGGACGGTATGAATAAAAAGCCTTTTTTTCTTCTTTGGGGAGTTCTGGAAGTTTAAATTCTTTTGATGGAGTGAGGCTTGTCACTACTGTTGTTTTTTCTTCGTCTCCTTTCTTTTTCCCGAACATAGATAGATTATAGCAGTACGTTATTTTTTGTGTTGGCTTAGTCTATGATGGGACTGTGATGACAAATGGGGAATCTTATCCTGTAGTGTTGAATTATTGACTTCGATTTTATATAATAAAGCCTTGGTGGTGGTCTCGCACATTTTAAAGCAAGGACAATAACGAGGGAGGTGTTTGATGGTACAGCGAATCGTTACAGTAGCATCGCAGTCTTGGGTGCTAGTTGAGGCCCTAGAAGAGGCAGGTGTCAAGGATGGACATACCGTTAAGGTTGTCGTTCCTCGTGTGCGAGTTGGCCCTTTGACTTATGGTGTTTTGGCGGCCAATAATGTCGCACCTCAGATGGACATTATATATTTTTGTGATGTTGAGGGTGTTGAAATCCTCGATATTAGCGGCAATCCTTATAAGGATGAACTGCCCGATGATGTCATCCTGCCCAAGGGTGGGATAGTTGTTCCGAACGGTCCGGGTTGGTATGACCTGGTGGCAACAATCCATGTGAATGGCGCCACCCGGATTCTAAGTGTTCCCAGGCCGAAATTGTTGCCGGAGTGGATTCCTGTGCCGGTGCCGGCATAGAGGCTCTGTGTTGGGCCACCATCTTGCTATTGTTGTTTTTGAACCCCACAATCATGTGGGGTTTTATTTTGGTTTGAAATGGTGTGACTTATTTCGTAATAGTTGATTTATCCCCCAAATATGGTATATTTTGCCTTAACAGGAGGGGCGTTCTTATTTGTGAGGCGGTCTTTCCAAAATAGTAAGGCGGTGAGAATGTTTTGAACAAAAAGTTATATGTCGGAAACCTCGATTGGGGAGTCGTTTATGATGACCTAGTTGCTACTTTTTCCCAGGCAGGAACAGTTACTGATGCTGTTGTAATTACTGATAAATACACAGGACGAAGCAAAGGATTTGGATTTGTTGAATTTGAAACTGAGGAAGCAGCACAAAAGGCTATTGAAATGTTCAATGGTCAAGAACTCAAGGGCCGACAATTAGTTGTAAATGAGGCTAAACCTCGTGAAGAGGGTGCAGCTCCACAACAGGATACGGGTGGCATGGCGCAAGCAACTGAAGTGCCACAAGAACCAGAAGTAGTGGAAGAGGCTGAGGCTCCAGAAGAAAAAGCAGCTTAATTACCAATCAATTGGTGATTTGTCGTGCATAATAAGATAGGCATTTGTAAGGCTAAAGTGTTTGCAGCCAAAAAATCCTTTATCTGCGGATAGCGGAGATGGGTGGGCTGACTTTAGCACCAGATGGTTTTTTGGGTCAATAAATTCACCTTTTTTCTGGGCGTAGCTACCCCAGAGCAGAAAGACTAGGTGGCTTCTTTTTTGTGAGAGTTTTTGTATTACTGCATCTGTAAACTCTTCCCAGCCAACTCGTTGGTGTGAGCCTGCTAGCCCTTCCCGGACGGTAAGAGTTGCGTTTAGCAGCAGAACTCCTTGGCGTGCCCAACGACTGAGATTGCCACTTTTGGGTGGAGTGTTTTCTGTGTCTTTTTCGATTTCTTTGTAGATATTGACAAGGGAGGGTGGGATGGCGATTCCGTCATTGACTGAGAAGGCCAGACCGTTCGCTTGACCTTCACTGTGGTATGGATCCTGTCCCAAGATTACTACCTTTACAAGGTCCAGAGGGGTGGAATCAAGTGCACTGAAGATTTGTTTTGGATGGGGGTAAACGGTACCTTTTTGGTACTCATCCTTTATAAAGTTTGTGAGGGTTACGAAGTAATTTTTTGTAAATTCTTCTTCGAGAGTTTGTCTCCAAGATTCCTCGAGTTTGATGGACATTACTTAAAGATGATCTTAATTAGGCGCGCAAGGCCAAAAAAGACCAATCCATAGACGAGAAGAGCAACTAGTACTTCAAATTCAAGTTGATAGTTTTGATAGCCTTTTGGGCCACCAAACATAGATTCAAAAGGAATCATGAAAGGGGTCGTCAGTTGAAATATAAAGTCTACAAATGGCGTTGTTCTGCTTGCTCCGAAGAGTGAGAGTACGAACCTGAATAATAGGAGCGCGGCGACACCAAAATATGTAAAGAGTGTTATTTGTTCAGCTTTTTCTATTGCGTCGTTTCTGTTTCCGCCGGCTTGGGGTATTGGAGGTTTGTTTAGGGGATTTGGATTTGGGACTGGTGTGGGTGGAACGACAGATGAGTTATTTTGTGGATATATGTTGGGGTTTGGCTGTTGAACCGGTTCTATTTGTTCTTGCGGTAGTGGTTGGCTTTGTTGTTGGGTATTGTCTGGATACATGGTGCTAATTTTATCATCATTTTTCGATTACATGCAATTTAGAGTATATTGAGATATGGATGGGCCCACCACAATTTCAGCGCAAGCCTTAGTTGTACTATGCGTACGCGGCTTGAGCCGAAATTTGTTGGCGGGTGGGAGGTGATTAGTATGAAATTGAAGAAGAAGGATTGGGGACAATTGTCGCAAGCATTGATGGGCGGTGCGTTTTTGTGCGTTGTATTGTCAGGCATTGGTTTTACCGGGACTGATATTTGGCTCGCTTCTACTCAATGGTTATTGGTTGCTGCTCTATTGGCCCTATTCGGAATTTATTCAAGAATGAATGCTTGAGGAGCGTTGGCCTCTCGCGTAGAATGGGTTAATGAGAAAGGTAGTTGCTTTGATGATGCTTTTTGTTTTGGCCTTTGCCTTGCCGTCGCCTATCCATGCTGCGATTGTGGATATATCGGTGGATGGTGATCTTACTATCAATGTGTTGTCGTATGAAAGCCCTGAATTCGAGCGAGGATCGATTGAAGTAAAGAAGGTTTTTGATGGGAAGATTCCTATTGGTGAGAAGATTAATCTTTCAAACAATGGTGGAAAGGCAAAGCTTTTGGTTTCTAGTAATGGTGAGAGCTTCGAGGCTGATGTTACTTCTTATAATGGCAATATAATTGAGATAGAGGAGAAAGCCGCCCCGAAGAGGGTCCGCGTGATGTATGAAAATGGAAGTTTTCTGATACAGCAGCGTGGATATACTGCAAAGACTTCGTATCCAATTAATATTGATGCGGCAACGAAGGAGTTCTCTGTGCGGACTGATAGTGGGGTAACCTTTTTGACTATTTTGCCATATGACGCAATGGCTAGTTTGTTCCGTGCTGGTATTTTGACCGAGATTGGAGAGGATGGGAATGTCGAGCTTGATACTTCGGGGGAGGGAGCCCTCCAGTATATTGCGCACGGTGAGCGAAGCATTAAACTGTTTAGATTATTGGAGGTGACTGTACCGGTGACGGCGACTGTTAGTGTGGCCAGTGGCGAGCTTGCAGTTATTGAGCAGCCTCTTTGGCTATCTGTCTTTGGATATTTCTTGAGTTAATCATGATTTTTGTAAATTTTAAGACCTACGAGCAGGCAACTGGGGAGAGGGCACTTGATTTAGTAAAAGTGTTGGAGGGTTGTTCTGAGGAAAGTCAGACAAAAATAATTCCGGTGTTGCAGGCATCCGACCTTAAGGAGGCGAGCCTGATGACTAAACTTGAGATATGGACACAGCATATTGATCCTGTAACCTTTGGGGCACACACGGGGTCGATTTTACCTGAGGCCGTTAAAGAAGATGGTGCAAATGGAGTTTTTTTAAACCATTCGGAGCATAAGTTTAATAATTTTGATGATTTGACTCACGCTGTATTGCGGGCGAAGGAGGTGGGCTTGAAGACTTTGGTTTTTGCGGGAGATTTGGAGGAGCTTAAGAAAATACTCACACTTCGCCCTGATTTTGCTTCGTATGAGCCGCCAGAATTGGTTGGAAGTACCACAACATCGGTAGCGGAGGCTAAGCCGGAAGTTGTTGCAAAAGCGGTTGAAATAGCCCGCGATGCTAGAATTCCTTTGGTGGTCGGAGCCGGGATTAAGAGTGAAAAAGATGTGAGGGTGAGCATGGAGCTGGGGGCTGTGGGAATTGCGGTGGCATCGGATATTGTTAAGTCAGAGGACCCGAAAGCGAGGACAGAAGAACTGTTGAAAGGGTTTAGTTAATGTTATGAAAGTATATTTAGGCTCTGATCATAGGGGCTTCAAAATCAAAGAAAAAATTAAGGTTTGGCTTCTTGAACATGATTATGAGGTTCTCGATCAGGGTGCGCACACTCTGGATGAGAATGATGACTACACAACTTTTGCAGGGAGGGTGGCATCAAGTGTTGCTTTAAATAGAAATTCGATGGGGATTTTGGCTTGTGGAAGTGGGGTTGGGGTGGATGTCATGGCAAATAAATTTGATGGAGCCAGGAGTTCAATTGGGAAGGAACCAGAACAAGTTGAAGCAGGCAGGCGGGATGATGATATGAATATATTGGTGATTGCAGCTGACTACACCAGTGATGGTGAAGCGATTGAAATGGTTGAGAAGTTTTTGGAAACTGAATTTGCTGAGAATACGGAGCGCTATCAGAGAAGGCTACGTGACATTGCACGCGTGGAGGAGAATAATTAAGATATGAGTTTTGATTTACCGAAGCTTGAAAATACCGACATTAATGGGAAGGCGGTTATTGTGAGGGCTGAACTTAACGCTCCAATGGAGAATGGAGAAGTAAAGGATCCATCCCGACTTGAGGCTGTTTGCAGCACCCTCTCGCTTTGTCGCGAAAAAGGAGCAAGGAAGATAATTGTTCTTGGGAAATTGGGGAGGCCAAAAGGGGGCGAGTATGAGGAAAGTTTGTCGCAGAGAATCTTGGCGACTTATTTTTCAAAATGTTTAGGAGAAGAGATGGCTTTTGTGGAGTATAAGCCTTATGCACAATTTGGTGAGGTAGTTGATGCGGTTAAGGGCTCTGACAAAAAGTTTGTGCTTCTTGAGAATGTACGGTTTTGGAACGAAGAGGGCGATAATAATGAGGAGTTTGCAAGGCAGTTGGCTTCGTGCGGTGAGTTTTATATAAATGATGCGTTTGGGGTTTCGCACCGCGCTGAGGCAACCATTGTTGGGATTCCTAAGTTTTTGCCAAAAGCTGCTGGGGTACAGTTTGTGCGCGAAGTGGAGAATTTATCCCGTGTCCTTGATAATCCAAAGCGGCCGGTTGTAACAATATTGAGTGGCGCGAAGGAAGACAAGCTTGATTATTTAGAAGACTTTATTAGGATTTCTGACAGGGTTTTGGTGGCTGGGCTTTTACCTACTATTTTGGGTGAGGATTACAAGAATGACAAAGTGGTGCTGGGGAGATTGATTCAAGACAAGGAAGATGTGACGAAACATACGATTGAGAGCTTTGTATCGGAAATTGAGAATGCTGGGACGATTGTTGTAAGTGGCCCACTTGGAAAATTTGAGAATGAAGGGCATAGACAGGGGACGAAGGAGGTTTTTGAGGCGGTTGCTGCTGCTTCTGCCTTTAAAGTTGCCGGAGGTGGGGATACTGGACGAGCAATTAGCATGCTTGGTTTAAGTGAAAAGTTTGATTTTGTATCAACAGGCGGTGGGGCAATGCTACAGTTTCTGGCAAAGGGTACTTTACCCGGACTCGAGGCGTTGTTACACTGACTTCATGATTAGGGTTGGCATTAATGGGTTTGGGAGGATTGGAAGGTTAGCATATCGTGTGGGAACTGCTAGACACTCAAATGAAATTGAGTTTGCTGCAATAAACACTTCTGGATCGATGGATACAGCCGGTTGGGCACATCTTGTTAAATACGATACAACTTATAGAAAGTTTGAAAAGGAAATTGGTGTGCAAAGCGTTAAGACTCCAAAGGAAATAACGGATGAGGATAATCTTTTGGGTTATTTGATAGTTGACAGCAAAAGTACTCCTGTTTTGGCACAGAAAGATCCGGAGAAAATTCCTTGGGGGGAATATAAGGTGGATGTTGTTATTGAATCGACGGGGAAGTTTACCGACGAGGCGGGAGCACTGAAACATGCTAAGGCGGGAGCAAAGCGTGTTGTAATTTCGGCGCCGGCAAAAGGCAGTAATATTGGAACTTACGTGCTTGGGGTTAACGAATACAAAGGTGAGGCGACTGTAATATCGAATGCTTCGTGTACAACAAACTGTATTGCACCTGTTGCTTCGGCACTTCATAACAAATTTGGAATTGAGAAGGCGATGATGACAACGATTCATGGCTATACCGATGATCAGAGACTTCAGGACAATTCACATGAGGACCTAAGGCGCGCGAGGGCAGCGGCCTTGAACATTATTCCAACATCAACTGGTGCCGCGATTGCGGTGACCGAGACGATTCCATCTTTGAGAGGTTTATTTGATGGAGCGTCACTTCGTGTGCCGGTTGTTACTGGATCCATGACTGACTTTACGCTTCTTTTGAAACAGGATGTAAGTGTTGATGATGTTAACAATGCACTGAAGGAAGCCTCTGAAAATGCCCTGTATAAGGGAATATTGGCTGTGACTAATGAGCCCGTGGTGAGCTCGGATATAATAGGCAGGACTGAATCAGCAATCGTAGATTTGGGGCTTACGCAGGTGGTTGCAGGGAATTTGGTGAAGGTGTTTGCTTGGTATGACAATGAATGGGGGTATGTAAACCGCTTGATTGAGCAGGTTATAAGAGTGGGGAATACACTGGGTGGGGACAAGGCTCCAAGCGATCCAATTACCCTCATGCATAATTAGTTGATGACGAGGACAGGGATACGAGCTTCAGCAATAATCGTTAAAGATAATAAAATTTTGTTGATTCATCGAAAAAAAGATGGGGAGGAGTATTGGGTGTTCCCGGGTGGTGGGATTGAGGAGGGGGAATCTCCTGAACAAACAGTTGTAAGGGAGATTGAGGAGGAGACTAGTTTGAAAGCCATTAATCCAAAGTTTGCGTTTGAAATGGAGACCTATGAGGGTGGAAACAAACACCCGTTTTATTTTGTGGATGTGGGGAAGGAGATTTAATAATGAGAGGTGAAGAGGGTGAGCGTGACCCTAGCGTGGATTGGTATAATCCAGAGTGGGTAGAATTTTCAGAGGTGTCCGGAATAAATTTAGTTCCAGAAAATGCAGCTAAGAAAGTATTAGAATTAGTGAATTTATGATTGAGATAATTCCTGGCATACTCACTTCTGATCCTGCGAAGGCGCGGGAGATGATTGCGCGGGTTAATGGTGTGGCCGAGAGGGTGCACATAGATATTATTGATGGCCATTTTGCCGACAATAAGACTATTTATCCTGATGTGCTTAACGATATTGAGGGAGGAGCTCTTGTTGATTATCACTTGATGGTCAAGGAACCCACTCATTGGCTGGAGAAATGTGTTCGGGGAAATGTTACCCGGGCTATTGGACATATTGAACTGATGCAGAGCCAGGTTGCATATGTTGCTAAGGCACAAGAGTTGGGGATTGAAGTTGGTTTGGCTATTGATCTTGATACCCCAGTAAGTGAAATCGATGAGGAGGTGCTCCTTGACCTTGATGTTATCCTTGTGATGAGCGTCAAGGCTGGACACGGAGGACAAGAATTTAATCAATCAAGCCTTTCTAAAATGCTAGAACTTGATAAGATGAGGTCCTTGTCAAAATATAAATATAAAATTTGCGATGACGGAGGAGTGACATTTGATAAGATAGATGATGTGCGAGAGGATTCGGTCGATGAGGTTGTTATTGGAAACAGGATTTTTGATGGAGATCTCGCAGAAAATATTAAAAAATATATAGAAGCAGCATATCGATAATGGAAGAGAAAGTTCATTTAGCTCATAACGAAGTAATTAGAAACATTGCTTTTTTTGGCGACTCTGAATCTCCTGAAACGGATCCTATTTATAAAGAGGCGTATGATATTGCGAAGATGTTGGCCAAAAAGGGATTTACGATTGTAAATGGAGGAGGCCCTGGGATTATGAATGCTTCGACTCAAGGCGCTGAATCTGTTGGCGGCGCAACGCTTTCTGTGACTTTTTATCCTGAAAACGCCCCTGGTTTTGAGGGTAAATATTTAAGAAATATTACTGATAAGGAAATTCGTACTGATAACTATATTGAGAGAATGTTTAAGCTGATGGAGCATGGGGACCTCTTTATTATTTTTCGTGGGGGATCAGGAACGATGAGTGAGTTTGCAACTGCTTGGGTATTGGCCAAACTTTATTATGGTCATCATAAACCGTTTATTTTGTTTGGAGAATTTTGGCATGAGATTATAGGTGCGATAAAAAAGGGAATGGATATTAATCAGGTAGAACTGGATGTTTTTAGGATAGTTGAAACGAAGGACCAGATATTGCCAACGATTCGGGAGTTGCAATCTGAGCTTATGAAGGTTGACCATGATGGTGATTGTCAAGTCTGTGCTGAGCGGGCTTTTATGACTTAGAACAGATAACTCCTTGTGATAGTATTATTAAATGATTAGAACTGCAGATACTTCTGAACTTCAGGAAATTGCAAATAAAATTCGCCGTGATCTGATTAAAATGCTTTTGGCTGCTGGAAGTGGGCATTCTGCAGGACCATTGGGAATGGCTGATATTTTTACTGCTTTGTACTTCAATATCATGAACCACAATCCAGAGGAGCCTTTGTGGGGGGATCGCGATCGACTTTTTCTGTCGTGTGGACATATTGTACCAATACGTTATGCAACAATGATTCAGGCTGGGTATATACCTTCTTCGAAGCTAAAGACACTCAGAAAACTGGGGAGCGATCTCCAGGGACATCCAGAGCGAGAAAGATTGCCATCTGTGGAAAGTACTTCTGGGCCACTTGGATCTGGACTTGCTCAGGCTGCTGGGTATGCGTATGCAGCGAGGATGGATAGCAAGCGGTTTAGGGTGTTTTGTATAACAAGTGACGGTGAACACGATGCTGGGAATCATTGGGAAGGAGTCTTGTTCGCAGGGCGTAACAGGCTTTCAAACCTAACTGTATTTATTGATCGGAATAATATTCAGATTGATGGACATACAGAGGATGTGATGCCTCTGGAGCCATTGGAGGATAAATATAAAGCATTCAATTGGCATGTTCTTCATATTGATGGGCATAATATGCGGGAGATTATAGATAGTGTGAATCATGCAAGAGCCGTTTATGAGAAGCCGACTGTGATTATTGCGCATACAATTCCAGGGAAGGGTGTTGACTTTATGGAAAATAAATTTGAATGGCATGGGAAACCGCCAAACAGCGAGGAGGCGAAAATTGCCTTGCATCAGCTTAGGACAATGGGGGGGAAGATACGAGGGGAGCATGAATAGAAAATGATTAAAAAAGAAGCGAAATTAAATCCAAATATGTTTAAGAGGGGGATGGAGGCGTTGCCGACTCGGGATGGGTATGGTAATGGATTGGTCGCCGCTGGGGAGAAGGACACGCGAGTCGTTGCACTTTGTGCGGATTTGACTGAGAGTACTCGTACTGAGTGGTTCAGGAAGAGATTTCCTGAACGCTTTATTGAGATTGGGGTGGCGGAGCAGCTTCTGGCTACTGTTGCTTCTGGGATGGCAGCTTATGGCAAGATTCCCTTTATTGCTTCTTATGCAGCTTTCTCACCTGGGCGAAATTGGGAGCAGATTCGGACAACTGCTGCTTTGAACAATGTTCCTGTGAAGATCGCTGGGTGTCACGCGGGGATTTCTGTTGGACCGGATGGAGCAACTCACCAAGCATTGGAGGATATTGCCACTATGCGCTCAATTCCTAACATGGTTGTTGTTTATCCATCAGATGCAATTGAGGGGAAGAAAGCGACCTTTGAGGCTGCGTTTAACGAGAAACCGACTTATTTGCGATTTGCGCGTGAGAAAACTCCTGTGATGAGCACCGAGGCTACACCATTTAAAATTGGGCGAGCTGAGGTTTACTGGGAGGACCGTGACCCGAAGGTTGCCATAATTGCTGCCGGGCCGCTTTTGTATGAAGCACTTGTTGCAGCGAGGGATTTGGCGAAAAGTAAAATTGGATCGATTGTGCTAAACAGTCACACAATAAAACCGCTGGATGAGCAGGCTGTGATCCGTGCGGCTAAGTTGGCGGGAGCTGTTGTAACTGTGGAGGAACATCAGATAATTGGAGGACTTGGGGGGGCAGTTGCCGAAGTTCTGGCTCGGAATTTCCCGGTGCCGATGGAGTTTATAGGGATGCCGGATCATTTTGGAGAGAGTGGTGAGCCGGATGAGCTTTTGATCAAATACGGCATGAAGGCTAAAAACATTGTGGAAGCTTCAAAGAAGGTGATTAAAAGGAAGGATAGTTAGCGGGTTTTGCCCCACAGCTCTACTTCTACGAAATGTTTGTAGGTGATCGTTTTTGGGTTCCCATTTTATTAGTTGAATTTTTGGAGGGACTGGAATTGGTTTTTGGTGTTTGGGAAGGAAATTTTACTTAGAGTCTGGTAGATTTAACTGATGGAAGAAGCGCGGGAGATTGCAAAGAGGTTAGTTGCGGAGGGAAAAGGTATTTTGGCGGCTGATGAGAGCACTGACAGTATAAAGAAAAAATTAGAAAAAGTTGGCATAGAGGATAGTGTTGAGAATCACAGGCGATATCGGCAGATGCTTTTTACAGCTCCCGAAATTGAGAAATATATAAGTGGTGTGATTATGTTTGATGAAACCCTTCGTCAGTTGACTAATGATGGCAAACCATTCCCCAAATTATTGGAAGAGAGAGGAATAATACCGGGAATTAAGGTTGATGAAGGGAAGCGTGAGATGCCTCAGTTTCCAGGGGAGAATATAACAATTGGGTTGGATCGTTTACCTGAGAGACTTGATGAATACAAAGCATTGGGGGCAAAGTTTACCAAATGGAGAGCTGTTATTAATATCGATGAGGATTCTCCAAGTGACACTTTGATTCATGCGAATGCGGAGATGTTGGCTCAATATGCTGCTATTGTTCAGAGTCGTGGAATGGTCCCTATCGTTGAACCTGAGGTTTTGATGGATGGGGATAATAAACTTATTGCTTCAGAGGAGGCGACCGATATGACATTGCGAGCTGTATTTATGGAGCTTGAAAAACATAAAGTAGACTACAAAGCCATGCTTCTTAAGCCAAATATGATTCATCAGGGAAAATTAAGTGGTGAGCAGCGAACTTCTCAAGAGATTGCTGATGTCACAATGAAAGTGCTTCATGATAATGTCCCCCGCGAAGTTCCCGGGATTGTGTTTTTGTCAGGCGGGCAATCACCGAAGGAGGCAGAGGATAATTTGAGGGAAATAAATAAACGAGGCGAGGCGCCGTGGGAGCTTAGTTTTTCTTATGGCCGTGCTTTGCAGGATGAGGCTCTTCAAATTTGGGCTGGGAAAGATGAGAATATTCCGGCCGCGCAAAAGGCATTTCTTGAGGCGGCAAAGCGTGATAGTATGGCGAGAGAAGGAAAATGAGCGACTTTGATTTAATTTCTATTGGAGATTCTACGATCGATGTTTTTTTGGAGGTTGATGGAGGGCATGTAATGAATACTCCTGGGCAGGATGCACAGTTTTGTGTGGAGAGTGGTAGCAAGATCGGGGTTAAAAAGAAAACCCGGATCGCTGCGGTT
This sequence comes from uncultured Gammaproteobacteria bacterium, assembly GCA_964357925.1. Classification (GTDB taxonomy): domain Bacteria; phylum Patescibacteriota; class Microgenomatia; order UBA8517; family UBA8517; genus CAYHMW01. The sequence goes on from CAYHMW010000001.1 coordinate 61,551, forward strand.
GGGAATAGTGCAAATAATGCGATTGGATCTTCGCGACTTGGGCTTCGTACTGCAATTTATACGCACATTGGAGGAGATGCTGATGGGCGAGAGATGCTTGAAGTTTTCAAGAGTGAGGGAGTGGCCACTGATTTTATACGCGTAGATGAGGGTAAGGGGAGCAATTTTAGTTCTGTTATAAATTATGGTCCGGAGCGTGTTATTTTCGTATTCCATGAACACCGTGACTATCAATTACCGGAGTTTCCAAAGGTTCCCTGGGTTTATTATTCTTCATCGGCCGAGGGGCATGAGGTCCTACATGGAGCTGTCAATAAATACATAAAGGAAAGTGGTGCGAAGCTTGGGTTTAATCCTGGGACATACCAATTAAAAGAAGGACTTGAAGGGGAGAAACTTATCTTTGAGGTAACCGAGGTTTTGCTTTTGAACCGCGAGGAGGCTCAAAAGTTGGTTGGTGGAGATAAAGCTGACACCAAGAGACTTTTGAATGAACTTCGAAGTCATGGTCCAAAAACTGTGATTATAACGGACGCAAGAAATGGGGCCTTTGCTTATGATGGTAATCAGTATCTGCATTGCGGGATACCGGAGGAATCACCTGTTGTTGAGAGAACTGGAGCGGGGGATGCTTTTTCTACTGGAACGGTTGCTGCATTATCGAAGGGATTAACTCTTTCTGAAGCGATGGTCTGGGGAACCCTTAATTCAACTTCGGTTGTACTTTACATAGGTGCTCGGGAGGGGCTTTTGACTCCTGCCCGCATGGCTGAGATGAAGGAAAAGTGGGGGTCTTCGTTTGAAGTAAAAGAATTTTAGTTTATTATTGAATTAGATCCCGCATCAAGTGCGGGATGACAAAGAAAAATGGCGAAGATATATGTAACCAGAAAGATTCCGGGGAAGGCGATGGAGGAGCTTCTTAATAATCACGATCACGAGGTTCGTGTTTCCCAATTTGATAGACCACTGACTGCCGAGGAATTTATTGAGAATGCAAAAGGCTCTGATGCTGTACTTACTCTTCTAACAGACAAAATTGATGGTGAAGTAATTGATGCCCTTGGGCCTCAGCTAAAAATAGTCAGTAATTATGCTGTTGGCTTTGACAATATAAATGTTTCACAAGTAACTGAGAAGGGTGTGGTTGTTACAAATACTCCAAGTGATGAAGTAAATGAATCGGTTGCCGAGCATGCATGGAGCCTCATGCTTGCTATCTCTCGACGTGTTGTTGAATCTGATGAGGCAGTGCGGGGAGGGGCATACTTCGGATGGGAGCCGGATATTTTCCTTGGGGATAATTTATTTGGGAAAACTCTAGGGATTGTGGGACTTGGGAGAATTGGGACGATGATGGCAAGTAAGGCCGCTGGATTTAATATGAAGGTACTCTATAACAAGAGGAGTCGTGATGAGGAGGCGGAGCAAAAATACGGAATGGAGTTTGCGGAGTTAGATGATCTTTACGCGCGATCTGATTACTTGAGCTTACACGTTCCTTTGACTCCTGAGACTCGGCATATGATCAACAAAAACTCTATTAATAAAATGAAGCATGGGATTTATATTATAAATACGGCTCGGGGAGCGGTGATCGATGAGCATGATTTGGCAGGGGCTTTGCGAGATGGACATGTAAAAGGGGCTGCGATTGATGTGTTTGACAACGAACCTTATGTTAATCCTGAATTTATTAGTATGGAGAATATAATTCTCACACCGCATATTGCTTCTGCAACAGTTGAGGCGAGGGAGAAAATGACGAGCCAGGCTGTTGGATCGATTTTGGCTGTTTTGTCTGGCAATAAACCTCAAGAGATTGTGAATGAAGAAGTTTGGGGAAAAAGGAGAAACTAGGCTTTTAATTCGACTTCACTAATGTGTTTGACGTGTTTAAATTTTGTTTTTGATATGAAATTTTTGTCTGCGGTATAAAGTGTTGTTTTGTGCTCTTTGGCAATGACGGCGTAGAGCATATCGTAAACTGAAGTTTTATGTTTCTTGGCTAGAAGGCTTGTTTTGAGAAGTTCTTCTTTTGTTGTGTAGTGAGTCTTTAAACCTACTTCAAATAGTTTTTTGAGGTCTTTTTTGATTTGTGTATTGTCTGTGTCTGTTTTAGTAGCAAGGGCGTTTGCCACTTCTATAAACAGTAAATCTGGCACTGTGATTTGTTTGTTATCACCTAAGTGACCTTTTAGTAACAGTAATGCTTGGTGTATGTGTTTTTCGTCTGTTCTTCTGAGCCACTTTAGCGCGACAGAGGTGTCTACAACGGTCATTGTTCGTAGCGCATTTCGATCAACTTTTCGCTGAAGCTAATACCGGGGTTTTGGCGGTCATTTTCTCGAGCCAACTCTTCAAGTTCTTTCATGAACTTTTCTACATTTACTTTTTTCTTCTTTTTATTCTTCTTCTCTATTTTTTTGCGCACAATATCAGCTACAGAAGTGCGTTTTTTCGCGGCTTCCATTTTTAGGTCCATATACATGTCCTCGGGGAAGCGGATGTTTGTTGTGATCCAGTTCATAGTTCCTTCAATTGTATTATTGTACTATTGTACTGTCAAATTTAATGAGGACTTTGCTACAATTACCTCGATGAGATTTTTTGGAAGGAAAAAAGAAGGGGAGTCCGAGGAAAGGTCTGAGCAGATCAAGCCTGATACAAGGAAAATTAAGGACCTTAAGCCTGAGAACAAAAAAAACAGGAAAGAACCGAAAAAGCCTTGGGAAAAGGGTGAGCGCTTCTTGGTGTTTTTGGTGATGGCCGTAACGGCTGGGGGTTCGCTACTTCTTGCTCTGTCTTCCCGTGGATGGAAATTGCCGGGGTACCCGCAACTTCAGCTGCCGAAATTTAGTTTTAGTAAGACTTATGTTTTTGATGAGCCGATGGGGAAGGGCGAAATTCCTGAGGTTGATTCGGCGCCGGTTGTAGAGGAGTTTCGCAGCCTTACAAATAATTTGACTGGGGTTTATGGGTTTTATGTTGTGAGGCTAACGGACGGCGCATCATACGGCTATAACCATAAGAATGTTTTTCAGGCGGCATCCTTGATTAAGCTTCCTGTCATGGTTATGGCTTATCGGGGAGGCGTGGATCTTGATGATACTTATCGGCTTCGCGAGGAGGATAAAGTGGCGGGGTCAGGGCCTTTGCAATATGAGGGCTCGGACACGATTTGGACTTATGGAGAGCTACTTGGGCTCATGGGGGAGAAGAGCGATAATACTGCCTTTAATGTAGTTGTCAACGCAATGGGTGCACAAAGTGTCGAGCAGTTTTTGCGGGCTAATGCGATGAGTGCAACAAGTTATGAGAAAAATACTACGTCGCCCGCAGATATTGGCGGACTGTTTTTGAAATTATGGAATGGAGATTTTATGGATACATCGAACCGAGATGTAATGCTTGATCACTTGATCGACACGATTTATGAGGAGCACTTGCCAAAGGGTATTCCGGATGAAGTTCCGGTTGCGCATAAATATGGGAGGGAAGTTAATGTGGTGAATGACGCGGGGGTTATCTATACAGAAAATCCGTTTGTGATTGTCATTATGAGTGAAGGGGTGAAGATGGATGAGGCAGATGCAGTTTTCCCAAAACTAGCAAAGTTGATTTATGAGTTTGAGAGCAAATAAGAATTAGATTTCGATATAACCTTGATCTTCCATTTCTGGATCTACCGAACCGGGAGCATAGAAATTCCTTTCCCAAGCATGGTTTTTTAGTTCTTTCATTAATTCGTCCTCTAGTTTGCCTTTCTCAGAAGCTTCCGTATTTGACTTAACATAATCTACCTTTCTCATCCCTGGAATTGTGGTTGAAACTTCGGGATGAGAGAGAATCCATCTTAGCGATAGTTCGGCAAGTTTTTCGCTTCCTGTGTCTCTTTTGATTGCGTCTGTTCTCTTGACTAGCTCTAACAATCTTTCTCCTTTGAAATAGTTATTTCTGAAGTCGCCTTCTTCGAATGTAGTTTCATTGTTAAATTTTCCTGTGAGCCCTCCTTCGTCTAATGGTACTCGTGCAATCAGCCCTATATTATTTTCTTTTGCATATGGGAGAAGACTCTCTTCTGGCTTTTGATGAAAGATGTTAAAAATAAATTGAATGGTGGATATCAATCCGGTGTCGAGCGTTTTAAAGCAATTGCTTGGCTGATAATCGTTTATTGATATTCCCCAATAGCGTACTTTTCCAGACGAAATTATTTTTTCTACGGTTTTTTGCCAATGATCGTCATTGGACCAGTTGTCATTCCAGACATGAAATTGCATCAGGTCGATATAATCGACACCTAAACTTCTGAGTGAGTCATTCACGAGTTTCTCAATATGATCACTAGGAAAGCAATCATCGAGTTTGTCTGCACCCCATGCAGGCCAATGCCAATTTTTTGGAGCTACCTTCGTTGCAATTATCAAATCATTCCTTTTTTTTGATTCTTTGAGGAATTTGCCTATTAATTCTTCTGACGGATGTTTGTTGGGATCGTCATCTGAAAATCCATAGACCCATGCTGTGTCGATGAAATTACCTCCAAGTTCAACAAATTCATATAGACTTCTGAAGCTTTCTTTGAGATCTGCACCTACCCACATGTTTGGATCATTGGCTAATTGCCATGTACCCATGCCGATTTCAGATACCTTGAGTTTAGTTTTCCCGAGAGTTCTGTAGTTCATCAAGATGGATTATACATTATTTATAATGCTGACTTGCTATAATCCCAGGTAATGGAGAGGAGGGGGGAGTTGACCAAAATAATTCAGAAAGATGAGAGGCTTATGGAGATTCTTCAGATTGCAAGATCAGTTAATTTGCCAAATTGGTATGTGGGAGCTGGAGTTGTTCGAAATGCTGTGTGGGATAATCTGCATGGGAATACTGAGAAAACTCCGATTCGTGATATCGATCTAATATATTTTTCTTCTGAGCCGATTGATGAAGAGGCTGTGAGACAGCAATTAACGAGTGCGCTTCCAGAGGTGGAATGGGACTTCAAAAATTCTCTCAATGTTCATGAATGGTATAAAAATAAAAAAGGAATTGAGAGGACAGCGTTAATGTCGTCTGAACAAGATATTGATAATTGGCCAGAGGTTTGTTCTTGTATCGGCGTAAGGCTCCAAGATGATGACCAATTGCTTATTTATGCTCCCTATGGAATTGACGATTTGATGGACATTGTTTTTCGGAGAAATGCCGCTGGGGAGGGGATTACAAAGGAAATCTTTGAATGGAGGGTGGTGCATAAAGAAATCCAAGAAAAATGGCCGAAGGTGAAGGTTGTGTGGGGTTCTTGACAAGTTGACAAGAAGCACTACAATAGATTTATGAATACTTTAACTGTTGGTGAGCTGAAAGCAAATTTTTCTGATGTAGTGAGCCAGATTTTGGCTGGAGATAGTGTTGCTTTCTCTTATGGGAAGAAGAAGGAGCCGATCGGTATGGTAGTTCCCTTTCGTGATTTAAAGAAGAAAAATAAGGTGAAGCTTGGAATTTGGAAAGGTAAGGCTGAAATCAAGTTTTCAAAAGATTTTAAGATGTCAGATGAGGAGTTTCTTGCTTCATAATAATCGTGAGATACCTTCTTGACACTCATGCTTTGGTGTGGGCCTTGATCTCTACGGATAAGCTCTCTAAGGACGTAAAGGAGATACTTACAAACACACAAAATGAAGTTTTTGTGAGCATTATTTCGATTTGGGAGATTTCTCTTAAGTTTAGTATTGGGAAGTTGGAACTTGTCGGAAAAGAACCAGATGAAATTCCCGGTGCGATACTTGATATGAACTTTAAGATTTTGGATCTCGAAGCTGGCTCTGCGGCAACTTTTTACAAACTTCCAAGATACAACAAAGATCCTTTCGACAGAATGCTTGCTTGGCAGGCAATAAATGGTGGCTTGGTGTTTTTATCGAAAGATAAAGGTTTTGATGACTATAAGAAGCTTGGGTTGAGGAGGGTTTGGTAGAATTTTATGCAAAAAAAGCCCCCGAAGGGGCTGTTCTGACGGGGGTTAGATCCTGTGAATATATAGGTATCTTTCCCCCGACCCCGGGTAGGGGTCGTAGAGCTCGAAGCCGTAGGGCCGGAAAATCTGCCTTGGACGGACTTCTTTTCCGTCGTCCGTTTCATCGGATGGGCCGATGGCCCAGATGGCGGTTTCACCGTAATTTTCTTCTAGCCATCGCTCACACTGAGCGATGACCATTGCCCTGCGGACTTTCCGAGCTTCTGCTCTGCTTGCGCAGAGCGTTGTATAGAATACCGAAAGGAGGTTTGGGTTGCTGGACTCGGCCAGTTCGATGGGTTCGTTGCGGAACCCAATTTTCAGTGACCCCGGAGTGTGTACCGGGCTGACGTGCCTTAACAACCAGTATTTTTTGCTCATTTTGCCCTCCTTGGGCATAACTTGACTTTGTGATACTATATCCTATAGTTGGGGTTTTGTCAATGGGAGTTGTCAGTTTTCTTTCTTTGGTGGAGTGTATTTCAGGGTTACCTGGGGCATGGGGCCGGCGCAATCCAAGCAGATTAGAGTACCCAGAGGGTCTTTGACTATTAAATGATTCTCCATGTGGACTTGCTCGGGGAGGGCATCGGAGTTTGCCATCGCTGCTGTATCGTTGAAAATTAGAATATCCTGACGAAAGGCACCGCCCCCTGGCACGGTATCCTTCAGGAAATATTCAAATCTCTCTGGGCAGCCACCTGAGTGTTCATTTAACAAAAAGCCTGTGTTTGCGCAGATGCTTGAGCCAATCACTGAATTGGGTTGCTGTGGCCAGGCATGAGCCTTTTCTTCTTTGTTGTATTTGCCGTCTTCGGCGCGATTTAATGTTTCCTTCATAATTTTATTCCATATGGGGGAGGCACCTGATATTCCTGAAACTGCACCCGACATTGGTGTGTTGTCATTATTGCCTACCCAAGTCGCTACGACTGCCTGATTTGTATAACCAATTGTCCAATTGTCTCGTCTGTCGTTTGTTGTTCCTGTTTTTACAGAGACTTCCGGATGGCCACTAACATTTAGGTAGGAGCTGCCGCCGAATGCTGCGAGCCTTGCGTTGTTATCGAGTAGTATTTGAGAAATTAAGAAAGTAACATCTTGATCGAGGATCCGAACTCCCTCGTCCTTTGTTTTTTCCGGATCTAATTCAAAAAGAACTTCACCCTTCCAGTTTTCGATTTTCAAAATTGATTTAAGTGGAGTGCGGATCCCCCCATTTGCAAAAACTCCAAAGGCTGTAGCCATATCATAAGGGCGAACCTCACCGCCGCCTAGAGTTAATGACAAACCATAATTATCGGGATTTTCAAATGTTGTTATGCCCATTTCGTTTGCGAACTTTACGAAATTTTCAATACCATTTAGCGCGAGGACGCGAACGGCCGGGACGTTGTAGGAGTTGCCGAGGGCGAAGCGTACCTGAACACTGCCGTGGAATTGACCATCATAGTTGATGGGGCAATAAGGCGGCTGGCCGATTACGTTAAAACATGTTGGGATATCAGCAAGGGGCGTAGATGGAGTTATTTTTTTGTCTTTAATGGCAAGGGCGTAATTTAGCGGTTTAATTGAGGAGCCTGGTTGGCGTTTGGCAAATATGATGTTTACTTTCCCGTCTTCATCTTCTGCAAAATAATCTTTGGAGCCGACCATTGCCAGAATTTCACCTGTACTGGGGCGAGTCACAAGGGCTGCGCCATTACCAACTTTTTGTTTTTCTAATTTTTCAACTTCTGTTTTGACTGCATCTTCTGAAAACTCTTGAAGTTCTAGATCCAGTGTTGTTGTGACTCTTAAACCGCCTTTGTCGACGACGACATCTCCATATTTTTCAGCGAGGGTTTCCTTAACCCAAAGAGCAAAATGTGGAGCCTTTGGGGCCTCAATGCTTGCAAATTTTAATTCTTCTTTCTCCGCTTTGTCTGCCTCTTCTTGTGTCAGATGGCCGTCTTCGACCATACGTCTTAAAACCGCATGTTGTCTATCTTTTGCCAGTTCTGGTCTTGCGCCAAATGGTGAATATGCGGAGGGCCGTTGGGGGAGGCCAGCGAGGAGTGTGGCTTCGGAGAGCGTTAGATCTTTTGCACTTTTACCAAAATAGAGTTCTGATGCTGAGCCAATGCCATATGCTGTTGAGCCATAGGGAATTTGGTTTAAGTACATTTCAAGTATTTGATCTTTGCCATATCGAAGCTCGACGATTGATGCAAGGATGAATTCTTGAGCTTTTCTTCTGATCGTGCGTTCGGGAGATAGGAGACTATTTTTAACTAATTGTTGGGTTAAAGTTGAACCACCCTCTAGTTTGCCTTTAAAAATTGTTTTGTATGCAGCGCGTGCCATGCCGAAAGGCGAGAAACCGTAGTGGCTATAGAAATCTTTGTCTTCGATCGCTATGGTTGCCTCCTTGACATATTCAGGGAGGTCTACGAGCTTGACGGGATCCCTTTTTTGGTCGTCAAAAAATTCATAGATGAGAGCGCCGTTTCTGTCAAAGATTTTGGTGGATACGACTGGATCGCGACCTAATTGGGTTGGTAGAGGGATGCCCCAGAATAGCCAGAGAAAAAAAGCACAGGCTAACCCTAACAAGACGGTATGACTTTTTTGAATTTTGGGTAGCTTAGGTATTCTAGAACGTTTTAGAAACTTTAAGAGATTCGCTTTTTTTGTTTCTTTTTTGATTCTCGCCTTTTTTTGTTTTGGCATATTGGCCCAAGTATATCGCAATTTGTGCTAATATCTAACTCATGGATCTCAAACTAAGGGAAAAGCCATGGTGGGATTATTTGGAGCATGACTTGCAGGAACTATTGACACAGTCTGAACGTCTATATAACGAAGTTGAGAACTGGAAGCAAGAGTTTCATGATTATTCGTTTATTGTCTTTCCAGCGTCGAAAGCCTATGAAGGCTTTTTGAAGAAAATATTTTTAGAAATGGGATTAATTAGTGAAGCTGATTATTACGGTAAACGGTTTAGAATGGGAAAGGCCCTTAATCCTCAAGTGCCTGGGGTTTATGACAAATTAAGGGATTATTGTGATAGTGAGGAGTTGCCAAGACATCTTTGGGATACCTGGACTAAATCGAGAAATGTTCTCTTTCATTTTTTTCCCGATGAAAAAAACGCGATTTCCTACCAGGAATCCGGAGAGCGGATTGCGATGGTTGTCTCTGCCATTGATGAAATGTTCACTGCATGTACAATTAAGAAAAGCTAGTTTATGACGAGAGCTGCCAATACACTTCTACCATTTAAGAACTCATTTGTTCTTTTTGCTTTTCTTCTTGTGGTTTGGGGATTTTACAGGAATTTGTTACAACTTCCTGAAGCTATTGATGAACTTTTTTCGAAACCTCTGATTTGGTTAGGTGCCACTTATTACTTATTTAAGAAGGAGGGAACCAGTGTACGGACTCTCGGGATAACTAGCAAGAATTTGTTCAAAGCTATTTATTTTGCTCTTGTTTTGGGTGTAATTTTTGCGACTGAAGGAATTTTAGTTAATTATGTGAAGTATGGGAAATTTGATTTCGGTGTTCAAATTGATACAGTAAGTTTTTTGGTTGCTTTTGTATTATCATTCGCAACTGCTATTACTGAGGAGATAACGTTTCGTGGGTACATATTTAGTCGTGTGTGGAGATATTTTCAGGATGCGAATCTTACTAATGTTTTGGTAAGTGTGGCTTGGGTGATTTTGCATATTCCAGTTGCAATTTTTGTGTGGGAATTAGACATTTATTCACTTTTGGTGTATGGACTTTTGGCTTTTATTTTTTCTATTGGGGCGGGTTACGTGTACATGAAGAGCGAAAATGTCATTTCTCCGATACTTCTGCATATGTTGTGGCAGTGGCCAATAATACTATTTCGGTAATTGTTGGGGTTGATTGTCACTCTTTGATAACTTATTCTGTTCATTACCTCTTAATGGTTACCCGAGCAGCTACAGTAGTTTTTTCTGGCCTCCTGGCAACATTAGTGCTTTTTGTTTCTGTGAGAAGTGCTTCTTCAATTGATTATAAATTTAATTTGCCACCTAGTGCTTCCAGTGACAGACTCAATTCAAATGTGGGTGTTTCGTATTCTTTGCCGACTTTTGTTTCTAGTTACTCGAAGATATTGTGGCCTTTTATTTCTCTTGTCACACGGTTGGAAATGGCGTTAGCGCGAGACCCTATTGGGCGGGTAAATATTGCACTTGAAAACGCGGATATCAGGCTTGTTATGGCTCGTGAATATATGGAGCTGGGGGATTACGAGGTTGCTCTAACAACGCTTTTGAAGTCTGAGCACTACTTGATGGCAGCGGCTCGCGATTCAATGCTAGCAAGTGCTAGTGGGGAGGACACGAGCGAAGTGATGAGCCGGCTCGCGACTGCTTCTTTGAAGCATCGTGAGGTGATGGAGGCTTCGCTTTTGGATGCACCTGAAGACGCAAGACCTGTAATCATGCAAACTATGGACCTATCTAAGGCGGTATTTCGTGAAATGAGTAATAAACTTTGGGAGATGGGTGAATCTGCTCCACTTGACCCGTTTAAATCCTGAATTTCGTTGCCTCGAAACGAGTTTAGACTGACACCCTCTGATCTATTTGTTGGTGGTTGACAGCACAGATGTAGCGTGTTCTTATGTTACAGCCTACTGCCAATGGTGAGTTTGATTTTCACTTATGAAATGTCCTTTTTGCGGAAGTCACAAAATACAAGTACTTGAGAGCAGGAGTATAGATGAGGGTAACTCTATTAGGAGGAGGCGTAATTGTGACAAGTGCGGGAAGCGTTTCACGACTCACGAGAAGGTGGACAGAGCATTACTATGGGTAGTGAAAAAAGGTGGGAAGAGGGAACCTTTTGATCGAGAGAAGATAAGGCGTGGGATACACCGCGCGATTGAAAAGAGGCCGGTTTCTTTGGAAGTCGTCGATGACATAGTTGCCGGTGTCGAGCGGGAGATGATGCGGAAGCAGACTCCTGAGGTGACCTCGAGAGCCATTGGGGCGGCTGTAATCAGAAGGCTTAAGAGGGTAGATAAGGTGGCTTGGCTTAGATTTGCAAGTGTTTATTTAGAGTTTGAGGACTTGGAAGATTTTTTAAAATTAATTCAACAGACTTAATATGCAAGTAGAAACAAAGACCAATAACGGGGTGGATAAAAGTTCTAGTGGGAAGTTTAAGGACGAGCGGAAGAGTAAGGTTTTTTTTGTGGAACAAGAAAAATTAAAGTCAAAAACGAAACTCGATGGGCTTGCCGGGACAGTATTTGCGGATAGATATTCCCTCAAAGATTCTGCTGGGAACCCAATGGAGGAATATCCTGAGCAGATGTGGGAGCGCGTGGCGCGAGGGATTGCACAATATGAACCTACTCCGGCTCTGCAGAAAGAGTGGCAGAAGAAATTCTACAAAGTGATGGACGGATTCAAGTTCGTTCCTGCGGGACGGATATTGTCTGGTGCAGGTACTGGATATGAGGTGACTTTTTTTAATTGTTACGTTATTCCTTCGCCCGAGGATAGCCGTGGGGGAATAATGGATAGTATTACTCAGACGGTTGAGATTCAGGCAAGGGCTGGGGGTGTTGGATTGAATCTTAGTTCTTTGAGGCCTCGTGGGGCGAGGGTAAAGAAGGTTAATGGCACTTCGTCTGGTCCTGTTAATTGGGCTGCACTTTATTCAACTGCTAATCATGATGTTATTCAGCAGGGTGGGTCTCGTCGCGGAGCTCTCATGCTCATGCTTCATGATTGGCATCCTGATGTTATTGAGTTTATAAAAGTTAAAGAAGACTTGACCAAAATTCCAGGTGCTAATTTATCGGTGTGCGTGTCTGATGGTTTTATGGAGGCTGTTAAGAATGACGGGGAGTGGGAACTTTTGTTCCCTGATCTGGATGATCCAGAATATGATGAGGTTTGGAGGGGGGATATTGATGATTGGAAAGCAAGAGGAAAGAGCGTTAAGGTTTATAGCAAGGTTCGGGCAAGGGAAATTTGGAACATGATTTCGGAGGCGGCATGGCGGTCTGCGGAACCTGGACTGCATTTTTTGGAGCGATCGAATAAAAGAAGCAACACTTGGTATTTTGAGAAACTGATTGCCACAAACCCCTGTGGAGAGCAGCCACTTGGAGCTTGGTCTGTTTGCAATTTGGGGGCTATGAATTTGGCAGCTTATGTTTCGCCGGCTGGCGAATTTGACTATGATAGCTTGGCCGCGGATAGCTCTGTTGCGATGCGATTTATGGATAATGTGGTGGATGCGAATTTTTACTTCTATCCTGAAAATCTTCGAGAGCAAATGAATATCAGACGGACCGGGCTTGGGACAATGGGGCTTGGGGATGCTCTTATTAAAATGAAGATTCCATATGGGAGTGAGGAATCAATAAAAGTAATAGATAAAATTTATAGAACAATCCGCGATAGTGCTTATGAAACTTCTTCCGATTTGGCCGAGGAGAAAGGAGCATTCCCTAAATTTGAGAGTGATAAATTTATGCAGGGATACTTTATTCGAAATCTTCCAAAGAGTATTCAACAAAAGATTGCTAGGCACGGTGTCCGTAATGCTGTTATCTTGACGCAAGCTCCAACTGGGACAACATCTTTGCTTTCTGGAGTGAGTTCTGGGATTGAGCCTGTATATGACTTTGAATTTAAACGCACTGACCGCACTGGGGAGCATATTGTTTATCATCCACTTTATGAGGAATGGAGGAGTGAGCACCCGGGAGAGCTGAAACCCTCTTATTTTGTATCGGCGATGGACCTTAGCCCTGAGGAGCACTTGAATGTTCAAGCAAAGGTGCAGGAATACACAGATTCTTCTATTAGTAAAACTGTGAATGCTCCAAATGACTACACTGTTGAGGACGTGAGAAGACTTTATACGAAGGCGTATGAGATGGGTTGCAAGGGGATAACTTTTTTCAGGGATGGATCAAGGACTGGTGTGCTATCGTCGGTCAAGGAGCAGGCCACGCCGTCCACGCAAAGCGGGACAGGCGGGCAGGCAAATGGGCATGCGAAGCCGGAGGTAACTGATATGTTTTTGGATAATAGTGAGCCAATGATTGAGAGACCGCAGGTGGTCCGTGGGGCTACATACAAAGTAAAGACTCCGATGGGGTCTGCGTTTGTCACAATAAATGAAACAGAAACTGGCGAGCCCTTGGAGGTGTTCATTAATATTGGCAAGGCGGGAAGCGACATTGCGGCGATGGCCGCGGCTTTGGGAAGGGTGATTTCATCGGCTCTGCGATTTAAGGGAAATGTGAGTGCGCGGATCCGCGCGAAGGAGATTGCGAATCAGTTATCTGGAATGGGAGGGCGAAGTAGTGTTGGGTTTGGACCAAACAAAGTGAGGAGTTTGCCGGATGCGGTGGCAACTGCAATGGCCACACATTTTGAATTTTATGTAAATAACAATGGTAATGGAAGTACTGTGACAACTGAAGTTCTTGTTGAGGAAAAGCAGGAACAGTTGAGCTTGGATGTTCCTATGAAGGAGGCTTCACACAAGCATGCTGACATTTGCCCAGAGTGTGGACAGAGTAGTTTGATATCTGAGGAGGGTTGCAGTAAGTGTTACTCATGTGGCCATAGTGAGTGCTAAGGTTGTGAGAAGGGTTGTTGTTGCTTCTACTAATCCTGTCAAAATTAACACCACTCAGATTGGGTTTTCGCAGATGTTTCCTGATCAAAAATTTGAGTTTGTTGGTGTTTCTGTACCAAGTGGCGTTTCTGATCAGCCTATGAGTGAAGAGGAGACATTGGATGGTGCTATGAGTAGGGTAGAGAATGTTTCAAAAATTGTACCAGAGGCACATTACTGGTTTGGGATAGAGGGTGGATTAAAAGAAGTGCGTGGACATATTGAAGCTTTTGCTTGGATTGTTGCAAAGCACAAAGATGGAATGTTTGGGAGAGGTAGAACTGGGTCTTTTTTCTTGCCGCATAAAGTGGCGGAGTTGATTCGAAAAGGGAAGGAACTTGGGGAAGCTGATGATATTGTATTTGGATTGAAAAATTCTAAACAAGCAAATGGAGCGGTAGGAATATTAACCGGGGATGTTTTGACGAGAACTACTTTTTATGTTCCGGCTGTGATTTTGTCACTTATTCCTTTTAAAAATAAGGATTTGTACTAGTGTTATAATCCCCAAAATGGCGATTTATACCAAGAAGGGGGATCGCGGGACGACAAGTTTTTTTAACTCTCCTCAAGGTGTGCGGACTTCAAAAGATTCACTTAAACCAGAAACTTTGGGGGCACTAGATGAGCTTAATTCTTTTCTTGGGATTTGCAGGAGTTTCAGCGACTTGCCAGAGAGAAATGTATTTTTGAAAAATATTCAGGATGATATTTTTACGATTTGTTCGATCATTGCGGGGGCGGATTTGAAGTTCAATAAATCGAAAGTCACTAGATTTGAAAAAGAGATTGATAAGATTGAAGCAAAAGTAAAAGCCATTGATTCTTTTAGATTTTCGCAGGGATCACGCTTTGCCACACATTTGATGTATGCGAGGAGTCTTGCGAGAGGTGCCGAGAGGAGAGTTGTTGCATTATCAAAAACTGAAAAAGTAAGACCACAAATACTTCAATATGTGAACAGGCTTTCGGATATGTTATTTATGCTTTTTCGAGAAGCGAACTTTGATGCAGGGATTGCCGAGGAAGGGTGGAAACCAAAGAAATAATTAGCATTTATAGGGGCGGGAGGCGTGGCAACTGGGGCAATGGATTCGGCCGCTTTTGATTTCTGCTTTGATATCTTTTTTGTGACAAAGTGGGCATTCTTTGCATTTTAAAAATCTTCTGCTGTCTTCAACAATTTCTGTGGACCTTGGGCCGAATGGGGAATCGATGATTGTGCTTCCACTTGCCTCGAAAGTTGTGCAGCCAGTGAGGCTTTCTACATAAGCTGCTTCTTGCGCATAGAACTCGCGTGTGTTTGTCTCCACTTTTATTTGTGCAATATTTCTTTTTCTTTGCTCGTAGGAAATTCGCATTACTGTTTTGCCTAGTGCGATTGCCGCTTCCTTCAAACTTTCGTTGGAGACCTCAGCAATATTTTGTCTTACGAAGTCTTTGTAGTCCTCAATTGCTTGTTGAGTATTTTCTTCTAATTCGTCTTGATTATGCCTGCTATCGATTGCTTCTAGTATGTCTTCGAGTGTATGAGTTTGGTTTGCGTCAATCCAAACATTGTTTGTACTCATTATTTTTGAGATTGTTTTTGCGGTTTCCTTAAACGTAGCTTCTTCGCTAGGTGGGATGTAGCTCACGGTGCTTGCAACTGTCTTGACACGTTCTCTAATGCTTTGGTCGTTTGCGGGGGTAATACCTAAAAGTCGTTCGTGTTCAGGGAGAGTCATGTCGGAGCGGAGTGTTATTGCCTCTATTTCACTTTTTGAAGTTTTTTTATAGATATAAGTTTGGCTTTCTGGGTAGACATATTCTTTGCCCTCTGGGCTTACTAGACCAGACCAGCCACTTGGACTTGTCAGAACAAAAAGCGAACCAACTGGAGCTTCTGGGAGATTTTGTACAAGAGTGTCGACGCCGCTTTTTAGAGCACCTTCGCGCTCGGCGCCACTGGTCACATCGTCAAGTGGAACATCTGCATACTTTGGGGAAGTTACTCTTTTTGTGCCATTTAATTCTTTGATTTCGTAGGTGTGTCTTAAGATTGGCTCTCTTGCTAAAAATTCATAATGGAAGCCCTTTAAATCTGCCTCTGCTTTTTGTAGAAATTCGTCGATGTTTTGGCTTACGGCAAGTCCTTCAATTTGGAGAAGCACATTAAAGCCAGATTTTTTAAGAAGATAAACTTTTTCTTCGTTTGTGAATTGAGATTCTAAGGATAGTGTGTATTCTCTCTCTTGTAACATAATTTCCTGCTCGGGTTTGTGGTGACTGTTAGTTTTCCGGCTCTACGGTTGCGGCACAGCGAGGGAATTTACACCCTACTTCCTTAAACACAGTCGTTTCTTGGGAGATTATTGATAAATTATGTTGCCCGTGCAAGAGGTAAAAGGTGATAGAATTAGCTTGTATGGCCAACCCTGAGATTGATCAGAATCAACAACTTGAACAACATGTTGACAATGGATTGGTTGAGAGTACACCTGAGGTACCGGCTGTTTCCGAACAGTTGCATGAAGATACAGGGGTTTCTGCTGTGCCGGCTCAACCAACAAGTTTAACTGATGATCAAGGGCAGACTATTGCTCAGACGGTGCCGCCTGAACCAGATCCTAATGCTATGCCTATTCCAGTTGATCCTCATGTCGCGCAAGCTTGGGCTGATACTAAAAATGATGAGGATGCGAAGACATGGCTTGGGGTTCAGGTAATACGTTGGGTGAAGCAGGCGATTGCCTCTGGGCGAAACATAATTATTGGAGGTTAGATTATGCAAATAGTATTTCAGCTTATATTGTTTGTTGTTTTATTGGCTGTGGTAGCAGGTGGTGGTATTGGCGGCATTTGGTATTACATTCATTCAGGGAGGTTAAGAAAGCGGGAAGAGCGATCTTTGGGAGCTGTCCTTTTACTTGTTAAGGTGCCAAGAAGTAATGAGATAAAGATTGACGCCATGGAGCAGATAATTTCTTCGCTACATGCAATACACGAAAAGGGCGGATTTTTGAGCCGGTTTTCTGATCAGCCGACTATCTCTTTTGAGATTGTTGCGCAAAAAGAGGAGATAAAATTTTATATATGGGCGAGCAAAGGGCTTCGGGATCTTATTGAAAAACAGGTGCATGGTGGGTATCCAGATGCAGAAATTACTGAGGTTCCGGAATACAATATTTTTTACGATGGCGGGCATGTAGCACATAAGAGCTACCAGCTTTCGAAGGAGTCTTATTTTCCTCTAAAAACATACAAAGAGCTCCCGACCGATCCTCTTTCTTCGGTTACTTCTGCAATTGGCAAGATGGGGGAAGGTGAAGCTGTGGCTGTCCAGATTCTTGTTTCGCCTGTTGATAGCAGTTGGCAGAAGATGGGTCGTGATTATATTGCCAGCACCAGGAAACAAGAATCTGATCCAAACAAAGTTACACATAGTGTGTCTGGGAAGCAGTTGGAGGCAATTGAGAATAAAATTGGGAAACTTGGGTATGAAGTTTCGATTCGTGTTGTTGTAGTGTCAGCTTCGGTTGAGGCAGCAAAGTTGCACCTATCAAATATTGACACTTCCTTTACTCAGTTTACTGGAGAGTTTAACTCTTTGAGTGGTAGAAAGACTAGAAATAAGGGTGCGCTAATTGAGGACTTTATATATCGGTATCAGCCGATCTTTCACTTTTTTGGCAACAGTGCTTCGATATATAACGCTGAGGAGATAGCAACCATATTTCATTTTCCTAATAAGACTGTGACTACTCCTCACATTCAGTTATTGACTGCAAAAACTGCACCGGCACCTGCCAATATCCCGACAGAAGGGTTATTTTTGGGGGTTAGTCGTTTTCGTGGTGTTGAGAAGAAGATTTATATGGGCACTGATGACAGGCGAAGACACACTTATCTTCTCGGAAAGACTGGTACCGGTAAAACGCAGTTTTTGACTAGCATGATAAGGCAGGATATGAAGGCTGGGCGCGGGCTTTGTTTCATCGATCCACACGGGGATGCTGTGGAGGAGCTTTTGCAACATGTTCCACCAGAACGTGCTGAGGATGTGATCTACTTTCGACCATCTGACGTTGAACGGCCGATGGGACTTAATCTTTTGGAGGCAAAAACTGAGGATCAAAAGCATTTTGTGACGGGAGCCATAATTAATCTCATGTATAAAATGTTTGATCCATATAAAACAGGAATTGTTGGTCCAAGATTTGAGCATGCTGTGCGTAATGCACTTCTTACCATAATGAGTGAGGAGGGAACCACGTTTATAGAGTTGATGCGAATATTAACTGACAATAATTATGTAAAAGAGTTGTTGCCAAAAGTTCAGGACCCGATTATTCGTCGTTATTGGACTGACCAGATTGCTCAGACTTCAGAGTTTCATAAGTCTGAAACTTTGGATTACATAACTTCAAAGTTTGGAAGGTTTGTTACAAATAGGATGGTTCGGAATATGATTGGGCAGAGTAAATCCGCGTTTAATTTCCGAGATGTTATGGATCAACAAAAGATTCTTCTTGTCAATCTATCGAAGGGAGAGTTGGGAGAGGAGAACTCCAACTTTTTGGGACTTATATTGGTACCTAGGATATTGATGGCAGCTATGAGCCGAACAGATACGCCGGAGGAGGAGAGGAAAGATTTTTACCTTTATGTTGATGAGTTCCAGAATTTCGCGACGCCTGATTTTGCACAAATACTTTCTGAAGCCCGTAAATATCGACTGTCTTTGATTGTTGCCAACCAGTTTATCGGACAGATTGATGAGGAGATAAAAGGTGCAATATTTGGCAATGCGGGGACCGTTATGTCATATCGAGTGGGGCCGGATGATGCACCTTATCTTTCGAAAGTATTTGACCCTTATTTTAGTGAGGATGACTTTTTAAATATTGAAAAATATCATGTTTATGTAAAGACTGTTGTGAATAATGAGCAGGTGAATCCTTTTTCGATGGCAATAACCTTGGAGGATACTTATGACAATATTAAGAAGGCTGCAAACCCTAAAGTTGCTGAGATAGTGAAGGAAATGAGTAGATTAAAATATGGGAGGGATGTGAGACTTGTGGAGACTGAGATTGTGAGAAGAGCTAGGCTTTAGGGTGGTGGCCCAGGATGGAATCGAACCATCTACTTCCAATTTATGACAGAACAGAGTTCTGACATATCGAAACTTCGTTTCGCTATAAGATTGGCTTATAATACAGGTTATTGGCCCAGTAACTCATCGGTTAGAGTGCGATTCTTATAAAATCGAAGTGGATGGTTCGATTCCATCCTGGGCCACTGGAGTTTAGAGTTCTTCGAGGGATTGTTTTTTGCCTGGGTCTTTGACCTCGGCGATTTCAAGGTAGCGTTCAGTTGTTGAAAGTCTTTTGTGACCAGCTGCTTGGGAAATTGTTACGAGATCAACTCCGCGTTTGAGATTTTCTATAATAAATGTGGTTCTCAAATCATTGACTGAATAGCCGGCGATTTCGGCTTTTTGCATATAGCGGTCAATGGCTGCTCTTATATTTCTTACTGCCAATGGCTTGCCGTTTTTGCTAACAAATAGATGAGTTGAATCGGTACCTGGGCGCT
Source organism: uncultured Gammaproteobacteria bacterium (assembly GCA_964357925.1). GTDB lineage: Bacteria > Patescibacteriota > Microgenomatia > UBA8517 > UBA8517 > CAYHMW01. The sequence goes on from CAYHMW010000001.1 coordinate 80,821, forward strand.
CTTTGATGTAGTTTTGGGCAGCAATGAGGGCGGCTTCTGAAAGAGAAACTTCGCGCTCGGGTTGTGTCGCATATGATTCGATGATAACAACCTCTGTTTTGACATGATGAAGTTTTAGATTCGCAACTTCTGAGATACGCATGCCAGTTTGGAGGATGAGTTCGACAATTGCCGCGATTCTTGTATCGTTTCGTACGACATCACGAAGTGCCCTGTATTCAAGAGGGGAGAGGTATTTTGGTGCTGAACTTTCAATTTTAGGGTGGCTAACGTCTTTTGAATGATCTTCGACAACGTGATTTTGGTCCTTAAGCCACCTGAAAAAGGTTTTGACAGCATTAAGCTTCCTTGAAGTCGACTTGGCGGTGTATTTTTCTGAGAGTAAATAATCTCGGAAAGATTCCAAATCTTCGCTTAGGATCTGCTCTGGGAGCGGTTTGTTTCTTGAGTTTGCCAGATAATCATTGAGTTGCTCGATATCTGACCTATAAGCTAGGATGGTAGACGGTGATCGACCCTTTTCTTGTAGGTGCCCAATGAATGTTGGCAGGTGTTTTTCTAATGGTTCACTCATGTTTTTTTGTGATGCAACTCGTTATTCTAACATAATAGAGACAATAGTCAAATATTATGAGATATGCTTTTGGAAATGTTTTATCCTGATAGAAGTAGTTATATGCCAATTTTGAGGTATAGTCAAGATGTATGTATAGTCTACACAGTATATGAACGGGGCGGTGAGAAATAACAATAGGGATTGGTATGGCTATATTAGGGTGGTTTTATATATAGTCATAATGTTTCTGGTTGTGTCATTGGGTAGCAATTTCGGAAGACTTAGGAGGATTCGTTCTGAAATTAAGCGAACGGAACTGGATTTGAGCCTACTTTGGCAAGAGAATGAGGTCCTAAAAAAGAACTTTTCGGAAGTTGGCTCTCCTGATTATCGTGAGACTCAAATAAGGGAGAAGCTGGGATTGGCTAGAGAGGGTGAAATTGTACTGGTTTTGCCTGATCCTGAGGTTTTGAGGCAGCTATCTCCTCGTGTAGAGATGGGCGAGACGGAGAAGAATAGTAAGCCAAATTGGGTTCTCTGGTGGGAGTTATTTGTGATTTGAGCTGAAAATTGGTATTATGTAGGACTTACTTAACGTGCGGGGTAGTGTAACGGCAGCACACAAGGCTCATAACCTTGGTGTCCTGGTTCGAATCCAGGCCCCGCAACTGATTCAACTCATGCCAGCCAGGGTAGCTCAATGGTGGAGCAGCGGATTCATAAACCGCAGGTTGTGGGTTCAATCCCCACCCCTGGTACAAGCGGGTTAGTGTGCGGAGTACTTGTGGTAATATTGCTTCATGGATAGAGTTGTTTTTTCTGGGATAAAGCCTTCGGGAGATTTTCATTTGGGTAACTATATTGGAGCAGTCAGGCACTGGGTAAAATCTCAAAGCGATGGCTTGAACATTTTTTGCATAGTTGATATGCATGCGATTACGGTTGATCAAAATCCGGAGGAGCTTAAAAAGAGGACTTTGGATTTGGCTGCAATACTCCTTGCTTCAGGCATTGATCCTTCGAAATCTATTCTTTTTGTACAGTCACAAAATTTTGATCATGCGAATTTGGGTTGGATTATGAATTGCAATGTTGGTTTTGGGCACCTGTCGCGTATGACGCAGTTTAAGGATAAAAAAGAAAAGGGTGAGGATGTTAGTGCGGGATTTTTTACATATCCTGCTTTAATGGCTGCTGATATTCTTTTGTATAACACAACGCATGTGCCTGTGGGGGATGATCAAAAGCAGCATGTTGAGCTAACTCGTGATATTGCTGAAAAGTTTAATTCAAGGTATGGCCAGACTTTTGTAATGCCGGAGGCTGTAATTTCAGAACATGGTGCACGAATAATGAGCCTTACTGATCCAACTCAAAAAATGAGCAAGTCGGATGATGACATAAATGGGTGTATCTATCTTTTGGATGAACCGGAGACTATAAGAAAAAAGATTATGTCTGCGACGACTGATTCAGGTTCTGAAGTGAAAAGTGGAGAAGGCAAAGCAGGGATTAACAATTTGTTAGAAATATATTCACAGCTTGCTGACAAAAGCATAGAAGAAATTGAGAAAGAGTTTGAGGGGAAGGGGTATGGGGACTTTAAGAAGGCTGTGGCTGAGGCAGTTATTACTGGCCTTGAACCGATAAGAAGTAAATACAAGGAAACACGAGAGGGCGGGGAACTCCTAACAATTCTTGAGGATGGTGTGAGGCGAGCAAAGGAAATTTCAAGCAAGAAATTAGGTGAGGTGTATAAAAAGGTTGGGTTTATAAGATGAAAGAAGAGGTGAATTTTGATCAGTTTCAGAAATTGGATATTCGGGTTGGGACAGTTGTGAAAGCAGAGGTTCCCGAGTGGAGTCATTGGGTGATGAAGCTTACGGTGGACTTTGGTGAAGAAATTGGAGAACGGACGATTTTTGCTGGCATTATGAAGTTTTATAAACCTGAGGAGATGGAAGGGAAGCAGTTTCCGTTTGTAATTAACTTAAAACCGAAACGTATTGGGCCACCAAATGAGAAGGGTGAATATGAATATAGTCAGGGGATGATGATGGCTGCATCTACTGGTGATACTGAGGAGGATAAGCCGATCGTATTTAATATCTCAGAGCCAGTACCCAACGGCTCGATAGTAAGGTAGAATAGGCTTCACTAAGTAAATGAAAGATAATAAGAAAAGAAGAGTTGAGTTGAAATTTAGGTTGAATTTGTGGAAAGTGGCGATGGCTTTTTTATTACTCCTTTTTTTCGCTCCATTTTTAGCATCGCTTCTTGACAGTCAAATTACTGGCAATCAAATTGAACTTTCAGAGGCAATCGCCAACGTTCGTGAGGGTAAAGTTAAGGATGTTGAAGTAGAAGCGGAGAGATTAACTTTTAATTACAAGGATGGTACAAATAAGATCGCTACTAAGGAAAGTAATATTAGTTTTGCCGAGCTTCTCGATCGATCCGGGGTGGAGTCAAATACTGTTTCCTACAAAGTAGTTGATCAAACTGTAGCAAAAGCAATTGGAGAAATTCTTGGGATTTTGCTTCCTTTAATCCTCATGGCAGCTTTCTTTTTGTTTTTGTTGAAATCTCAAAACAGGGGTGCACAGGACATTTTTTCGTTTGGTAAAAGTCGTGCCAAGCTTTTTGCTAAAGGTAAGCAGAGTGTGACTTTTGCTGATGTTGCTGGGGTGGATGACGCAAAGAAGGAGCTTGAGGAGGTAGTGGACTTTTTGAAGAATCCGACGAAGTACACAAAGATAGGGGCAAGGACTCCGAAGGGCGCGCTTTTGGTTGGGCCTGCTGGAGTAGGCAAGACGTTACTGGCAAGGAGTGTGGCAGGGGAAGCTGGGGTGCCATTTTTCTCGATGGCTGGATCTGAGTTTATGGAGATGCTTGTGGGAGTGGGGGCATCCCGCGTTCGCGATCTTTTTAAGCAGGCAAAGGCTCAGTCGCCTTCTATTATCTTTATAGATGAGATTGACGCAATTGGAAGACAGCGGGGACGCTCCCTTATGGGGGGTCATGATGAGCGTGAGCAGACTTTAAATCAAATTTTGGTTGAAATGGATGGATTTAATCCAAATGATAACGTTGTGGTGATTGCTGCTACTAATCGCGGGGACCTTCTCGATCCGGCTCTTCTTCGCCCTGGGAGATTTGATCGAAGAGTTGTTCTTGATATGCCGGACAAAGACGGGCGTTTGGCGATACTTAAGATTCATGCAAAAGGAAAGAAGTTTGTTTCTGATATTGCCTGGGAGAGGGTAGCTGAGCGTACTGTTGGGTTCTCTGGAGCCGACCTTGAGAATATGCTTAATGAGGCTGCGATATTTGCAGCGAGGATGGGCAAGCATGAGATTGAGATGACTGACGTTGAAGAAGCAGCGACCAAAGTGAAGCTTGGACCAGCAAAGAAGAAACTTCAGACGGAAGAGGACCGCAGGATTACAGCTTATCACGAGGCAGGACATGCAATTGTTACACATTTTCTGGAAAGAACTGATCCGGTGCATAGGATTTCAATTGTTGCTCGTGGGATGAGCCTTGGGCATACATTGATACCGCCTGCACACGACCGGGCTCATGAAACTAAGTCTAGGTTGTTACAACAACTGGCAGCAATGCTTGGGGGGAGGGCGGCGGAGGAACTGGTCTTTGATGAGATGACTGCCGGGGCCAGTAGTGATATTGCAAATGCGACGCGGATTGCGAGGGCAATGGTTGAGGATTTTGGGATGAGCGATTTGGGCCCCATTAATATGGGATCGCAGACTGATACTGATGAGAGTGGGATCCCGAGATGGTATGAGGAATCAAGCGTGTCACAAGCTACTCAAGAAAAAGTTGATAACGAGATAAGGAAAATCATGGAGAGTGCTCGCAAAGACGCAATGGTATTAATTAAAAAGCATAGGAAAGAGCTGGATCAGGTATCAGAGGAGCTTCTCAAAAAAGAAACTTTGGATCGGGACGAGTTTGAGGCGATTGTTGGCAAGAAAGCCAACGGCAAGGAAGTAAAAATTACTTCGTGAATAAACTTCTATTGTTTGATGGAAACGCTTTAATGCATCGGGCGTATCATGCTTTGCCTCCATTAACCACTAAAAAAGGGGAACCTATTAATGCTGTTTATGGGCTTACCTCGATGCTTCTTCGTGTCATTACTGATCATTCACCAACGCATATTGCTTTTGCATTTGATAGGCCGGAGCCAACATTCAGGAAAGAAATTCATAAGGAATACCAGGCTCAAAGGCCAGAGATGGAGGATGAACTTGCGGGGCAGTTTGAGAAAGTTTATCAGGTCCTATCGGCGATGGGGATTCCGGTTTATTCAAAAGCTGGGTTTGAAGCTGATGATGTAATAGGTACAGTTGCAAAAATTGCATCTGAAGAAACAAGAAACAAAACACAAGAAACAAAGATAGACGAGGTGATTATTGTTACGGGGGATCGGGATATGTTGCAGCTTGTTGATAATGAAACCGAGCTTTTGATGCCAGGGCGAGGCCTTAGTGATTCTAAACTTTATGGTGAGTCTGAAACAATTGAACGGATGGGAGTAGCGCCGTCTCAGATAGTTGATTTGAAGGCTTTGATGGGAGATGCATCGGATAATTACAAAGGTGTGCCTGGAGTTGGCCCAAAAACCGCGATAAAGTTGATTGAGGATTACAAGACTTTGGAAAATATTTACAGAAATATTGATAAGCTGCCTTCCAATGTAGCAGTTAAATTAAGAGAAAATAGGGAATCTGCTGACATGTCATATATGCTTGCTAAAATTAGGACAGATGTTCCCATTGATTTTGACCTAGAAACGACTTCTAAATGGAAAATTGACAGCAAGGATTTGATTGAGTTGTTTGAGGAGTATGGATTTAATACATTGACTAGTCGAGTGAAGAGTGTTGGAAAAAGTGTAACTAGTTCTAAACAGCAGTCTCTGTTGTAGTTGGTAGTCTTTTTTGACATATTGTCATACGTGTGCTAATTTTGATGAATGGAACTAGTGAGGACCACAATTCGAATTGGTAAGCCGTTGAAAAAAGAGGCGGAGAGGTTGGCCTTGGAAAATAACACTACTTTGCAGCAGGTAGTGAATAATGCACTGCTTTACTATCTGGTGGGAAAAAAGAAGGTAGAAAGTAAGCCTATAAAAATAAAAAGTTTTAACTTGGGTGCTGGGCTTGATAATTTGACTCGAGATGATATCTACGGAGAGCCTGATTTTAGTCGATTCTAATATTCTCATATACTCCTTGGATGATGTTTCTCCAAAGTATGGTGTTGCGAAGAGGTTTTTGGAGGAGAAGTCTTTTAATCTGATATTATCTCAGCAGGCTCTTTTGGAAACGTTTAGAGTAATAACACATAAAGTTTATCCAAATACCTATACTCCACTAAAAGCGTTGACATCGCTTGTAAGTATTTATTCTCAGCGAGCGATAGTTCACCCTAGGGAAAACACGTTTAATCTCACGCAAAAACTTATAAAAAAGCACGGGATTTCTAGTGATAAGGTCTTTGATGCTTATATGGTTGCTACGGCCGTGGATTGGGGGATAGGTATTGTTGCAACTGACAATGAGAAGGACTTTAGAAAATTTGGTGAAATTAAAGTTTTTAATCCATTTAAATGAAAATAGCCTTGGTTCATGATTATATAAAAGAATTTGGGGGGGCGGAGAGGGTGCTTCGTGTACTCGCTGATATGTACCCTGAGGCTCCGATTTATACCGCGTTTGCTGTACGAAACTCTGATGCATATAGAGCTTTTTCTGATAGAAGAATTGTTGAGAGCAGATTAGCACCTTTGATCCGGCCTTGGAGGCTTTACTCGCCACTGCGATTTTTGTTGCCATGGATTTGGGAGTCGATTGATTTGTCAGACTACGATTTGGTTATAACTTCTTGTTCAAATTATATTGCAAGAGGATTTACGGTTAGTGAGAAAACAAAGGTTGTTGCATATTGTCATACACCACCCCGGTTTTTGTACGGCTATGCGACGAGTTTTGATTGGCAGAAATATTGGCCTGTACGAGTTTATGGAGAGATTATTGGGCATTTCCTTCGGATTTATGATTTTCAAACTGCCTCAAAAATTGATCATTGGATTGCCAATTCCAAAAATGTGGCAGCGAGAATCGAGAAGTTTTACAGAAAAGAGTCTGTGGTTATTTATCCTCCTATTAATGTTGACGAAATAAAAAAGTCTTCGTTGAATGCTGAGAAAGGTGATTTTTATTTAATTGTCTCGAGACTTGTGGGATCGAAAGGGCTTGAAGATGCTGTGGTTGCTGCTCGGAAGGCGAAGGTAAAACTTAAAATTGCAGGAGCTTCTGTGGGGCTTCCTTACCTTCGAAATGATCTTCAAAAGCTGGGCGGTAAATATATTGAGTTTTTGGGGAGAGTAACGGACGATGAGCTTTGGAGGCTTTATGCACGTGCCAAAGGTTTCATTGCATTGGCGCGCGATGAGGACTTTGGGATGACTGTAGTTGAAGCACAAGCTGCGGGAACTCCTGTAATTGCTTTCAATGGCGGTGGATTTAAAGAGAGCGTTATTGATGGGCGGACTGGAATTTTGATTGACCCACCTACGCGTGAAGTTTCGGATGGGCGCGGTGATACTGATTATGTTATTAACCAATTGGGGAGAGCGTTTCGTAAGTTTGAAAAGATAGAATGGAACAGGAAGTTAATTCAAAAAAACGCGGAAGGTTTTTCGAGGATAAGGTTTGAGAGAGAGATTAAAGTATATCTAAAGAACATTTAGCAGCTCCTGAACTGCATCAAGACAATAGGGTTGTGTGAAGGAAAAAAATAAGGGGTTATATAAACGATCTTATATAACCCCTAAAGATGTGGGGTTTAAATCTCCACTTCACGGTTCAGAAGCCTGTTTGCTTCTTCTACATTGTCCTTGGCCATTGCTAGCTCTAGACCTCCATACATTGTTGCCCCTACCTTGAGGTTCCTATTGGCCTCTAGTAGAAGTGCTACTGTGAAAAGTTCTGGGTCATGATGGAATTCATCTAGCTCGCGTTGGCCCAGTTTCATTGCGATTTCCTCCACAATTGGAAAGATTACTTTAAGTGACTTCATTAGTCGCCTCCTATCGGTCTTAGAACATTAATGCCCAAGTTAAAGAAACTTGTAGCCCAGATCTCATCTTCTATTTTACCAGTTTTAGCAACCTTTACCCAGAAACGCCTTGTGAGATACCCAAAGGTGAACAGGAAACAATCGTCAAACCATTTGAGAACTTCTGTGGCAAGTGTACTGTAGTTTGCTTGTATATAGGAAAGCTCATGATTTGTAAATGGACCATGCTCATCAATGAACCTTTGTGCACTGGCCACATCGTAGGGTGGCAATACTATTCTATGATTGTAGTTCATCAGAATCCATGAGCTAATACTCTGCACTATCCCTTGATACCCCTTTTCGGAGGCGGCTGGAAGCCCACTTTCAAAGCGGAATATCGTACGGATGACTTGTGTCAGCTCGTCCTGGAGCTCATTTACTTTTGCATTAAGAAAGGCTCCCTCTACGCTATATGTAGACCAACCAAAGAAAGGATTTGTGTACATTTCTATGCGTCTTTCTATTTCGGAGATACTGATTTCCTTGGACCTTCTTCCTGAATATCTTTCAGGGTCAAGAATGTAGGGATAAGCTCCTAGTTCATGGATGAGTTCTCCCGCATTCCTAGTGAGATATCTCTTTACAATATTGCTATCTACTCCTTCCTCTAAAGCTCTAACAATTTCTGATTGGTAGGCAACCCTTTTTGGAAAATAGAGCTCGGAAAAGACTCCAGGGTGCCTTAAAGTGAACAAATAGGTCCCTTGCTGTGCCACTTATTCCTCCTTTAAAGAACTTTGGTGGAAAACGCCTCAACTATAGTGGGATTCCTGATGTAAAGCAAGAAATGTTCATTGGCCGGCGGCAGTGGGAGTATTTAGGAGGCTCCTGGTTTTGAGGTGAGTTATGGGGTATAATCAGCTCAGTGCCGGAACTTCCTGAAGTAGAATCTATAAAAATACAACTTCATAAATTTTTAGTGGGACACATAGTTGAAAAGGTAGACGTTATTCATAAAGGGATTTTAACAGGGGATTCAGATGAACTGATTGATCACAAAGTTACAGATGTAAGGCGATTTGGAAAGGTGTTGGTAATCGACTTTGATAAGGGCTTCAGTTTGGCGATTCATGTAAAGCTTACGGGGCAGCTACTTTATCGTGGGCCGAGACTTCGGGGATTAAATCCCCTTTCGAAGAAGGTGACTGGGGGGATTCCTGGAAAGCATACCCATGCAGTTTTTCATTTAGACCGAGCTGGGATGCTTTATTACAATGATTTCCGTCGTTTTGGGTGGCTTAAGATTGTGGAAACTGATCAAGTAGAGAGTATTCCATACATTAAAAAACTCGGACCTGAACCATTGGGGCACCTTACTATGAAGGAGTTTATAAAAATTCTTTCGAAAACTAGGAGACCAGTTAAAGTTGTTTTAATGGACCAAACGAAAATTGGTGGGATTGGAAATATTTATGCTAATGACGCATTGTTTTTGGCAAGGATTTCCCCAAAACGGTCGGCAAACGATATTCTTGATAAGGATGCGAGAAAGCTTTTCCGTGCGATTGAGACTGTGCTTAAGAAAGGACTTAAGTATGGAGGTGCATCGGAACTATCTTTTGTGACTCCTGATGGGGCGGAAGGGGAGTATCAGGAGCACACCCTCGTTTACGGACAGGCAGGGAGTGTTTGTAAGCATGGCTGTGGGGGGAAAGTTGAGAAGTTTATACTAGCAGGGCGTGGGACCTACTGGTGCCCAACTTGTCAGGTATAGCGCTATAATCACTTCAACATGATTTCTGAGCTTACACTTACTTCTTTTCGTAATTTCGAAGAAAAACGAATTGATTTTTCTCCTGGGACGACTTTGATTGTCGGACCTAATGCTTCTGGGAAGACTAATATTTTGGAGGCTACATATTTATTGGTAACTGGGAAGAGCTTTCGAGCGAGAGTTGAACAAGAGATGATTAGTTATGATGGGGATGTTACACGAGTTGAGGGCCGGGTTATTATGCCGGTTGAATCGGTACCAACCCGGTTGGAAGTCGTGTTGACGAGAGGTAAATTAGAGCGTGGGGGATTAATAAAGGCGACGCCGAGGAAGCGACTTTTGGTAAATGAGATTCCAAGAAGACTTATTGATTTTGCTGGGAAATTTAATGTAGTTGCTTTTCGACCAGCAGACCTTGACCTTGTGACGCAATCGCCTTCGATTCGAAGGAAATTTTTGGATAGTGTTTTATCGAGTGTTGATTATGAATATCGGCGGGCGCTTTTAAGCTATGAGAAAGGGCTTCGTAGACGCAATAAACTACTTTTGGCTATTCGAGATGAAGGGGCATCACGAACTGAGCTTTACTTCTGGGATAAGCTTCTTATTAAAAATGGTGATTATGCTGCTACGAAAAGGGCGGAATTTGTGGATTTTGTAAACACTTTTGATTTCGTGGGGGAGAGTAAATATGAACTTTTTTATGATAGAAGTGTAATAAGTGAGGCGAGACTTAAGCAGTATGCAAATGCTGAGGTTCACGCTGCTACAACACTGGTGGGGCCACATAGAGATGATATTCTCTTTAAATTACAAGATACAAAGAACAAGGAACAAACTTTTAGAGGGTTGGACAGTTTTGGATCTAGGGGAGAGCAGAGGATGGGAGTGTTATGGGTGAAGATGGCAGAGATTGCTTTTATTGAAGAAAAAATGAGTGTAAGGCCGACCTTGTTGCTCGATGATATATTTTCGGAACTTGATCACCCACATCGAGCTTTAGTGGGAGAGCTAATTGGGAAGCAACAAACAATAATTACAACTGCCGATCCGCATTACGCAAATGAAATTTCGGACTTCCAAAAAATTGAATTGGGAGGTAAATTATAGGAATGGAACGACACAAAAAAAGTGTTGAGTTGGAGAAGAATTTTGCAGCGATAACACACGAGGAAATTGAGGCTCGACAGGCACGGCGAGAGGCGATGCTTGGTGGGGATGTGTCTGAATTGAGACCTGGTGAGGTGGCACAGAAACTTCCAAAGCCAGGAACTGAGGCTTTTGGTAAACAGTTAGAAGCTGAGATTAAAGAAAAATATAAGAGTCCCTATTGGGAGAGATAACTGATGGATAGTTTTAAAGCGACTGAGCTCCTTAAGCTGTGGAGGGCTAGCAAAAATTCTTCTGGAGAGCAAAATGGGCAGTTGACGATTATTGGGGGATCAAGTTTATTCCATGGTGCTCCTTTTTTGTCGCTTCTTGCTGCTTCACGGATTGTGGACATGGTATTTTTTAGCTCACCATACGAGCCTTTGCGTGATGTCGCGGCTTATCTTAAATCTCAAATCCAAAGCTTTATTTGGGTACCATTTGATGAAGTCGAGGATTACATCAAAAAGTCTGATGCAGCTTTGATTGGACCTGGGCTTATGCGCGCAAGGAGTGAGGATGCGAATCATAAACACACAAAGAGTAATGGTGATTTTTGTGATGAGGAGTGTCAGAAAACGAGGGATATGACCAAGAAACTTCTTGGGGCATTCCCTCAACATAAATGGGTGATTGACGCTGGGTCTCTCCAAGTAATGGATGCTGACTGGATTCCTGAAAATGCTATTGTGACGCCTAACAGCCATGAATATGAAGGTTTGTTTGGAGACATGAAGGTACAGGAGGCTGCTACCCAATATAAGTGTCTGATTGTTCAAAAAGGACCCACTAGTATAGTTGCTTCAAGTACAAAAAGTGTTGAGATTATTGGTGGCAATGAAGGGATGACAAAAGGGGGAACCGGAGATGTGTTGGCTGGAGTGACAGCTGCACTTTTGACCAAAAATGAGCCATTTTTAGCGGCCGCCTCTGCTTCATATATAGTCAAAGCTGCAGGGGATTTACTCTATTCAACTGTTGGTCCGTATTACAATGCTGATGATTTGGCTGATGAGGTATCCCGCGTGATGGGGAAACTGGTTTGAAGACCCCATAGTTTGATTGTTATGTAAGATTAGGTTATACTTTTTAACCGTTTAATATAAAAGTTAGGAGTTTGGTATGAGTGAAATTTGGAAGAGGAATATAATGCTCCTCCTTGGGTTGAATGAAGCCCAGTTTAAGGAGTGGTATGGGTACCTTTATGAACAGGTTCAGTATCCTGAAGAGCTAAGTAGACACCTTAAGCAGGTGACCAAGCAGATAAGCATGCGTCTCGATATCCTCCAGGAGGAGATCGCAAACTGGATAAAAGGGCGTGCGTAGGTCTCGTTAGGTTAATGAATGGGCGACCTAGTAAATAGGTGGCCCATTTTTTGTGTTATAGCGGTGTTGCAATTTCCGCAATGCGTGCAATAATTGGGCCATGTATGTCCCGAGGTTTTTTATCTCCAATAAGATTTTACGGAATGTGGGACAGGTAGAAGCTGCAAAAGAAGTAATTGAGAATGCTCCACTCGTACCTGATTTTGAGAAGGAATTTAAAAGTGATGCGATTATCCGGACTGTTTATCATGGCACGCACATTGAGGGGAGCGACTTAACACTTTTGCAAACTAAACAGATATTGGAGGGCGAAAGTATTTTTGCAAAAGACAGGGATGTTCAGGAGGTTATCAATTACCGGAATGTTGTCAAAATTATTGATGAGTTAACTCAGAATCAGGAACCTTACAACCTACAGTCACTTCTAAATATTCATTCTGCTACTGTTTACAATGTTGTACCACTTGATAAAGCAGGTGTCCTGCGTAGTACTCAAGTTATTATCCGAGAGGAGGGGACGGGGAACGTTATATTTACTCCACCTCCCCCTGTTGAAGTTCCCTACCTTCTCCAGGATGTGTTTTACTGGCTCAATGATCCAATTGCGAAGGAAAATCATCCTGTGATTCGTGCTGGAATACTGCATTATGTATTGGTTGCAATTCACCCATTTGTGGAAGGCAATGGTAGGACAGCGCGGGCATATGCCAATCTTGTGATGCTTCGGGAAGGGTATGACGTCAAGCGTTTTTTTGCAATTGAGGAGCATTTTGATCAAGATTTGGGAGAGTACTATGATGCTTTTTATAAGGTAGACACGCAGTCACCTGATATTGGGCAGCGTGATTTGACTCCTTGGCTTGAATATTTTACGGAAGTTGTTGCAATTGAGCTTACTAAAATTAAAGGAAAGGTCAGAAAGTTATCGGTCGACTCCAGAATGAGACTTAAGATTGGGCAACAAGTTGCGTTGAG
>CAYHMW010000002.1:0-91140 GCA_964357925.1 uncultured Gammaproteobacteria bacterium
TTAATCCAAGTCTGTTTGCCCGGGTTGTCAAATAAAACAAAAGTTCATAACGCTTAAAAATATCTCTGAACGGTTTCACACCTGGATGTAGTAAATATTTTTTACTGTATGCACGAAAGGCTAGGGGAGTATCCGTATACCATTTGCGAGCTGCAATGCTAAGAAGTGGAGATATTACAAATCTGTTAAAAAATACCCGATCATTTGGGGTATTTTTATGTTTTCCACCTTTTATAAACCTCGACCCCTGCGCATAATCATATCCCTCATCAAGTGCCTCAATAAATCTAGGAATTCGACTCACATCATCTTTGCCATTTCCATCGATTGTGACGATGCCTTTGTAACCCTGTTTGAGAGCCCAGGCAAAACTAAACCTGTATTGTCTAGATTGCCCCATCGGACCAGTCAACTTCGCGCGTACGCCCTGTTTTCTTATAAAACTTTTCTCGACTGATCCATCAGTGCTGCCGCCATCAGCGACAATAATATCGACCATTTTGGAGTAAGGCTTCATTTGTGAAAGCTGACCCTTTATCCTCTCGCCCTCATTTATAACAGGGACAATTAGGCAATATTTAGCGCTCTTTTTTTTAAATTCATAAACACTATACTCTGGCAACTCCCAACCTTTAAAATTGACATCCTTCATATCAAACCGCATTATATATCAGAAAGCATGTCTTAGTCCCTTTAGGAGGAAAAGTTGAACGATGAAGCAATTACAGTGTTCGATCACGGTAGCGAAGCTGTAAGGTCTAAAGTAGTACAGCTCAGGATTGACACCGATTTCGGTAAGCGCACAGGAAGTTCCCGAGAAATTTATATGGTTATACCGCCGCGAACAGCATTTTCGTGGCACCTCCATACCGGCATGGAGGAAACTCTTTCTCCGGAAAACGATGTACTCCTAGTCAAGACACTCGTCCCCACAGACGGTGGTGGGACAGCAACCATATCGCACACAATAAAGCGGGGAGAGAAATTAACAGTTTCACCAAATACACCACACCTCGTAGTTAATGAAGGCCATAACATTCTTTATGTACGGGCAGTGCAAACAATCACAGTGTAGGAGGGAAAAGGGCTGTCACCTCGACAGCCCATTTTTATATAAACCGATTCCACAACTTCAAACATTTTACTTTTCACTCCAGGCATGGTACTATAGGACAATAGTCTAGGCTAAATATCGCAAGGAGAAATAAATGAAACACCTAGCAATAGTGTATTTCTACAGTGAAGCTGGTGACATGCTTCACAATGGAAGTGCATTTTTGGAGTTTGACGATGCCCCTTCATCATCAGATATCATGCATGGCTGGTACAAGCGGGCCACAATAGGGGAGTTCTTTAAAGCTAAAGAGGTCAGAGTATCCACGATACTTGATCTTCTACCTGAAGATCAAAATGATATTGTGGCATTGCGGAGAGACCAGGTCGTATCTTGGGATTCGCCTTTCTATGTATGCCGTCTTCCAATGGAGGATGAGTTTATGGCAAAATTAGCAATATTGCTGGAAACTCAAATCCAGGTTTTTACCTGGCAGCGTTGGGATGAAGAAGAGCCTAAACTCTACAAGAGGTATTAGGATAATAGGCTGGATAAGCGCTGTCCACTGCGACAGCCCATGCTTTACCTTAATACACACTCTCTACAAACTCCAAAGTCTTCTCAATCTGCATCAGATGATCAACATCATCTTTTAGAGGCATCTCAATCGATAGCCATTTATCGTATCCGTTTTGCTTTAAAGCAGCAGCAAAGGCTTCATGTTCCGTTTCACCATTTGGAATAGGTTTCAAATACGGTTCGCTAATATGAGCATGGTATGCGTAAGGCACGGCAATCTTTACGTCATTTTTATACTCCGCGCCACTTGATGCAATCGTACTTGCATCCAAATTCAGTCCAAAATTCGGATGATTTACTTTTTTCGCCAAATCGACTCCTTCCTGCATAGTCAAAATATAGTCCCCTCCGTAGATAGGTGGATTTGGTTCTATCACAAAATAAATATTGTATTTTTTGCAATACTCGGCAATCTCCCCAAAAAAGTCAGCAGCAATCTTTGTCGCCTCACTATCCGACAAATACCCTTTAATTCGATTTTTTGGAGACCCAAACATGGCAACGCCAGCACCAAGTTCAGAAGTGACATCAGCCATTTTATTCAAGTAATCCAAGGTTTTCTTCCTAGTGCTCTCATTTTCAAAAATAGTTAACTCAGGATGGCCAAAGAGTAGGGAAGTGGTCGCAACAATTTTGATACCGTTTTTTTCCCAATAGTCTCTGTATTTTTTGATCTCACTTGCTGAAGTTTCTATAGGGTTATCCCAAATTTTAGAACAAGCAATCTCAATGCACCATATATCATGTTTCCTAAGAAGTGTTAATACTCTTTGATCTTCGTCACGATCCCACGCAAGATTCGAAATAGCGAGTTTATATTTTGCTTCTTTCACTTTGTATAAATTCCTTCAAATCAGAAAGGACTTCTTGCTTATCATAAAGATATCCATTTGTCTTATTGTACAAATACGCATACTTTGACCGCATATTGAATTTAAGCGGGGCCTTCTCTGTAATTGTTTTAAGGTCCATATCTCGACAATACAATGCAACCTCTGCAGCCGTTGTTGGTTCCACTGCAAAATTAACAAGAGGAAGTGAATTTACAATTGCAAAATCAATATCTTTTTTGAAATTCTTAGTATGGTAAAACTGCAAAAGCGAATCTTTGTGAGTAAAGTCCAGTGCATTATCGTGAATCAAATCATAAACAAACCCCTTAACAACACCAGGTCCATATATTTGTGGACACCTGATAATCGTGTGGTTTTTAAAGTTTTTTCTTACAAACTCCTCCAGTTTAAATCTATGAAGTCCATAAGGTTCACTCAAATCACTTTCACTTATCTCTGTATCCTCATCAACCCCCGATTTATTTGGGTAAACATCAACTGTTGATATCAATACAAATCTCGCGGCACTCACACTTTTCAAGCAACCAACCAATTTCTCAATAGTATCCCAATCAGCCTTAAGGTCTTGGTTCGCCTTCCATCGAAGCGCTGGAGTGGCAGCCGATATAATAAAATTGTAGTCTTTGCCGACAATCTCCTCTATGTTTTTTGAATTATAAAAGTCAGTAAAATCAAACTGAGTTTTTAAATTTCCACCCACAAATCCTGTATGTCCAATCAGTGCAGATTTCATTTACCTTATATTGCGATGTTTTTTGCCCATGATTACAGACTTGTCAATGTCATCCGATATAAAGTAAAACGGCTCGTCTCGAGTTTCTGTAATTGATCGGATCAAATATTCAGAAATTAGGGCGAGTAGCGAAAACAAAACAAAAAACAAAACACTAAATACTGTCGAAGTACTTATCCACCCCTGTGGCACTAGATGCTCCATGCCAAATACCACGACCAAAAAAACCATAAGACCAACATAAAATATATATGTCAAACTAACGGTAAGACCAGCAAGGCTCAATATTCTAATCGGCCGAAAAGAATTTGATATTGATGTATCCAGAATCTGTACAAGCAATGAAAATAAATTCTGCTTTTCCACCTTTTTCATATAGGTCCGCAAAGGGTTGTACGTAAACTCATATTTTCGAAGTCCGATTAAAGAATGTATGTAAATTATATTTCTAGCTTTTCGTCTAGTTCTCGTAATAGAGTTAACAGCCTTTCTGTTAAGTCCCAACAAGAAATTTTGAGGATCTCTGTATTTATGTGTCGAGAATTTATTAGTAACACCAATCAAAGTTTTATTTAAAGCACCTGTGTTCGATAAACTATAATTAAAAGTACCAAATACTGTCTCGAAACTTTCTAGGAGTTTAGTCAATATCTTCACAATAACAGACGTTGGGTCTGTGTGAATGTTAAACAAGATCACATAGTCCCCGATGCAATTATCTAGTCCAGCAGAAAGTGAAACATCAATAGAATATTTCTTAGAAAGAACCAAGACCCTTGTATTAGGATATTTTTTATACGTACCACGAACAACCGCAACAGTTTTGTCCGTCGAATTGCTATCAACCACAATAATCTCGTAAGGTACTCTTAATCTCTTAAGAATCTTATTAATTTCAATTACTTTTTTTTCAACAATACTGTCATCATTGTGTGTCACTATAATCACCGAAATAATAGAATCAGTAAGATTAAGTGGTCTTTTTTTCATTGAGGTATTATATTACAATCAATCGTGTTGTCGAATCTGAAGAAGATTATTAATAATAAAACTTTAACTTCTATAGTTTTAGTAGCAGTCCTCCTTCGCTTCATAGGTCTCATGCCCAATACCATTAACGCTGACGAAGCATTCACACAAACTTACTCATGGGATCTCGTTAAAAATTTTGTTGAGAACGGAGATATAAATCCTCACACGTTCAAATATGGAACTCTAATGTTCTATTCACAAGCACTTTTTTCTTTTCCAATTATTGTGTCAGCGTACCTTGTCGAAGGCCTCAATACGTCGCTCTCTTCAGATTTTACGGCAAAATGGCTTGAGTTTGGGCCATTCTACGATGAGGCAATACGAAAGTACGAAGATCTTTTAGTAGGAGTTGGCAGAGCACAAACCGCCTTTTTTGGTGTTCTTACAGTTCTAGTCGTCTACTTAATAGGCAAGAACTTATTTAATAAAAGAGTAGGGCTTGTCTCAGCATTTTTCTTGGCAATTACTCCGCTTCACGTACGAGACTCACATTATATTACGACTGATATTTTGTCAGTACTTTCCATTATGGTGGCGGTGCTCTTTATGGTTCATCTAATCAAATCAAAAAAATGGAAATGGTTTGCTCTCTCAGGAATTGCCCTTGGTATTTCAACAACCATACGCTACTACCCGATTGCATTTTTAGCGTATCCAATCGCCATTCTATTGAGCTTTACTCCGACTAAATCATGGTTACTCAAAGCATTCGGAAGTGTAATCTTTATTTTTGTAGGAGTTTTCATAGGCGTACCGTTCCTATTTTTAGAAAAGAACGGTTTTGAGTTGTTAATGGTTGACTTGGAAAAATATGCACTGCCATGGTACAGCACCTCAATTTCCACCTATGTCTTTTCACTTATAACTTCACTGCTGTCAGGTGGAAAAGAGTCCATCCCAGATGTAAAGCTGCTTTATCAAGCCCCATCTTCATTTCGCTTCATTCACCTTAATTGGATATTTTTTAATGGCTTTGGCTTACTGCCCACCATTATAAGTCTCCTCGGGGCGATAGTCCTACTATTGAAATCACCAAAAAAATTTATATTTTTGGCAACAATTCCTCTTGCAAACTTCGTGTATATAAGTTCATACATTCCTGCAACGTACGAGAGGCTAGTTATACCCACTCTACCCTTTTTGTCGATTTTTGTTGCTATTTTTATCGACTACTTATATTCGATATTTAAGAAATTTTGGAATTTCGAAAGAGCAATTGTCTTAGTGGGTGTCCTTGTAACTATTACAGCTGCATTACCTTTTGAAGAATCACTTTCAAGTAGCATTGCGTGCAGTCAAAAAAGTATCCAGAATCAAAGCGCAGAGTGGGTGGATATAAACATACCATTGGAAGCAAAAATAGGATATCTAACAATGGTAAGCACTCCATCATCTAAAACATACGCAGCCTGGGAGCCACTTGAACCACTCTATGATTTATCGCTAGAACAAGCCAAGAGCCTAGGCCTCGACCATGCATTTATAAATGCAGGAAGATTGGATTACAACACATACAGCTTCTTTAACGAGTTTTTCATCACTTCATCGCCAATCTATGAAAATTCATATTATTCTTTAGTATTATCAGAGTACTTCTCGCGAAGCGAGCGATTAGGCATTGTAAGAAAACCTCTTCTCTGCGATGCCTCAAGGATTTACTATTACAAACTTCCAGTGACTCTCAGTGAGGGGACTCAGTCAGTCGCGTACTTTAATTTTGAAGAACTCAAGAGCACAGATTTATTGGAATTGAAGAACGTCGATGAATCTGGAGTTGCAAAAATTTCCTTAAGTGAAAAAAATGGAAGAAATAAAAGTAATGCTTTGAAGTATGACCAAACCTCATTTGGCTTTACACCCTCAAGAGTTACTGTAAAAATAATTAATGTCACACCGGAAAAACAATATACCTTTTCGTTCTGGATGAAAGCAGTTGCAAACATAGACGGTGTGCTGCCGCAAGTGATTGGAAGGATCGACTTCTATGGTTCAGAACAAAACAATATTATTGATCAATTCGAAGAGGCCCTACTTTTGGCCAAGGAGGGTCCAACCCCCATTTTCTACGAAAAGAGACGAGAGCTTGATACTAAATTTGGGAATACCGATCTACCTGGCAAGCTGGTTGCACTATCGATCCCTTCAAAGTTAAACGAGGATTGGCAGAGAGTTGTAGTAACAACTGGTGCCCCCAATGACGCCAAGGTCGTGGTTCTATCAATCCAGCCAATAACCACAAATGCAAATACTATCCTTATTGACGACGTGGCACTTCATACTAATTGATAAACAGATGAATATTGTCAAACGCACTTCGTTTATGGTCATTATTTTAGCAATTGTATTCCTGGCATACGGACTAACAATAAGGATGTTTGTGTGGCAAGACGATCATGCTATCATGTTCAAACTCCAAAACGTACAAGAGCCAGCAGGGCCATTTGGTCACGGAGTATATGATAGGTCAAGCTACTATCGCGGTGTTATTCTGTATCTTTATCCTATTTACATATTATTCAAAAATTACCCCGCCGCTTACTATGTCGTTGGTTTGTTCGCGTACGCTTTAGCCAGCTTATCAGTATATTCATTAGTTAAAAATCTCACAAAAGACAAAAGGGTAGGAATTGTCAGTGCCTTAGTTTTCGCCTCTGGGCACATTGGAGCAGAAACACTATGGAGAATATTTAATTCAATTCACACTTCAATGGCAATTGTCATGCTCTGCACAAGCCTGGTGTTTTATAAAAAATATATAGACACTAAAAACAATAAAATAGTTATGTACATACTTTCTTTAATTCTCTTTACTCTTGCTATCGAGACTGGACTCGTACGTACTCACGGCATAATAATCTTAATTCTAGCCATAGAATTACTTTGGAATTTTAGTATCAGATTCTCACCGTTGCGCATGCTTCCATTCGGACTTATATATAAACACTTTTATATTACTGGTGCTAGTTCTGCACATGAACTACAAGTCTTAATAAATATGATTTTTATTGACCAGCAGTTTGAACTTTTAGTCATACCGCTAAGGAATTTGCAAAACTCAATCATTCCAAGTTTATGGCGTGTACCCTTGTGGATTTTTCTGATTGCATTATTGGCAATTTTCAAAATTGTCAAACAACGCAAACTTCTCATCTTCAGCTTAATTTTCATAGTCGGAAATTTTCTCGTTTACTTTATACATACTCCCACCCAAGTATTTCCGACAATTCATCGATATCTATCGGTGTCAGCCGTAGGTAACGGACTGTTTATATCTCTCGTTTTCGCAAAAATAATTAAAGTAAAAGAAAGGTATTATCTGGCTTCGGCTCTGGTTGTAATCACGAATTTAATATTAGTGAACCGAGAAAACATAGACTTTATAAGAACAAAGACCACCCCAACTAAACGTTTTTATGAAACACTCAAACAGGAGGTTCAAACAATTCCGATAGGATCAGCCTTCTATTTTGATGTTAAAGCTGACAGCGAAAGCATAAGCGAGTTTCACAACTCTTTCGGAGTAGGTTCTATGCCTGATACAACTGCAATCGCTTGGCAGTATAACATTGACAGATCAGATATAACATTCGCGCGCGATTTTAGAGAAATTCTTGACTACAAGAACTTCTACACCTTTTATTATGATGCAGAGACTGGGTTAGTAAACACCACAGATCTGACAAAACAAGCCTTACAGGGGGACAAAAGGCCTGTACCTTTAACAAATCCTAAAGACATAAAAGTCACATATTCGTCTCCGTTAACTTTGAGAACAAATATACAAACAACAATTGACCTCAATAAAATTGAATTTAGAAGCACCAAAATAGTTGATTTTAAAAAGTACTTAGACTACATCGAGGCCAAGAAAAACTTTTATAACAAAGCTCAAGTAAACGCAGAGTCTTCTTGGGAAAACTATTTTGCTACAAGGGTGCTAGATTCTAGACAAGAAACTTCTTGGAAAGGAGATAGACTGAAATGGCACAATAACCCTCATGAAGAACTAATGATTGATCTTGGTGAAAAAAGAACTATCGGGGCTGCCAAACTCTCTCATAATAGCAAGAGCTCGACACCAACAAGATATAGCTATGGTTGTTCTCTAGATAAAACAAATTGGACCACACTCGGCCAGTTTTACGCTACACCAAACAGTGAATCTGGCTTCGCCAAAAACACATTTGAGGCAAGCACGTGCCGATTTGTCAAACTGGCCATTAAAGCCACGGTAGGTAATGACTCGCCTTATATATCTGAGTTGGAAATAATAGACACCGACTTTAAAGAGCTAGACTTAAACCTTTCCGAAAAAATAGAAAAAAATCCATTTTTATATGTCAGCTCTCAAGTAGATTTAAATAACCTCTCCAGCTTTCTTCGCAAGAATGGCATTAACTCCCAATTTTGTTACCTGACCAACAAATCGACAAGCCCCTACTGTGAAAGTATTCAATTGTCAGTAGTTAGCACCAAAACATACAACCTACCAATTGAGCCAAATGGAACAATTTTAAAATCTGTAGAAATTGTCACGCCAGACACTGTTGATACCAAGATTACAAACTTAAAGCTAAACTACTTAAATAGAGAAGAACTATGACCAAAGGCTTAGTCTCCATAATAATCGTCAATTGGAACGGACTTGAGCATCTTAAGAAATGTTTGCCGTCAATTTTCAAACAAAATTACAAAAAATTTGAGGTTATTCTGGTTGATAATGGATCAAGCGACAACTCTGTAAATTGGGTTAGAAAAAACTACCCCCAAATAATAATTGTTAAAAACAAAACAAACTTAGGGTTTGCAGAAGGCAACAACAGAGGTTACGTTGCATCAAAAGGTGATTATGTTTTGTTTTTAAATAACGACACAAATGTATCGAGGGATTTTTTAGAACCTTTAGTGAGCATGCTTAAAAAAGATCACAGCGTAGGCGGCGTCCAAAGCAAGATCCTCTTCATGGACAGCCCGGCAACACTCGACTCCACAGGTTCTTATCTAACAAAGACAGGGTTTCTATATCACGGAGGTGTATACCAAAAAGACTCTGCCAAATTCAACAAAAAAAAGGTTATTTACTCCGCAAAAGGTGCCTGCATGATGTTTAGAAGAAATGTAATCGAGGAGACTTTATTGGATGGGGAAGTCCTTGACAGTAAGTTTTTCGCATATTTCGAAGAAACTGACTTGTGCCACAGAGTCTGGCTGGCTGGTTACAGGATCATGTATGTCCCAGAATCAGTGATTTATCATAAATTTGGCGCAACCAGTATCAAATTAAAAAAGCCGTTTATAGAATACCACTCTTACAAAAATCGAATCAATTCATATATTAAGAATTTAAGTTTACTCTACCTGTTCGAAATACTCTCGGTTCATATAATCATCTGCCAAGTGTTGACATTAATTTTTGTTTTGAGAGGTAAAACAAAGGTCGCGCTCGCCATAGAAAAGGCAATACTTTGGAACGTTCTAAATCTCCCTCAAACCTTAAAAAAGCGAAGTATTATTCAAACGAAGATTAGAAAAGTAAAAGACACGGCATTTTTCCCAGAGATAGTGTATGATCCGGGTATAAAGTACTTCCTGTCCCACTTGAAAGGTTGGAATGTTACGCAAATATAAACGATCGAATCTAGTTATCTTTTACGTCCTATTGGGCACCGTGTCCCTCTACTTCTTTAGCAGATTTATGCTTCCCAATGGGTTTGCAATAGCAGGACACGACTCTGGTCTTCCGCTGACAGCAAAAAGTTTTATGCAAACAAGACTTTTCGCGTGGGACCCCCGTGTTAATTTCGGAGTAGATAACTCATACCTGTTTGGAAGTCTGACTCTACACTTTGTTGATTATTTGTCTTCACTAGTTGGTAACACACAATATGCTGGTAACTGGTTTAACTTGTTTTTTTGGCTATCAGCTCTCTTTGTCTCGGCAACAGTTTTTGCAAGTTCACTAGAGTCGAAATTAGGAATATATTTTGTACTCTTATTCCCTCCGCTGACTATTTTCAACTTCTACATTTTTCAATCAATATTTATTTTAGAGCGTGCCAAATATAGTGTCATGGTCTCGATGTTCATCTTTCTGACGATCGCC
Source organism: uncultured Gammaproteobacteria bacterium (assembly GCA_964357925.1). Taxonomy (GTDB): domain Bacteria; phylum Patescibacteriota; class Microgenomatia; order UBA8517; family UBA8517; genus CAYHMW01. The sequence goes on from CAYHMW010000002.1 coordinate 10,356, forward strand.
TTCAAAGTTATCAATCAAAAATGGTTCGTGTTCCCTGCTGCAATTCTAGCTTCTTTCGCTCTTACTATTTTCAATAGCGGCAGCTTTTTAGGACTACCTCTATATGGCGGGTTTATCGTAGTTGTGGCCGTTCTTATACTCTCGACTATTATCTGGGACTTAAAAGATCGCACACTTCAAAACGCACTCCGTTTCATTCAATTTCTGGTTTTTACAGGAATTTTCTTTTTACTGTTAAACGCCTACCAAATTTTGCCATATATTCCTGGAATTATACACAAAGATTTCCAATCATTTGTTCCAGCGGATATATCGGCAAGGATAGAATGGACAAACTATATAAGCAAAAATACCTCACTCCTCAGCCTGTTCAGATTTCAGGGTGTTCCGGCCTGGTACGAGACTATTAACACGGGAAGTCAGGATCACCCCTACGCGGCGGATTATCTTAGTAGTAAGGTCAACACACTACTGAGCTTAGTCCTCCCAATAATTGCATTCAGCAGCGTTGCATTGTCTTCAAAAAAAGACACAAAGAAAATAATTCTTCTATTCGCAACGATAGCCCTTGTATCTATGATTTTCGCTGCAGGCACACACCCGCCATTTGGTTTTGTTTACAACTATCTCTATCTTCATGTTCCTGGGTTTCAAATATTTAGAACCCCATATTACAAGTTCGCTGGCGCTTTTTTTGTTAGCATGGCCGCTTTGTTCGCAATTTCGATATCCTCCATTGTTAAAGCATTCTCAATGGGATCAAAGACAATTGGGATACTTTTATGCGGAGGGGCATTATCTTTGTATTTCATATATTACAGACCTCTTTTCTCGTCAGAGAAGAATTTTTCTTGGAAGCTTAACTCCACAACAAAAGTCACTGTTCCCAGATACACTTATGATCTAGCAAATTGGCTCATTAGCAATAATACCAATGAGAGTAGGATCCTCATAGTGCCCCCTCTTAACCCAGGTGACCTAAGCGATAGTTACACATGGAATTATTGGAGCTTGTCTCCACTACCGTACTCCATGAACATGGGTATGTTTTTAAGTAACGACGGAGGGTTAAAAAGTGATGAAAGAGCATGGGTAGACCTTCTCTATACTAAACTCGCTGAAGGCAGTGAACAAGAATTTATCAATCTAGCTCAAAAGCTCAATGTGGAGTTTATGTTGCTAAGTGAAGATAGTTTAAATTATCCAACTGATATCTATAAAAAGCCACTTACTTCACTTAAAAGCACCGAACGGGTTGGTACATTCGGCAAGCTGACACTATTTAGAATCAATATGCCTCCTAACAATTTAGTTAGAACTGTAAATAGTTTTGCACTTGTCCCATCAAAACAAGAGTATTTGAGTCGAGAGCTAGTCCAAAATTTTAGCTATACTGTCTCGCTGCCTTTACAAAATGAGTCAACAATTGGCGATATATTCAATAGTGAATTTATGGTGCAGGAATGTGTATCTTGCCAGATCGAAAGGCGAAATCCTGTGGATAAGTTCCCAGGCGTCAGGGTTTTGCCGTCATCACCATTTTATACATTAAAGGCTAAAAGAGATCTGAAAGCACTACGATCTGCTGAAAGCGATACAGAAAAAATCAATTATTATTTAGGCCGTAGTTTGACTCAGTTGTCCGAAATCGTATCAATGTTTTCGCTCGTTACTGATGATGCAGATGTTCTTGTAACTATTCAGTCAATGTCACTCAACCTCGACTCGGTCTACGAAATATTGAAAGGCTCCGATATATACGAATCGAACTTTGCCATTCAAGGAACAATATTAAACTACATCGACTTTATAGGCGGCTATCTAGGTAGATTTACAGAGACAGAGGATTTTCACAGAAAGTCAAGAGCAGTGAGAGAAGAAATCCTTGATGTTCTTTGGGATATTAATAAGATCAGAAATTTGTATCCGGAAACGCTCATAGATATTGATAAGTGGAACTACAAAAAAGTCTACAATCTTAGTTTTGAGGACGACGGCCGCTATAAACTTTACCTTCTTGAGGATCGCTTTCACCACGACACCGAAGGTAGCTTTATTATGCCTTTGTCTATTAAGCTTGTCGATGGAGACAAAATTGAAGAAATATCATTATCTTCTGAGACAAAAGTCATGGATAAGTGGCTCACAATTGACTTAGGAGAACGTACCAGTGGGACGAAGGAATTAACGATGCATTTTGATTCATTTCCAAACATGTTTGAGCCAACAGGCCTTAGTCGTGAAAAATTCCCAAGTGGCGAAAAAGGCTGTTTTGTGGGTAGGATTAAAGATTTCGATAACAATAAGCGTTATGTTATTAAAATAGAACTAGGAGGAGTAGGGAGTGATCTGTCACTCTACTTAAGGGATCCAAATAGGATCTACTCTCCCAAACATAACTTTATTGAAGGTGAAGTAAAGGCAGACATCAATGGTGACGCAACAAGTTTTAAGTATTATTACGACCCCATATCAAAACCAAGTGAGATAAATCTTTTTGTTTGTAGAATTAACGAAAGCAATCCGGACGTCAAAGGAGTTGTGGTAAATGAAATTTTTGAACCACTAATTGTAAGTAGACTTCAAAAAGAGGCAGAGGAGAAAGTTGTTCCAAAAGTAAACTATCAAAAGATTAACCCCACAAAATATAAAGTAGAAATCCGAGATGCAGATGGGCCATTTCTCCTGGGTTTTTTCAATAGGTTCAGTCAAAATTGGTATGTGAAAAGAGTTGACAACTTCGCAATTGACGAAAAACATGTGCTGATCGATGGCTTCGCAAATGGCTGGATTATCGATGGCAACGGAGACTTTGACCTATTTATTGAGTACTCGCCACAAAAAATGTTTGTAATTGGTACCGCAGTGACAACAACTACTGGGATTTTTCTTTTACTATTATTAACCAAATTTAAGATTAGAAGAAATGCTAACTAAACAACTCGATCGAATAATGGACACGACTATTTCCTGGGTTAAAAAAAACAAATACACTGTCATGTTTATTGTCGCCTTCTCATTGGCCTTAAAGGTGTTCTCCACTTTGCCATATCTCAATCTATTTTTTTTAGACCACTTCTTTTTGTATGGCCCAATATTGGCAACAGTGATTCTGGTCCTCAACATTAATCCAAAAGTGTATGTCCTGCTTGCATCAGTAATGCTCCTTACGACATTTCTACCACTTATGGTTGGACAACCAACAATTGGAGAAATAATTGCCAACTATGCGTATGTAGTCTTGTTGGCTACAGTAATCAAAAAAACTATTGAGCTATAACCATATAGATGTGGAGATATGCAATTGTCACACTGGTCTCAATAATATTCTTTTTTTTACGAGGTGGGGAATGGTTAGTTAGTTCGTTAAATGCAAATTGGGGATATGTAATTGATCAATTAGGGCTTGCTATTATTGCAACCACGCTTCTCAGGAGTTGGCTAAGGGATAAGAAGATCTTCAAACTAAGCACTGCCACAATTGTAATTATCACATCAATTATTATTCTTACTCACTACAATTCGTTTTATAGGGCAATATTGGACGAATGGCTAAATGTCATCCAAGATATGCAAGCAATCGACAGAGGGGCACCTGCTGAATCAACTGGGTTTTATATAACAAGAGAAAGGTATGCATGGGCTCCATTTATAGCATTTCATGAGACGGTGGGGCTTACAAAGCCATACTCAAACCTGATACTAAGCGCGTTCGGTATTTTAATGATTGGAGGTGCGGCATTAAGTTCGGCTTGGCTTGCAGGCATAATATCAGGAAGCAAGAAAGCAGCCATGATTACTGGACTTCTGGTAGGCATATCTCCAAACTCCTTTGCCTCTCTCCCATGGCCATCAAGTGTCCAAGGTGACAGCCTTGCAATTATTCTCGTCACGTTCACAGTTGGGACTTGGATTCTGGGAAGGAAGCACAACGACACCAAAGGAATTATAATTGCCCTTCTTTTTCTAGCAGCGGCTCTCAAGGGTGGTGGAAGTGTAAGAACCATAACAGCCGGAGCACTCCTAGTTATCACAGATTTCGTTGTATTTTCCAAAGATTTTAAACCAAAATTTCTCTTGTCATGGTTTGGCGCATTTGCAATAACTATCTTTTTCTATATATCCAACAACGCTGTCCATATGGCACCAAGGGCAGAGTCCGTTTCTTTAATTGTTCGAGGTGCCCAAATCATGGAATTAACGACAAAATCTTTTGTTCCCCCTACTATCTTATCGTGGGGAATAAAGAGACTGCTGATATTTGAAGGCAAAATAACCTTCGTCATAGCTTTCGGGATAATCATCTTCGCACTAGGTTCACTCCTGTCTCTCTATAGCTTCAGAAAAAGAAATTTTAAACTTTTTACTTGGGGATGGGCATGGTTTTATGCCACAGCATTTTATGCTCCTTGGTTCGCAGAAGGTTATGGCACTACCCTTACAAGTATTAATGACAGAATTGTTTTCAATTTAAACGACATGGCTGGTTTTAAATATGCTTACTTGCCACTTGCAGGGTTACATATAATGCTTGGCATAGCACTTGCCAACTTGATATCAAGTAAGAAATTCAGGAAGGTGTTTATTGTGTTAACAATTATATTATTAGCACTTCGGAGTTATGAGTTTCTCAAACTTGACTACGGATGGAGAAAAGCTAGGGGAGCCATTGATCAGGAATGGCAAAGGGCAGTCTTCACAATATTGCCCCCCGACAAACAAACAGACAGTGATCAAAAATATCTAGTACTATTAGATGGTCCACACAATCCAATCTACAGTAGCATGTTCTCTGTGCAACAAGGATTGTATTTTGGTACCTCAGTAATTTTTTATAACGACCCGGAAAAATTTTATTTAGAAAAATTTACAAACGACAATCCTCACTTAAACAATGTCTATGCTCTTGCATGGGACAGTGGGAAATTGAAAATGCTTGACAGCACTCCAACTTTTCGCACTTGGCTCTCAAAAGCAGAGAATGTTAGTTGGAGTACAAACAATTTCTCTGATTGGAAAGTTGATGGTAAAAAGGATGGTGACTTTTACACATCAGAATCAACTATCTTTGGTGAAAAGGAAGTTGCATATATAAGTCCAGAGCTAGAAATCCACCTCCCTAACCCAAAAACAATTAACACAACTCTAAGTATCTTGGTGAAAAACTCAAAAGCTGACAGTGCAAAATCAACTTTTAGAATAGGGGTCCTGTGTAATTCAGAACACGGAATCACTGTAAGAAGGGACTTGGTGAGTAATCAAAAGACAAAAGAAGACGAGGTTCATGACACGACCATAATAATACCGTTTATTCAAAAAAGTATAGAGTCAACACTAAACGGGACTCTAAGCTGTGAAGGGGGCATTATCAGGCAAATTGTTATCATGGGACCCACCAGTGTAAGCTTTAAATTGCTTGAGTTGCAGATAACATTTCCTTACCCGAGTCAATCTTAAGTTTTCGCATTATTTCATCTCGGAAGGTCAACATGGACTGTGAAATATAATCAATCTCAGTCTTGCCCATACCCTGGTGGCACCCGAGTAAAAATCCATTTGCCATTACATAGTCCGCGTTCTTAAGTGCTCCCACACTCCTCCATATGTGTCCATTTTTTTTGTAAACTGGATGGCGAGTTATATTGCCAGAAAATAACACTCTTGTTTGGATGCCGTCTGACTCAAAATGCTTGAGGAGTTCATATCTGGTGAAAGGAGCACCTTTTTTGATGCAAAGAGGAAAAGCGAGCCAGTTTGTTTCAGCGCCATCTGTTAGATACGGAATATAAAACCAATTTTTAAACCTCAAAAAAAACTTTATTAATGCTGCAACATTTTTTCGTCGCTGCTGCATGAACTTTGGCAGCCGTTTTAACTGCTCAAGGCCAAATGCTGCACTCACCTCATTCATCTTGAGGTTATATCCAAATTCTGTATAAAGGAACTTTGCATCATAAGGAATCCCGTCTATCTCAAAGTTGTAACGTTTTTCAAATTCTTCCGCATCGTTCCCAACTCTTCCCCAGTCCCGCAAGGTTATTATTCTGTCTCGAAGTTCCAAACTATCAGTCATTACCATTCCTCCAATTCCACAAGCAGTGATAATATGTGAACCGTAAAAACTGGTGGTGGAAAGCTCCGCATAAGACGCCACAGATTTACCATCCAGGGTCGGCGCGAATGTATCACAAGAATCGTCGACTAGAAAAAGATTATACTGATCAGCTATTTTTCTAAGCTTCCTCATATCGCAAACTCCACCGATCAACTGAGGTACCATGATAGCTTTCGTTTTATCGCTAATAGCCATCTCAACTAGATCCTCATTTATGGTGTACCTCCCAATCACAGAGTCCACAAATACAGGTACAAGGCCATTGTTTACTATTTCTGACACTGTAGTTGCGAATGTGCAAGCTGGAGTTATCACCTCAGAACCTTGCTTAATCTGGAGCGCATGAAGCGCCAATAGGTTTGCCGAAGACCCGGAATTAACAGCAACTCCATATTTTTTCCCGAACAAATATGAAACCTTCTCCTCAAAGGCGGCAACGTTGGGACCAGAAGCAAGCCAACCATTTTCAAGCGAGTGGACAACTGCATCTTTCTCTTCCTGTCCGTAGACAGCTTTAGCGTACAAAACTTTCCTCTCAATCACTCCCACATTAGATTGAATGCGCATTTCCACATAGACTATAATACTCGCACACGAAACATGCAATCCCAAACTTCATTTATTACAGGAGGCTATGGACTAGTGGGTTCTGCACTTGCAGAATCTCTCCCTGGAAAAGTAAAAATTTTAGTGCGAACCAACAAAAACAAAGATCGTATCAAAAATCAAAAAATTAAAATTATTAAAAAAAACCTTCTTAAAATCTCAAAGGAAGATGTTAAGGGTGTTGATGTTATATATCACTGTGCCAGTACCGTCGACAACTACAACGTTTTAGACGACCCCTATATTGATGTAAAAACAAATCTAAATGGCACAATTGCACTTCTAGAAGCGTGTAAGGATCTAAAGAAAAAGCCAGTAATTATTTTCTTTTCAACCTTTTTCGTTTATGGCAATGTATATGCTCACACAAAAAAAGCGATAACTGAAGAATCAGTAACTGACCCACTAGCCATTTACCCTGCAACCAAACTGGCCGCCGAAAGCATAATTAAATTATACAGTCGCCTTTATAATATTCCTTATATCATTTGTCGGTTAACAAACGTTTATAGCGAGAATGAAGATTACAGCAATAAAAAAAAGGGAGCCTTCAACTATATGACCATGCTTGCTGTAAAAGGGGAACCGCTTTTTGTCTACAAAGGTGGAAATTTTCAACGCGATTACATTCACCTCGATGACGTTATTGCGGCTATTAAATTCTTAGTAATGAAAAAAGTCAAAAACGACACATTTCTAATTGGTTTCGGAAAACCAGTATTTTTCAAGGACATGATAGGTTATGTCCACCATCTTACAGGCAAAAAATCAACTATCAATGAAAAAGAGCCACCAGTATTCCACAAAGCCGTAGGTATCGGCGACTTTGTTGCAGACACCTCAAAAATAAGGAAACTCGGCTGGCATGCCAAAATTGGCTACAAAGAGGGAATAAAAAAAATAGTCAAAAAGTATAAGACGCTAAACGACTAAAAAGTCGACCTTCTTAACATTCAATGTATGAAGAATGTATTGCCAAAGAAGCTTCATATTCTCGATCCCATGCTCCACCGATTTCTTGAAGTTTGGACTTATAGCCTCTTTATTATATCTTTTGGCGACTGGCACATCTACAATCTTAAGTCCGGCATTAACAACTTGAATGATCGCCTGGGGGTCAAAGATGTACCCATCGCCGTTTTTCAAAAAAGGGATGGTCATAAGTGCACGCCTACTATAACCTCTGTAGCCGGTATTAACTTCAGACATACTGGTGCCAAGCACAAAGTTATAAATGAATGTAATGACGCGAATCGAAATAGATTTATAAAAAGGAGTATCGTCATGACCACCCATAAATCTCGAACCAAGTACCATATCTACACCACCACTCTTTAATTTGTTGATAAATTTTGGAAGATCCCTGTAGTCATATTGTCCATCAGGATGAAGCATAATTACATGGTCTGCTCCCATTTTAATTGCATTGGTGTAACACGTCTTTTGATTTCCTCCGTAACCTCTATTTTTCTTATGAACAAAAGTTTTTATCTTAAGCTTTCTGGAAAGTCTCACTGTCCCATCCTTTGATCCATCATCAGTTAAAAGGGCCTCGATCTTGACTTCTTTCGAAAGCATCTTGGCAACACTTTTGACCCCTTTATAGATCTCCTGAAGAGTCCGCTCGGCATTATACGCAGGCATTATCACAATAAACTTTTGTTTTCTCATTCAAAACTGACGCCATTCTAATCTATTAGCTTAATGCATACAATATCGTATGTTAAACTTTCTACCAGTGAAAGATAAAAAGAGGGATTTCAAAAAAAGAGGCAACACAATCGTAATAATATTTGGTCTAATAATGGGTCTTCTGTGTTCTGAAATTGCGATTAGATTTTTGCCACCGGAAGTTACAAAAATAGACTTCGGCTTGATCAGTGAAGAGCGTATCTTCACCCCCACAAGAAGTATGAAATTTAGACCAAACTTAACTCGTGTATGGACTGGTCTTGGAAGGCCAACTATTTGGCACTTCAATGATATGGGCTACCGAGAACGAGCAATTCAAATGAACAAACCAGACAATATTTACCGTATTGCCTTCCTGGGTGACTCAGTTGTCATGGGCTTTGGAGTTGAAGAATATGAGTCCTGGTCCAGGCGCTTAGAAAATGCCCTGCGACCCGCAAAATTAGAAAGCGGTATGACTCACTTCGAAGTTCTAAACTTGGGAATTCAAGGATTCTCATCCCCTCAATACAAAGCCGTCATAAAAGAAGATATAGTAAAAATGAAACCAAATTTGGTTGTCATTGGTTATTACGCAAACGATACTCTCGAAACGGCTAGCTTTGATTCGAACAGAAAATATATGTTTATGAAATCAATTCCAGACATGCTGCCGTTTAAAGTGAGTCAGTTATTAAAAAGAAACTCACACTTATACCTAATGCTTTTAACAAGGTACTACACAGCAGTAGAATCGCTAAACGTAGATATCGTTCAAAATGAAGCGGAAGAAAGCCATGGATGGGAAGTTACGAAAAAAGATTTCAGAGAAATAAAGAGTCTCGCAGATAAACACAATATTAAAGTTATACTAGTCGGTATCCCAAGTTCAACAAAAGAAATAAAAGAAAAACAATTGTCCGAAAGCAGAACCAGAGAACTAACGAGTATTGCCGAGGAAAACGGTTTTACATATTACGAACTCTATAACGATTTGATGAAATACAAGAGTAGTCTAGGTAAATTATACCTAGATGATTTCAATGATCATTTCAGTATTGTGGGAAACGAGTACGTAGCAGGACTTCTAGCAAACTTTCTACGTACAAAATCGATTATTCCTAGTATATAATTACAACTATGTTAGAAAAACTATCAAGTGTAAAAGAACTAATTTCATTCTTTTGGAAAAGAAAACTTTGGTGGCTTATCCCAATGATTACAGTTTTCGCAATTGTAGGTTTAATTACTTTATTTGTTGGGTCCTCGCCCCTTGCGCCCCTAATTTACCCATTGTTCTAGCATATGAAAGTTCTTTGGAATAAATGGAAAACGCTTGCCGCAAAAATAGGTAACTTCCAAGCAACAGTCGTATTCTCATTATTATATTTTATCGTAGTAACCCCCACAGGACTGATATATGCCTTTCTATCTGGTTTTTCCAATAAATCGTCAAAGTGGGAAGATTACGATACGCCGATTAATTCCCTTGAAGACCTCAAAACCCAGTGATCCATGAAAATACTAGGAATATCTTGTTTTTACCATGATGCCGCCGCTACCCTTTTAATTGATGGCAAAATAGTTGCCGCCGCAGAAGAAGAAAGATTCAGCAGAGTAAAGCACGATTCAGGTTTCCCTAAAAATTCGATAGACTTCTGTCTAAAAAAGGCAAATTTAAAAACATCTGATCTCAATTGGGTAGTTTTTTATGAAAAACCCTTTCTGAAGTTTGAGCGCATTACTCTCTCAGCGCTTTCGACAGTGCCATATGGGCGTGGCATGTTCGTGGATGCATACAAAGTTTGGCTTAGAGAAAAACTATGGATAAAAAGTGAAATCGCGAATCATTTAAAAGTTAGTCCCGATAAAGTTATATTTGGTTCACATCACATGTCTCATGCGGCCTCTGTGTATCTCACAAGTCCCTTCAAAAGCGCAGCCATTCTTACAGTCGATGGAGTGGGTGAGTGGACAACGACAGCCTGGGGAGTTGGTCGAGGCAGTAAGATTGACATGAAGAAAGAAATAAAATTTCCACACTCACTTGGGCTACTATATTCCGTGTTCACGCAATTTCTTGGTTTTAGTATTAACGAAGGTGAATTTAAAGTAATGGGTTTATCGCCTTATGGAAAACCCAAATACAAAAGTCAGGTTGAAAAACTGATCGATCAAAAAAACGATGGATTATTTAAATTAAATATGGAGTACTTTAACTTTCATTTATCAGACAAACTAAGCTATAACCAAAAATTCATTGACCTTTTTGGTATGAAACCAAACCCACCTGAAAAAAGTGATCAGGTAATAAAAAAATACGCAGATCTAGCAGCAAGCGCACAAGTAGTTTTAGAAGAATGCCTTCTCACAATCGCAAAACACGTTAGGAAAGAAACAGGCGAGACAAACCTCTGCTATGCAGGGGGCGTCGCATTAAATGGGGTTGCAAACTGGCGAATATTTAAAGATGCGGGGTTCAAAAATATATATATCCACCCAGCAGCAGGTGATTCCGGAGGTTCTTTAGGCGCTGCACTGCATCTTTATCATTCAATTTTAGGTAAACCAAGAAAAGGGCAAGGAACATTCAACGCTTATTTAGGACCTTCAAACTCGAATCAGGACATTCTCGATTTTCTTGAAAAGAACAATATAGAAGCAAAAAAAATGACAGACAAGGAATTAGTGTCAACAGTAGCTCCTTTGTTGGCAAAAGGTAAAGTAATTGGGTGGACACGTGGAAGGCTTGAGTGGGGACCAAGAGCGCTTGGTGCGAGAAGCATTCTGGCAGACCCCAGAAGTCTGAAAATGAAGGACTTGGTCAATAGCAAAATAAAGTTCAGAGAGGCATTTCGACCATTCGCTCCAGTTTGCGCAATCGAGGACGGTGCAAAATACTTTGATGTAGGTAAGGATTATTTGCAGCAACCACTTCAGTATATGCTAGGTGTTGTTCCTGTTAAAAAAGAGTGGCGGAAAAACTTGGGGGCAATCACTCACGTTAACGGCAGTGCAAGACCTCAATTTATTAAGCGCCAGTTAAATCCGGTATATTATGATTTAATAAAAGCTTTTGGAAAGTTGACTGGGGTTTCAGTACTACTAAACACTTCCTTTAATCTCAAAGGTGAGCCGATTGTTAATACTGTTGAGGAATCCTATGACACCTTCATGCGGAGTGGCTTAGATTATCTGGTTGTTGAAAATTATCTTATTAAAAAGTAGTGGAAGATAAAGCAGTTACCCAAAAAATAAAGTCTTTCTATGAGAAAACTCCCTTTCCAAACTACAGCAGCATAGATTCACTTTGGAGACTACGACAGAAGGCCAGTGAAGCCATCTTCCCTAAACTTCTTGACGATCAAATCCCCAAAGATGCAAAAATTCTCGAAGTAGGCTGCGGTACTGGACAACTAAGCAATTTGCTTGGCAGTTCCTGGAAACGTCAGGTCATTGGAGCAGACATGTGTTTAAACTCCCTCAAACTGGCTAAAGAATTTAAGAAAAAGATGAAAATTAAAAATGTTGAATTTCAAGAAATGAATTTATTTAAACCAATTTTCAAACCAAATACTTTTGATTATATTATTTGCAATGGCGTCCTTCATCACACCGGCAACCCATTCGGGGGCTTCCAGTCAATCTCAAAACTAATTCGCCCTGGCGGTTACATTGTTATTGGACTCTACAACAAGTACGGAAGAATCCCTACGGATCTACGGCGCATAATCTTCAAGATCACTGGCAATAATTTCAAATCACTCGACCCATATATTAAATCCAAAAAGCTTGAAAAAGTAAAAGAGGATACATGGTTCGCCGATCAATATTTGAATCCCCATGAATCAAAGCACACCATTGATGAAGTGCTATCTTGGTTTGACAAATGTGGCTTCGAGTTTATAAACGCAATACCAAAAACCTCGTTGTCATCCAGTTTTAAAGAAGACGAAAAACTATTTAGCAAAAGTCCAATTGGGAGCAAACTAGACCATTTTCTAGTTCAGTTAGGAATGCTCCTAGCAGGAGGAAGTGAGGGTGGTTTCTTCACAATGATTGGGCGTAAAATCTAATAATAATGGAAAAGATTAAGAACTTAAAGGAATTACTCTCATTTTTTTGGAGAAGAAAACTCTGGTGGTTAATTCCAATGATCCTAATTTTCCTAGTGTTTGGACTATTGATATTGATAATTGGCTCCTCGCCGATCGCTCCGATCTTTTATCCACTAATCTAATCGCTAGAGGATTCACTCAAACTTTTTTGGATCACCTCTCCCAAAAAAGCAGCTGCTAAATCAGTCCCCGCCTGATTCCAATGACCTTCATATCTATTATGTGTTCGCTCGTTCTGATGGCTAGCCACATACTCTTTGTATAAAGGTAACATCTGAAAACAAGTTATTGATTGTTCTAAACAAAAATCGGCCAATATTTTATCTGGTTTCTCCAAATTGAATTGCACATTTTTCATTTGAGGATAAGTCTCTAAAGCTTCACTCCATACGTCGGAGTGGACCTGCTCATTATTGCTGAGTGTAACTAAAATATATTTAGCTCCAGCTTCCTCAACTTGTTTCTTTGTTTCAAGAATCAATTTCTTGGTAATCTCCCAGGCGTTGTCATATTCTTCGCTATATTCTTGATCGTAAACATGATACTCGATAGGATATCCAAAAGCTGTAGTTTTTTCTCGTTCCATCAACTTTTGCCTAATAGTCAATAATAATTCAACAACTCGAAATTGCTTCAAAAACTCTTTTGCTCCACTCAAACGCCTCTCTTTGTGCATCTTTGGAGGGAGTGGCATAAGCTGGTCTTGTTCGTCGACCTTGTAATATGGTTGATATGGATCGTTTTGCAAAGTTTGCGAGTTATTACGAACATCGTTTGCAGTCAAAAACATTTGTATTACCAAGTCTGGCTTGTACTTCAACCCAAAATTTGTAAGGGAAACCAACTGCTGAGCCGTTCCAGTATTACCCTGACCAGTCGCAATCACCTCAACTTGCCTCGCCGAAGAATCGCGAAGGCGGGCCTCCACTTGCCTAAAAAACCTTTTCTCCAGGGGCACTTGTGTATTCTCTACAAAAGAATCTCCTAAAAACAGTATTCTATAAGTCCCCTCTGGTTTTTCAAAAGCGTGTTCTACATCCGGCCAACCATGCGAGTTAACTTCAATCCAAGTAAAATACTCTTTGGTGTGTGGGACAAACCAACCTTTTTGATTTGGAATCAATCTACTTCCCAGTACGGAGTCATCTTGCCAGACGATAGTTGTGCGCACCGGCTTCAACCCAAAATATTTGTTGTCTGTCACGTAATGATAAAGTCTAAATAATAGCTCTAGTGAAAAAAAAGCAAAGACGACCCCAATAATTGTCATGCAAAGCCAAACAATTACGTTATTTATCCACCTTTTTGTAGACGAAGAGTTTTGTTGTTGGGACTCTTGAGAAGATTTTCCGGTCTCCCGTAAATTCTCGTTCATCAACTAGATTATACCCAAGTAAACCCGGCAATGTCAGTACGCCATTGTGTTCCAAAATGACCGATTCAGTATTAAACTCCAATGGTGCTTCACTCCCAAGATAGTTTACCAATCCGGGAGCATAATATTGAAATTGCCTATAAGTAAAAGTCGATACAACAGTAGTATCTTTTGGGTCAAAATTATTGAGAACATACTTAACTGGTGCAACAGTAGGTGGTAGGGTAATGTGCTGGAGATACGCATACCGTAACCCAGTCATAAAAACAGGAAATATCGTAAATACTAGAATTAATTTTACGTAAACACTTCTATCGGCGATTTTTCCAATCAATAATAAAAGTGGCACAGATAGCGGCAGTACATACCTTGGAATTTCTAAGTTGTAAAAAATAAAAAGAGGTACGGCGTAGGAAACTAACCAAACAAATATAAATAAGTAGTCAAAGTCACTATAAATTTTTTTCCAGTTTCTAGGAATATAAAAGCAAATGATTACAAAAAACACAAAAATCCACTTCGTATAGCCTGTCTCCAGTAACCATTTTAAATCATGCAGCCTGCTCCAAAAAGTAATATCGTCAGCAAAAATTGAATCATGCCAGTAAACGTAATCAGAGTGCTCGCGATACAAAAATACAAATTGTGAGAGTCCTGTATCAATGACCGTTGGGACAAGCCAAACCATAACTCCAGCTAAAAAATAAACAGTCGTTTTAAGCAATTCAATCAATCGCTTCCTTTTGTAAAGGATGAGCGACAAGAGTGATACTACGATTGAGTATTCTGCAAAACGATAGCCTAGCGATAAGCCACCCAAAAAAGCACACCCATAGAGATATGCTTTAGGTTTCGCTTGATTCACACATAAATAACACAAAGTAGCAATTAACAAAACAAAAAATAATCCGACTATGTAATTAAGTGCTACCTCGCTCAAAGCCCAAACAATTGGAAACGACATAAGTAATAGTGAAGTCCAGTATGCAGAGGATCTACTCATCATTCTTTGAGCCAGGTAAAAATATGCCAAAAACAATCCCGACCCTGCTACAACTGATAGTAAAGTTAAAGCAAAAACGTCGTTTTTTGCAAAAATATCAATTATCCTGCCGGTTGCAATATAAACTGGATAACCGGGAGGGTGTGGAGTATGGTTCGCAATTGAGTAATCGTCGAGTGCCAGGGCATACTGCACACTATCCCAATCTTCAAGCCAAGGAGAATACATCGTTGCCCTTGAGATAAGCACAAATACAAAAGTAATATAGACGACTAGATTTCTCCGGAAGTTGTCAGTTATTGTCTCCATTTTATCCTTGAAAGAAATAAATAAACCAACACAGAAATTAACGTAATTTTAGTAACTCTGCTTCCTAGTTTGTATCCGGATGGCTCATACACCAAAACAATACGATCAGTATTATTGATCAAACCAATTGATCTGTGGTGGTCAGGCGTTTCCTGAACACTGAGTGCTTCTCCGACAGAATCATAAGCAGTCCACCCAGGGCTATAAGTGTCTCTTAATAAAACACTATCGCCAGAGGAAAGTTCACTGGTGTCAAAGATAATTCTATTGGGCGAATAATAGAGGATACGAACGTTAGCTCTGGGTTTAAAGTATTTGTTTAGGTAAACGAAAAAATGGCCATCATCAAACACTAAATAAGCTCCATCAATGTCGCGGCGAGTCTCAAGTATTAAATACTTAACATTATTGACTCCAAGAAGTTCCAGGTTTGGTTTGAATTCAGTAGCTTTATCTGACCCAAGCGGGGGAATAGCAAGAGAATAATAGTCCCAAAAGAAGTTTGTATAACCAACTATCGCGCTCATGTAATTACTCTGAGTCAAAGTGCTATAGCCCTCGACTAGCTCAATGTCATAAAAGATCGCATCCCTTTGAGATACACAACGTGCCACACAAAAGACCCTCATCTGCTCGGCATCCGAAGCCAGGTAGTTGAGAATTTGCGCTGAAACATAACTGTTCTTTTTAAAATCCCTAGCCGTATAAGTCCACGACAAGACCAAACTTTCAACTACCAAGACTAGCGCAACCAGCTTAAAATATTTGATTTTCTCAGCGCCATATGCAGCCAAGACGATACCGAGAAGGGTTACTACAACCCACATTCGACTTGCGACACGCATTAGTCTATACCAAGACATACTGACCAATACGTCCCTGGCAGGGGAGATATTGTTCAATGTAACTACAAGAACTACAACAAAGGCCAAGCAAACTAGTAGTCTGAGTTTCCTAGGTAATCTTAAAAGTCCTAAAAATGCCAGCAACGAAACTCCAGTGCCTAAGGTCAACCATTTTTCAGTCTCAACCGATTGCAATGCGCCTGCGCCGCCCCACCACGGAACAAAAACAGCTTTAACAAAATCAAGCCCCCCGGACCATATTGGGTAAACTTCAGGATTCTTAAGTAACAAAAATCGTGTGGTCTCAGGACTCCACAGTAATTGTGGGATCAACACAATTGCACTAAAACCAAATGTTAGTACTGAAGTCAAAAAGTAATAAAAAAAAGCTCGCTTCATAGTTTTTGCTTGAAACGCTACTAAAGTAAACAAACCCGCGCTGAAAAAGCCAATAACTACAAACGTGATGTTATGCAAAAGAAATACCGTTGCCATGAGCAGGGCAAGAACTAGGCTAGTAGTTAGTCTTGGCTTCCGCGCAACTTCCAGACTATAAAATAAGATCCATGGTAAGTACGCCCATGAAGTTATTAGTCCGAAATGTCCGGCTTCAAGATAAGCCGAGAGTCTGGGGGCAGTCACGTACAAAAGCCCAGCAAGAAGAGCAGATCTGCTTTTAAGGCTTAACCCCTTTAAAACGAGCATATACATGCCGACGCCACCAACAACGATATGCAAAACTATCGAAGTTATGAACCCGGCACCAATTGGCAAAAATATAAAAATAGTATTTGGCAAATAAAAGAGCATAGCTTGTGGATCAGGTAAAAGAGGGGTTCCAGAAAGTATATTGCTATACCAGAGTGGAAGCTCGCCATGGTCCCCCAAACTATTTTTTGTATATTCAATAATTGGCCAGAAAAATTCTTGTAGATCGTTGCCGCGGTTCAATAAAAGCGAAGGGCTCACCAAAAAAGGAAGGCACATTGCCAAGGTGCCTAGAACAATCAACAAATAATGCTTATATCTCACAATATATTATAATAACCCACATGTTTCTGACGTCACTTCTATTTATCACAATATGCAACGCACTAGTAGTTGCACTACTGCTTGTAACAGAACATCCAGGATATGCAATTAAATTTTCAAATTATTTATTTTTGGCACTCACGATTCATCTACTTGTCACCCTGTTAAAACATGCGAAAAAGTCATAGTCTGTTTCTCTTATTTTTCTTTATACTGCCATTAATTCTTGTTTTTAAGTCACTATTTCTTCCCGGTCCGCTTGCGTGGGGGGACGCACCACATTTTTATCCAAACGAACTTAAGGAGCTCTTGAACTTTCCATCTGCATGGACTGAAAGAGGACATCTCCTTGGGGGCGTCAATCAACTTGTTTGGTTGTCACCACTAATGTTTATATATGGTTTATTAGGAACTTTGTTCGGCAACGACCTAGTAATCAGACTTATGTTTTACTTTCCGTCGCTTATTCTCTCCGCCACTGGAGCTAGACATCTCGCCAGACATTATAAATTATCAGCAAACGGACAGTTTTTTGCTTCCTTAGTCTATATCCTCAACACCTATTTCATTACATTAATAGATGGTGGACAAGCAGGACTCGCTCTGGCATACGGCATATTCCCGTGGACGATACTTCATTTAATAAAATTACTAGATAATCCAAGAACCACAACTTTTTCAAAAGCATTACTATCTTTGTCGTTACTCACACTGGCAGATCCAAGAATAGCATTAATAGCCGACCTTTTTATTTTCATTAGCTACATTAGGAGCCGCAACTTATTTCTGTTTTTTGTCTTAAATGCAATAAACGTTGCCCTTCACGCCTACTGGCTTGTTCCTTTCCTTAGAATTGTTGGCAGCGCACCTACAGCAGGCGGATCCTACTTGCAATTGACATCCGTCCTTAACGGACTAACGCTTTATCAACCTCACTGGCCTAAAAATATATTTGGCAAAATTACATACCCAGCAATTCCAGGAGCCCTTCTCTTGTTGCTGCTCACGACTTCATTGCTCACCGCACGAACACGCAAAACACGAACAATTGGTATCCTATTTTTGCTATCAACTCTGCTTGTTAATGGCGAAACACTCCCACTCGGTTATTTCTACAGCTGGCTTATGAACAACATCCCGGGATCTGCCGCTTTCCGAGATTCTACAAAGTTTTTCTTCCCACTGACGCTTTTTGCAGGGCTCTTGTTGGGTTCACTCGCGGAGCAAACTAAAAACAAACTTCTACCAGGAATAATATATATGGTTATCTTGGGCAGTATTGCTCCGGCATTATTAGGTCAAATGAACTTCGTTCTTTCACGAAGAAGTCCATCGCCAGATTTTGAAAAACTGAATACTTATTTATCCAATGAAACAGGCTTCGGAAGGACAGCTTGGGTTCCCGAACAGCCTCCACTTGCTACACAAACCATAAATAAACCAGCAACTAATGCCCGGGAGCTTGTAAATCTACGCCCACTAGGAAGACTCAATGCAGGTACGTTTGATCGATTCAATTATTTCCACAATGGAAAATTCCTCGATTTCTACAGACTGTTTGGTATTAAGCATTTAGTGCTAAGCGGCGATCCCAGGGCGATTCAATTAAACAAAGAAGAGGAAAAACATTGGGAAGATCTTTCTTTAAGAATTGCAACAAGTGCTGGGTTAATAAAAGAGGACACTAACACAAGCATTGGAGTATTTAGAGTTGATGAAACACTCCCACATATTTATGGAGTTGAAAACGTGATTGCAGTTGTAGGGAGCGACGATATTTATGAGTCAGTGAGTCCCATTGGTCAGCCATTTGTTTTTTTCGAAGATGGAAAGTTGAATCCAAAAAATCTTGATAATTATGATCAAGATTCAATAAAAATTCTATTTAACAACAAATCAGAGTTGGATCTAACAATGAGTTTTCTTCAGGAATATTATTACGGGTCGCCGGAAGCAAAGGAATCAGGTTGGGCAGAGCATTCCGACTATCTTCAATATAAATATGAACTCTTAGTAAAAGGTCTGAACTATAACGACTTTGATTATGGCCGTGGCATCGCGTTTTCAACAATGGAAGGCGAGAAAATACGATTCGATTTCAACGTAGCAAAAGAAGGTGATTATATTTTCGCAACTCGCTCTCTGAACAATAATTCACTTGAGTGGAATGTTAGGGGGTTGAGTCTTGAGCGTGGGGTCCACACGGAAACAATAATAAGTAGTGGAAAACTGAGTTTACTAAACGTAGTCGCCTTGATTCCAAAAGAAGAATTTATTGAAGCGGAAGCTAAAGCCAAATCACTAGTATCTAAGTTTGAAGTTATCGAAAAAATAGACTTATCCGTCGTCCCTAAACAAATTCTTAAAGTAGACTTTTCAAACAAAAGCCCTGTCAAATACGAAATAGAATCATCAGTCGGAGGTCGTTGGCTAATTTTTTCTGATTCATACCACAAAAACTGGAAGCTCAGGACAAAAAACAACTCAATCGACTCTTTGCCAATTTACTCTACCATAAATGGTTTCTACCTTGGCGGTAGTCAAGAAGACGTGGAAATCGTCTTCGCCCCCCAGAAGTATTTCATGGAAGGCATATATGTTAGCCTTACTGTTCTTAGTATCCTTGTTATCTCGTTTGCCATAGCCTACTCTAAGAAAAAGAAGTGAACAAATACATAAGCGACTTGAAAGATTTAGTTTTTTCAAAAACGGCCAAGGACGCCACAGTGGTATTTATTGGAAATGCCACCTCGTCACTCCTGGCCATTGTATTTACAATATTTGCAGCACGCTCGCTGGGGCCTGAAAATTGGGGAATGGTCGCAGCCGTCACAAGCCTCGTTGCCATTCTTGTGGCTTTCGGAGAACTAGGTCTCGATGCCGGTCTTCTCAAGTTCGTCTCTAAATTGTGGAGAGAAAACAAATTCAAGGAGGCAAAAAGTATTTTTCAAACAGTATTCACAGTCCGACTGATGCTCGCAGCTACAATAATTGCAATTTTGTTTTTGGCTCCACAGGAAATATCAAAATTAGCTTTTAACTCAAAAGACACCTCGCTCGTATACTTTTCAGCCTTAGGTTTTCTTGCTGCTCTCATCTTTGATTATCAAATCGCCGCAACTCAATCTAAAGAACACTGGATAGTTGCTGCCTTTCTGCTCACCTTAACAAACATAATTCGAATCCTCGGGTTGCTATTTTTAATCTGGACAGATTCTGTAAATTTAGCATCTGTACTTAAAGTCTTCACAGGCAGCGGCTTCATATGTTTTCTTCTTTCTCTCTACTGGCATCAGACACCCTTGGGTTTTTCAAAAAACTGGCAAGAAATTCTTCGCCAGATAATACCGTTTTCAGGGTGGATGGGTCTCAATAAAATAGTAAGCGTCTTAAACGGGAGAATAGATGTTCTCTTGCTCTTGAGTCTCTCGAGCGCATATAGCGCAGGAGTGTATGCTGCAGCGAACAGGCTGGCAATGGGTGTGCCAATCATAGTTGCCAGCTTCGCCACAGTTTTGGCACCAAAACTTGCAGGCTTCAATACAAAAGAAGAATTAGAAATATACTTCAAAAAAAGTCTAGGTCTAACACTCCTAATTTCCATCGGACTCTTATTCGGAGTCTTAGTCTCACCTTTCGTAATCAAGCTCTTCGGTCCAGAATACAAAGAGGCCGGCCCGATACTTCAACTACTTTTCATAAGCTATATTCCTTTTACACTCTCGACTCCAGCTGTTAATACTCTAATCTACTCATTCAAGCGACCACAAATCATTGCGATAATGACAATTATTCAATCGCCGCTTGTGATAGCGGCCAACTACTTTCTGATTCCCAGATTCGATATCTACGCCCCAGTAGTTATTATTGCGGCTACAAACACGATCTCTATGTTTGTCAGTTATTATTTTGTCTGGCGCTACTTATCAAAAAAAGAAGAAGGTCTTCAATGAAAATATCAGCTCATGTTTTAGTCAAAAATGAAGCCAGATTTATTTGGTACTCAGTTATGTCCGTCATTAATCATGTCGACAAAGTTAGATTAGTCGACACCGGGAGTACCGATGGGACTCTCGAAATAATTGAAGAACTCCGAAAAACACCAGTCGGTAAAGAAAAAATAATCTTCCAGAAATTTAAACTCGATCCTTTTAACGAAGAGGTGGCAAGGCAGCAAATGCTAGATGCAACAATTGAAGATTGGTTTATTGTTATCGATGGCGACGAAATTTGGTGGGAAGACAGTATTAAAGCAGTAACCCAAATGATACATGGGAAGGGCAATCAATATGAATCAATTGTCGTCCCAACTATTAATGTGGTTGGCGACATGTTCCACTACCAAGAAGAAAAAGCTGGTCTATATAAACTCGCCGGCAGAAAAGGTCATTATAATTTAAGAGCAATAAATAGGTCGATCCCAGGTTTAAAGTCCCTTGGAGAGCATGGGATCTGGGGCTGGGCAGATGAGGATAATAAAATGATTCAGGACCGCGACCCGGGAAAAATATTATTTGTCGACGCACCGTACTTGCACACCACCTTTCTACAGCGTGCAGGTAATGTCACAGACGACAAAAAAGTCCTAAAGCGCGCGCAAAAGCTCAAACACGAAATAGGAATTCCATTTCCAGGTGATTATTATTATCCGGAAGTTTTTTTCAGAGAAAAGCCAAATATTGTTAAAGATGTTTGGCAGAACATGCCAGGTTCCTTCTATTTGCAATCGATAATCGAAACCCCCTTAAGGAAATTAAAACGCAGATTGCTCCCTCCAAAAGTTGGTTATTGAAGATCAACTCCTAGAAGTTCTGACAAGTCGAGACGAAGTTGAGCTGCATCTCGGAATAGGAGCCCTTTAATCCCCAGTTTTTCACAAGCAACTAAGTTTTCCTCCCTGTCATCGACGAATATTGTCTCTCTTACAGTAGTTTTCATATTTTGTATCGCTGTTAGGTAAATCCTAGGATCAGGTTTTGCTACCCCTACTGTGCATGAGCAATATACGCCATTGAATATATCTTTCAATCCGAACTTTCGCATCTTAATATCCACCCAATCCACGGCAGTATTAGTAATAACCCCAATCTTAAAGCCTTTCTCCCGAAGCTTAGCTGCGATAAGCAGGACATCTTTGTTCCCCCGAACTCCATCTTCGTAATACTTCTCGAGAGTCCCTCGGATTGGTTTTTTAGGTGCAAGCTCGTATACCTCGTCCCAAAAGGTGCTTGCAAGTTCAGCCCCGATAGAGAGTTTTGGCCAGTGTTTGTTGTATAGCTCATGAAGTTTTTCAGCAGTAAGCCCGGATTCCTCCACGACTTTCCTATATTCATCCTCCCACCGATCAGAGTCAGAGCCGATGACTCCTCCGAAATCAAAAATTATAGTTTTGTAATTACTCACGTCCATGGCTTCAACCTCCTTACATATTAAAGTAAAATATAGTCATGATTCAATGCAAACTCTGCGGCAGTACTAGTTTCAAGCCCATTTACGTCGACCCTGCAATCGAAAAATGTGCCAAATGCGAGCTGGTAAGAACTAAAAAAACACCACATCCTAATTACAGAAGCTACCACCGGGACGTTGACTACGAGAATAATGAAAAGCTTTTTAGAAACATATTTCTAAAGCGTTACAAATTGATTGCTGGATTTACAAACAAGAAAGGCAAAGTACTTGAAATCGGCTGCTCCACAGGTGTTTTCCTTGAAATCTTCAAGCAAAATAGCTGGGATGTAGTGGGAATAGAACCTTCCCAATCTGGAAAAGTAGCTGAAGCAAAAGGCATAAAGGTTATAAAAAACTCATTCGAGAAGGTAAAGTTCAAGAGTAAATTCGACCTAATAATCTTAAATCACACCCTAGAACATGTCGAAGACCCAGTGTTTGTACTCACGAAGGCACAAAAACTTCTTAGTGAAGACGGTCTCCTGTTTGTTGATGTTCCAAATTTCGACAGTTTTAGTAGTAGACTCTGGGGGAAAAGATGGAAATACCTACTTCCAGAAGAACACGTTCACCATTTTACTTCGTGGTCGCTTATAAAAGCTCTTGAAGGATCAGGTCTCAAACCAATTTATATCAACACCTGGACTGGTGTATTTGATGTAGATAACCCATTACAAAAAATAGTCACACAAATAACTTCAGGCAAACCATATTTATATAAAAGTTTCATTTTAGATATGCTCAATCTCCCCTTCGATATTCTAAGTACAAAAATATTCCACCTAGGTACAAATTTAGTAGTAATAGCTAAAAAACCATGATACCGGGTCTTCTAATCATTTTTCACCTGCTGATACTAGGCAATATTCAGTTCACTGCCTGGCCAGAAATACTGAGCTTCCCATATCTTAAAAACAACGGCTTTGACTTGTACCGCGATTTTGTTCATGCCTACCCACCCTTACTTACAATTATCTTGGCAACGCTTTATAAGTACCTTGGCTACAGAATGATTGTCATCAAAGGATTCACCTGGGTATTAATTCTCATTAACGATGTTCTTATCTTCAAAATTACTCAGAAGCTAACCAGTTCAAAGTACATAGCCTTGCTCGCACTGCTTTTTTATGTCTTAACTCAACCTTTTCTTGAGGGCAACATGCTTTGGTTCGATACTGCACTCACGACACCACTTTTAGCCACGCTTTACACTTTGCTATTCCCAAATCTTTTGGTCTTGTCAGGCTATTTTATGGCCTTGGCACTCCTTACAAAACAAACTGCAATTCTATACCTCCCAATTTTTAGCTTGTTATTGTTAGTGAGTTCCAAAAAAATAGGTAATTTCGCCCGTTTTCTTGCAGCACCAATTATTTTATGTGGAGTTTTGGCCCTCAAGCTGTTTTCAGCCAGCAATCTTGAACACTTTCTCAACTGGACATTAATTTACCCCTCAAAATACTGGACCAAATTTCCCGGCTATGTAGACCTAGACCTCACCATAAAAGACCTTAGCACTCTGGCTGTCCTATTCGCACCAACATTTTCATTGCTTGTCTACTCCAAAACTAGGCAGAAGTATTTACTGATAACTTTATTTACAATTGCTGGAATTGTTGGCGTTTATCCACGGTTCTCCTATTTTCACCTTCAGCCCGCAATTGCCTTCGCCGCAATCGGCTCAAGCCTGTCATTTATAAACCTTAAGAAATATAAATATTTACCAATAATTTATTCTCTCACTCTTATTTTTTTAATAGCGATTCCAGCTCTAAAACAAAATTTCGGCAAACCGACGCGTTTTTATGGCAATGAGGAAACGCTTTTTACAAGTGCTTTAAAATCACAAGTGAGCAGAGGTGATACGATATACCTCCTCGGCCCACACTCAGGCTACTATGTCTTCACGGAGACCCTTCCCCCAAAACCCTGGCTAGATAACTTCGGTTGGTATTGGGAAATGTCAGGAGAGGCAGAGAAGGCTTTAGCTAAATGGTCAGAAACTCCACCGTCAGCGATTGTTGTCGATACAAAAAGCCCTGGTGACTGGTATGACCTTGGAGCATATCAGTCTGGGACATTGGTCAATTGGATAGAGGAAAACTATACTAAAGGCGAAGAGCTAGACGATAAAAGTACATTATGGACAAAAAACAACTGAAAATTGCATTTCTAAATATCAGCCAAGGACAAATAGAGCGAGGGAGTGAAGTTTTTGTTACAGAACTTGCAAAACGTTTAGGTAAAAACCATAAAGTAGAAATACTATTTGGAGACGAACTTCCAGGCTGGAGGACTCCGTTACTTTGGAGATTCTTTCTAGACTTCCACAGTATTTCAATCCTTTTATTTACACTAAAGCAAATCCCAAAACTTCTTTTTAATCGTTATGACATTGTAATTCCTCTTAATGGCGGCTGGCAGTCAATGATAGTTAGGACTATTACTTGGCTTTACAGAGGAAAGATGATCATCTCTGGTCAGTCTGGTTTTGGGTGGGACGATAGAATTAACCTTTGGTGTTTACCGGATGTTTTTGTAACGCTCTCTAAAAAAGGCATTAGATGGTCGAAGATGACCAATCCGCTCATAAGGGTCGAACACATTCCAAACGGAGTAGACATAAGCCAATTCCAACCTGGCAAGTCAAGGCTTGAGTTTAAACTCGCACAACCAATCATACTCTGTGTCTCAGCGCTCGAGAAAACAAAAAGAATTGGCTTAACAATTAAAGCCGTATCAAAACTAAAAAAAGGCAGCTTGTTAGTGGTTGGCAAGGGTTCTGAAAAAGTGATTCTAACTAGCCTAGGTAAAGAGATGCTTGGTAGTAGATTTCACCTAACCTCATTCTCTCACGAAAAAATGCCAGAAGTTTACCGGGCTGCAGATGTTTTCACTCTATCATCACATAAATCTGAAGCTTTCGGTATTGTTTATGTTGAAGCCCTCGCAAGTGGTCTTCCAGTGGTCGGAACAAATGATGAATTAAGGGAAGAAATAATAGGGGATGCAGGCATTCTGGTTGACCCAACAGATACAGATGCTTACGCCATAGCATTGCAAAAAGCCCTAGACACCAATTGGGGGAATAAACCAAGGAACCAAGCACAAAAATTCTCCTGGGACAAAATAGCAAGGCAATATGAAGAATTATTTGTAGAACTTACACAATGAAAATCTCTACAATAATCCCAGCCTATAATGAAGAAAAGGTTATTTTGAATTGCCTGAAATCTCTTGATGATCAGTCAGCAAAAAATTTTGAAGTAATCGTCGTTGATGACGGTTCAAGTGATTCCACACTATCTCTCCTTGGGGCATTTAAAACTCAAAAATACGAATATAAATTCCTAAACACCGACCACAAAGGGCCAGCCCTTGCTCGAAATCTCGGAGCCAAAAATTCTAAAGGGCAAATCTTGGTTTTTGTTGACTCAGATATGACTTTCAGTAAAGATTTCATCAAAAACCTTGTGGCACCAATAATTAGCCACAAATCCAAAGGAACATTCTCAAAAGATGAATTTGTGGCCAACTGGCATAATGTTTGGGCACGCTGCTGGAACTATAATCAAAATCTCTCTGGAAATAAGCGCCACACTGACGACTATCCCGATACACAAAAAGTTTTTCGAGCAATCCTCAAATCTGAATTCGATGGAGTAGGAGGGTTCAATAAAGGTGGTTACACTGATGATTATACTTTAAGTGAAAAACTTGGTTACAAGGCAGAAGAAGCATCAGATGCAATCTTTTATCACAATAATCCTGAAAATCTTGTAGAAGTTTTCCACCAAGCCAAATGGACTGCAAAAAGAGAATATAGGTTCGGGATATTTGGAATTATTGTAAATCTAGTTAGGCTAACTATGTTTTATTTGCCAACAGCTGTTTGGAAAACTGCTAAATTCAAATCACCGGCATTTGCCATCTTTAAATTAGTTTATAATTTAGGTTCAATTGTGGGAATTTTAGAGTACAAAATAAAAGGTTTAGGGATAAAATGAACAAAAATAACAACATCTACTATATTTTGACTCTGGCGTTTGTGTTACGCCTGCTTTCTTTGAACCAATCATTTTGGCTGGACGAAGCCACGAGTGCGGGAGTTGCACGCGATTTATCTTTATACCAAATACTCAACGATTTCCTTCCAGGTGACTTTCACCCAGCTGGCTATTACCTTTTACTCAAAGGCTGGGGGGCAGTATTTGGCTTTAGTACTGTTGCACTTCGACTGTCGTCAGTGTGTGTGGGCGTTGCAACAGTTTTCGTAGTGTATCTGATCGGCAAAACTTTGAAAAATGAAACACTTGGTACACTTTCAGCTCTATTGTTTGCCACCGCTCCACTCCACATCTACTACTCGCAGGAAGTAAGAATGTACTCACTTTCAACACTTTTAGCTAGTTTAACTATCTATTTCTATCTTCGAATACAAAAAAGGCCCAATAAAACTGATTGGCTATGGTTCTCTACCTTCTTAGCTTCAAATCTGTTAATAGATTATCTCCCGGTACTCATAATAATTCCAATCTGGGCGGCCACATTATTTGGCTTTAGTAAACGTAAAGCCATCTGGAAAAGAAACTTTTTACTATCGCATGTTCCAGCCCTACTTGCCTTTGGTGTATTATGGCCCATCCTAAAGACACAGTTGGCTGCTGGACTTTCTGTCAAGATAAGCTCTCCTGCATGGTGGAGTCTTCTAGGAACAACAAATTTCAAAAATATTGCACTAATTCCAGTAAAATTTCTAATTGGAAGAATCAGCTTTGAGAATGATTACGTTTATGTTCTTATGGCAGTTTCTGCCTTAGCCCTCTATGTATTCGCATTCAAAGAGACAGTAAAAAAAATAAACAACTACAAAATTCTTTATTTATGGGCTACATTGCCAGTAATAGCGGGTGTGTTTATTGGCTTATTTATTCCAGTGCTAAGCTACTTCAGGTTCCTTTTTGTACTCCCAGTAGTATATTTGCTGGCAGCCTTAGGCCTCACAGAAATTAAAGAAAAGTACTTTGTTCCGCTTTTGTTTTCATTGTTATTACTAAATATGACGATGAGCTACAGATATCTTTCTACCCCAAAGTTTCTAAGGGAAGATTGGCGAGGACTAGCCACCTATATAAGTGAAGATTCGGTTTTTATGCCATCGCCGCTAGTTATTTTCCCAGCCAACTCACAAATGGAAGCCTTAAAATTCTACAACAGCGATGGGAGGGTCCAAATTTCGGGGCCAGATATTGAAATCGGTTCTCAAGAAAGACTGTATTTGATCCGCTATGTAGTTGCTATATTTGATCCAGAGGATAAAGTAAGAACCAAAATAGAATCAAACAACTATCAAAAAGTAGAGGAAAAGGATTTCAACGGAATCACAGTTTGGAAGTATGAAAAATTACCGGAAATTCCACCCGAGCTCGAATTAAACTCAGAAAAGGTAATTAAGCTTTAAATGAAAATTGCCATAGATATTTCTCAAGTTGTTTACGGTACAGGTGTCTCTGTATATACTGAGAATTTAGTACGTTCGTTGCTGGCAATCGACGATGAAAACCAATACTTACTTTATGGTGGTTCACTACGAAAAAAAAGTAAATTGGTTGAGTTCACAGAAAATCTGACCGGTAATTTCGACTGTAAACTCTACAACTTCCCTCCTACTTTGACAGACATAATGTGGAACAGACTTCATATAATCAATCTTGAACAGATTATCGGCCAGTTTGATGTTGTGCATACCTCAGACTGGGCCGAGCCACCATCAAAAATACCAAAAGTGACGACAATTCATGATCTTGCCCCTATTAATTATCCAGGAGAAACTCACCCTAAAGTTGTTTCTGCACATAAAAAGCGTCTAAAACTTGTTAAAGCTGAGTCAGCACATATTATTGTTCCTTCCCTGTCTGTGAAGAAAGAACTCATCGACTACGGCTTTCATAGCAGTAAAATAGCCGTGATTCCTGAATCACAAAACCCAAACATTAAAAAAGTCACTAATACTGAGATTACACGCGTGAAAAATAAATTTAATATAGTGGGGGACTATATTGTCGGTTGGGGAACAAGTAAAAGAAAAAACTACGAACGAAGTTTCGAGGCGTTCAAAAAAGTCAAAACCCATTTAAACCTAAGCACATTCGTGCTATTGGGTGTTGCGTCGCACAATACCAGCGATAACATGATAGCGACTGGGTATGTAAGTGATGCTGATGTTTCTGCCTTATACTCAGGGGCCTCTGCACTCGCCTATCCGTCTATTACTGAAGGCTTCGGCATTCCAATTTTAGATGCTTTTGCTTGCGACTGCCCGGTAGTAACATCAAGAGAGAGTAGCATGCCCGAGGTAGCAGGTAACGCGGCAATTCTTGTTGACCCATTTAGTATTAAATCGATTGCCGACGGGCTAGTGAGTGCCGTCAAACAAAGAAATAAACTAATGCAGAAAAGTCATTCACAACTCAAAAAATTTTCATGGGAGAAAACTGCCAGAGAAACTCTTAAAGTTTACAAACTAGCAGCCAACTAGAATTAATAATTCAAAAACAATGATATGATAATCGGCATTGATGGTAACGAGGCAAATATAAAGGAAAGGGTGGGAGTCAACACTTACGCCTTCGAAATCCTGTGGGGACTCTATAAACTACAGGATGAGGTTCCAAATCCAAAGCACAGATTTATAATATACTTGAAAAACGAACCACTTGGTGACCTACCCAAAGCCAGTAGCTTTTGGGAATATAAAGTTTTAGGTCCACGAAAATTCTGGGTGGCAACACGATTAACACCTCACCTTTACACGACTAAGTTAAAAACGGACATTTTTTTTACTCCAAGTCACTACTTACCGCCGTTTTGTCCGGTTCCGGCGGCCTGCTCGATTATGGACATAGGTTTTCTCGAATTCTCGGAACAATTTAACCCAAAAGATTATTGGCAGTTAAGGCTTTGGACTGCCAGGTCAGTTAGAGTCGCAAAAAAAATCTTCTCAATTTCTGAAACCACCAAAAAAGAAATTGTACGACACTATAGTTTTGCCCGTACTAAAGTAGTTGTTACGCCACTTGGGTATGTAAAAGGTAGGTTTAATCTCCAAAGAAACAAAAATGATGTGCGACGACTACAAATAAAACTCAACTTACCAAAAAACTATATCTTATTTTTAGGTACATTGAAACCAAGCAAAAATTTAGAAGGCTTAATAGAAGCATGGGCATTAATCGAGCAAAAATTTCCTGAGACGCAACTGGTAATTGCTGGAAAAAAAGGCTGGCTCTTCAACCGAATTTTCCAGACAGTAAAAAGTTTAAACATTGAGAAGAGAGTAGTCTTCACTGGCTTTATCCCGGAAGCAGATAAGGAGTCATTAATCAAAGGTGCAAAGGCTTTTGTGCTTCCATCCCTTTGGGAGGGCTTCGGCTTGGATGTAGTATCTGCAATGGCTAGTGGAATTCCCGTAATAGTGTCCGATCGTGGTAGTTTGCCAGAGGTGGTAGGAACAGCTGGAATAATTATAGATCCAACAAACTATCAAGAAATTGGGAGTGCAATAGAAAAAGTACTAACAATGAATAAGACAAGCTATAATATAGTGGCAGGCAACGGCGTAGCTCAAGCAAAAAAATTTTCCTGGAGTAAAGCAGCCAAAATTACCCTTAAATCGTTTGAAAAGATGTAATGCTATATAGTGAAAACATAAATATTGGCAAACACGGAATTTATTTTACAGATAAGCATGGGAATAAATTGTCCTTATTTTCGGCGTTTAACAAAGCAATGATCAGATCCTACAACTGGTGGTTAGACCTAAAACTATTCCTCATTCACTCAACTAGTCTTCATGTTCCAATATTCTTCATTAGAAAAACAGTTTTCCTCTTAGCAGGTCTGAAAATGGGCAAAGGTAGTGTAATTCACATGGGCTGTAAGTTCTTCGATCCGAGAAACATAAGAATTGGGCAAGATACTATCATAGGCGAGGGAGCTTTCCTTGACGGCCGAGATGCACTGGTAATAGGTGACCATGTCGATATAGCCTCAGAAGTTATGATCTTTAATTCTGAACATGACTTGGAAAGTCCAACGTTCACGGCCGTAAATGAGCCTATAAAAATCGGCAACTATGTATTTATTGGCCCAAGGGCAATTCTTCTCCCAGGAATCAATATAGGGGATGGTGCAATAATTGCGGCGGGAGCGGTTGTTACCAAAGACGTCGCTCCAAACACTATTGTAGGCGGGGTACCAGCAAAGCTAATAGGCCAACGCAAACTTAAAGACCATAAATATATCTTGGGCAGAGCCCGATTATTCCAATAATAGTAGGAATGTTGAGTAAATTAACTGTTCTAGTAATTATATTACTCACTTATGGGTACCTTCTTTACCCAAAATTGACCTTTCCTAAGCCGCCCCCAGATTCGAGTCAGTCTGCAGAAGATGCTGATTCTGAGAGTTTCTACCGAAGAGCATATTTCACAAATTATTCGAGGGAAGAGGTTGTTGCACATTATGAATCTCAATTTAATTACCTCCCAATTCTCAAGCTAAATTACCCACCTGAAGATGCGCAAACTCTAATTCGCGACCAGGCTAGAAGTAGCTATCTAGAGGAGCTTGTTCATCCTTTGAGAGAATCAATCTATATAAATGGTTTTAGCCCAAAAACAGCAAAAGATGAAATTTGGCACCGAGGCATAAAATATAAACATAAGATCACGATAAAATACGTTCCAGGGAATGTTATCCCGGCATTCTTGGTGGTAACAGCAGCGGGCATGCTGGCTTATTGGCTAATAAAGGAAATTGAAATCACCCTAAAAGAATGAGCAAAATTCCAAGGCTCTCAATTATCATTGTGAGCTACAACACAAAAATTCTTCTTGAAGCATGCCTGGGGTCCGTAGTTAAATACACCAAAGGTATAGACTACGAAATAATAGTTGTCGACAATGCTTCAAGCGACAACAGCCTTGACGAACTATCAAAATTTGAAATTAAAAATTTCAAATTAAAACTTATTCACAACCGTTCTAATTTAGGCTTCGCTGTGGCAAACAACCAAGGCGCGAAAATCGCTAAAGGACAATATATATTACTGTTAAACTCAGACACAGAGCTTACTGCAAATATTCTCCCTGAAATGTTGGACTGGATGGATGAACACAAAAAAACGGGAATTGTCACATGCATGCTCAAATATCCGGATGCACGTGTTCAGGCAACAGGAGGTTATTTCCCAACTCTCCTTAGAGTGATTTCCTGGATGACAATACAAGACATTCCTGGCGTTGATAAGCTGATTAAGCCATTCCACCCAATGAAAGACAAATCATGGAGAAAAGCAGAAGATTTTTACTCCAGAGAAAAAGAGCTAGATTGGGTCACAGGAGCATTTTTATTAATGAGTAAAAAAACCTTCGAGGATGTTGGTCCAATTGACGAAGATTATTTCATGTATACAGAGGAAGTCGATTATTGTTACCGAGCAAAAGCATTAGGCTGGCAAGTTTGGTACCTCCCAAGATGGAGTATTATCCATGTGGGAGGAGCAAGCAGTACAACAGAAAATGCAGTCTTGAAGGAGTTTGAGGGCATTAAACTTTTTTACAAGAAGCACTACCCAACATGGCAATACCCCCTGCTAAAGTTTTTTTTAAAACTAGGTGCATTAATTAGAATTCCGATTTTAGGTATACTTGAAGGGCCAAAAGCAGCCAAAACCTATGCTAAAGCATTTATTAGAGCGTAACACAACCATAATCAAACTTAGTGAGTATTCAGATCGGCTACTCAAATATTTAGTAGCCGCCGTTCTTATTGCGGTCCCGCTTTTCCCAAAATTCCCATTTCTAAATGTTCCAGGTACACAAGTTTCAATTAGGCTCGAAGACTTTCTAATTCTAGCGACACTCATAGTATACTCATTTACAATCCTACCATCAGTTTTTACCCTCTTCCAAAGCAGAATCTTCCGAGCTGTAATGCTTTTCCTATTAGTTGGCCTTGTCTCTGTCTACTCAGGAATCTTTCTAACCAAAACTGTTATTTTCCATATTGGAATACTCCACTGGGCAAGACGTGTCGAATATCTCTCGTGTCTATTAATTGGAGCCCAATCAGTCAAAAATAGAGAAAACCTGAAATTCTATTCAAAGCTCTTAGTTATTGTCGTCACACTCACATTTCTTTATGGAGTAGGGCAGAAACATCTCAATTGGCCAGTCATAACCACTCAAAATTCGGAATATTCGAAGGGCATCGCGCTCCGCTATACAGAAGATTCACATTTAATATCAACATTTGCGGGTCACTACGACCTAGCTACGTACATTATCCTCACAACACCCATTTTTTATGCACTTTTGCTTGGTGGTAAGGCTGTTGCAAATGACTTGGGGTTGTCAAAACATTACTGGCTCGGGAATGGAATTCTTTTTTCTGTGATTACAATGTCGCTCTGGCTCTTGGTCAACGCCGCCTCAAGAATCTCCATGGTTTCCTATCTCGGCAGTGTAACACTTGTTTTACTTGTCATGAAGAAATACAAATTCATCCCTCTAGTCATCATCTTCACGCTGATCTTTACCTCAATGTCTAGTAATCTGATTGATCGGTATACTAACATTCTTGAGGTTGCTACCAAAAAAGTATTTTCATTCGTGCCGACAGCTTATGCGCAAGAAATTGTAGATAGACCGATTAGATCAGGCTCTTCACTTCTTGAAAAAGTTAATCCAATCTCTGTTTTCGAAGACAGATCAACTTCGATCAGGCTTAATATTGAATGGCCAAGAGCTTTGAGAGCCCTCAATAAAAATCCAATATTAGGGACAGGATTTTCGTCAATCACTCTTGCAACGGACAATGGATATCTTCGCCTCCTAGGTGAGGTTGGTATCCTTGGGTTTGTTTCTTTTTGTCTGTTGCTTTTTCGGATATTGAGGTACCTCTTTTCACTAATTTCATTTAAACACCAAAGTTTGGCAAGTGTTTATACACTTGGGCTATTGGCTGCTATTCCAGGTATTATGCTTAATATGGTTTTCATCGACGTTCTAGAAGCATCAAAGTTCGCTATCAGCTTTTGGTTATTAATAGGTTTTGCGGTTGGTTTATCCAATAATGAGAAATAAAATTGATCGAGTAATAAAAAGTAACAAATTTGAGTATTTTTTACTTGCTTTAATACTGATTTTAAGCTTCGCGTTGAGGCTTTATAAAATCCAAAACCCCGTTGCCGACTGGCATTCTTGGAGGCAGGCAGATACAGCCTCTGTCAGTAGAATCTATTTAGATGAAGGAATTGATCTCCTACGTCCCAAATATCACGACATCTCAAGTATCCAGACAGGCTATTTCAATCCAGAAGGTTACCGTTTCGTAGAATTTCCTATGTTTAATCTAATTCATGTTGTCCTATTTAAAACATATGGGCGATTTACATTTGAAGTCTGGGGCAGATTGACTGCAGTCATTGGAGCACTATTTACAGTCCTTGCTGTTTATGGGATCGGTAGGCGATTATGGGGGAAAGCACACGGTCTTCTCGCTGCATTTTTTTACGCAATTATTCCTTTTAACATCTATTTTACAAGGGTAATATTGCCGGATCCTTTAGCAGTCACATTTGCAACCATTTCAGTTTGGCTTTTCCTTGTGTATTTCCAAGAAAGCAAAACCAAGTATGCTATTGCATCTTCAATTTTCTTTTCACTGGCAATGTTAACAAAGCCCCATTCAATCTTCTTTGGCCTACCAATTGCTTATATGGCGATTGTGAAACACGGCTTTCGTGGGATATTTAAGCAAAAAATGCTTCTTCTTTGTATTGACATAGCACTTGTCCCATTTTTCCTGTGGCGAACTTGGATAAACAATTTTCTTGAAGGCATTCCCCATTTTCTTTGGTCGTTTAATGGTGACGAAATTCGCTTTCGTCCTTCCTTCTGGCGTTGGATTTATTCAGAACGCTTGGGAAACCTTATTCTAGGAGTGTGGGGACTTATCCCTTTATCATTCGGCGCTTTGGTAGTAGATGAAAAACACAAACTCAAATACTTTGTTCAATCACTCCTTCTTGGCATGTTCCTCTACACAACTATTTTTGCCACTGCCAGTGTTCGTCACGACTATTATCAAGTATTCGTTATCCCGGCAGTTGCGCTAACACTTGCGCAAGGCACTGTTTATTTATGGAACAAAAAGGAGTACAACATTTGGCTCAGACGCTCTCTTGTCATTTTTTCAATTGGAATGATAATTAATTCAGGAGCAGACAAAATAAAGGGTTTTTACAATATTAACCATTATGAAATCGTTGAAGCAGGTATGGCTGCCGACTCGCTTCTCCCTAAAGACGCACTTGTCATTGCACCCTATAATGGTGATACAGCATTTCTTTACCAAACTAAACGTTCAGGCTGGCCAATTGTCGACACAGGCATCGAGAAAATGATTAAAAAGGGGGCTAGTTATTATATTTCAGTAAACAAAGGAGACAGCGACAGCGTAACATTTAAAAGAATGTTCAAGACAGTTGTCGAAGCCGATCGCTACATTATCCTTGATCTTACTTCACCGATTTCTGAAAAATGAAAATCTTAATGCTAGTTCCCTTTCTCCCGAACACCGAAACTTCTGGTGGACAAACCAGGTGGTATAACTTGATAAAGTATTTGTCTGTAGATCACGACATCACGCTATTTAGCTTAATAAAGGACAATTCTGAAAAAAACTACATCCCAGAACTCGAAAAATATTGTAAAAAAGTACGCGTCTTCAAGCGTTCAAAAACCCCATGGACATGGAGAAATTTAATTTTAACAGCCTTTGGCTACTATCCATTTCTAGTTATCAGAAATTACTCTCCACAAGAAAAGGCTGCCATAGCAGAGGAACTGAAACAAAATAAATATGATCTCATACATGCAGAAACTTTTTACGTCATGCCGCACATTCCAAAAACAAATGTCCCTTCCATTCTCGTTGAGCAGACAATCGAATATCTTGTTTACAAACACTACGTCGATCACGTAGCCCCAAAAATATTATGGCCAATTTTCATGATCGATGTAGTCAAACTAAAGTTTTGGGAAATGTATTTCTGGAAAAAAACTAATAGATTAGTTAGCGTCAGTAGTGAAGACAAAAAAGTAATGCAACGGCTTGTCAAAAATATTTCTGTTGACATTGTTCCAAACGGCGTAGATTCGCACTTTTATTCGTCCAAGAAAGTAAGTAAAAAAACTCCACCCAGAGTTATGTATGGAGTAACAAATTTCGAATGGTTACAGAATGTTGAAGCTGTTGACGTATTACTAAATGAAGTCTGGCCAGCAATTCACACAATGCACAAAAATGCCATTCTTTGGATTGTCGGTCGAAAAATTCCACAAAGGATTCGAGAATTGGCAAGCGCACGAGACGATATAGAAATTACTGAGTCAATCAAAGATGCGAGAAATGCTTATCTTGGAGCAAGTGTCATGGTGACACCAATAAAAGGCTCAGGAGGCACAAGACTTAAAATACTAGAGGCAATGGCCGCTGGATTACCCATCGTATCTACCAGTACAGGTGTCGCGGGCCTCGATGTGACACACGAAGAAAACGTCCTCATAAGTGATTCCTCCAAAGGTTTGGCTAAGGAAACGATACGGTTACTAGAAAATGGTTCTCTCGCTAAAAAAATTGGCACGGCTGGCAAGAAATTCGTTGCAGATAATTTTGATTGGCGTCAAATAGTGAAGCTCCATAATCCGATCTACAAAGCAGCAATTGAAAGAAAATGAGCATACCAAAATTATCAATAATTATTCTTAGCTACAACACCAAAGATTTGCTGCTGAATTGTTTACGCTCGCTAGAAAAAGTAAAAAATGAAGTCATTTTTGAAATAATAGTAGTAGATAACGCTTCCACAGACGGAAGTCTCGAGGCAATTAAAAATTTGAAAATTGAAAATTTGAAAATTCTTGGGAACGAAGTCAACCTCGGTTTTGCCCGGGGCAACAATACTGCTCGCACTATTGTCAGAGGTGAATACATCCTCTTCCTTAATTCGGATACAGAGGTACAACCAGAAACACTTAAAAAATCTATAAATTATTTATCTCAACACAAGGACACGGGGGTAGTGACTGTCCGAACACTTCTTCCGAGTGGCAAGCTTGATAAAGACGTCCGACGTAGTTTCCCAACTCCCTTTATTGCGCTCACTCATTTCTCCGGTCTGGACCGCCTGTTTCCAAAGTCCAAAATGCTAGCGAGTTATTGGTACGGTTATATCCCAGATACAAAATCTCACTACATTGACGTTGCTCAAGGAGCTTTTTTCATGACCAGAAAAAAACTACTGGATGAGGTTGACTGGTTCAGCGAAGAGTATTTCTTAGATGGCGAAGATATCGACCTCTGTTGGAAGATTAAACTGGCGGGAAAAAAGATATATTACTTTGCAGATGCCAGCATACTTCACACTAAAAAGGCTTCCAAAAAAAGCAGAAAGAAAATAAAATTTGTCCACACAGGTGTCGACTCAATGGAAATTTTTTATAGAAAATTCATGTGGGATAACTACCCTCTACCGATAAACCTCCTAGTTATTTCAGGAATAAAAGTGATAAAAATTGTCAGGACACTGAAACACTTAATTATATGAAGATAGTTATCGATGCCAGGTTTTATGGGCTGGAGAATGGAGGACTGGGCAGGTACCTCATCAATTTAATCCGTGAACTTTCAGTAATCGATAAGGAAAATAACTACACCCTACTACTTCGCAAAAAATACCTAAATAACAACGAGCTTCCCAGGAATTGGCATAAGGTTCTTCTTGACCATCGTCACTATAGTGTGGGCGAGCAAATCTACGTACCGAAAATGCTAAAAATTCTGAAGCCAGACTTAGTTCACTTTCCTCATTTCAATGTACCTTTTTTATATCGAGGCAAATTTGTTGTAACTATTCATGACATCCTTATGCACAAAATGAAAGGCAAAGATGCTACAACGTTGCCTCCTTACAAATATGTGATCAAAAGGATTGGTTACAAAACTATTTTTAATAAAGCCATTAAAAAGTCAGTAAGAATAATTGTTCCAAGTAATGCCGTTAAAAACGACATAGTTAACTATTACAAAATAGATGAAAACAAAATATCAGTAACATACGAAGGTTTTGACGCAAGTATCAAGTCGGAGAAAGGTACAAAGAAGAGTCTCAAGAAATTGTATGATCTAACCACCCCTTTTTTCCTATATGTTGGCAACGCATACCCACACAAAAATATAAAAAGGTTAATCGAAGCTACAGTATTTTTGAATGAAAATTCGGGGAGAAAAACTACTCTAGCAATCTCAACACCAAAAAATGTTTTTGGCGACAGGCTATCACTGCTAGTTAAGGAACTTCGAGCTGAACAATATGTCAAGCTACTAGGCTTTGTCCCCGATCAAGATATCGCACTTCTCCACAAGGAATCTGCTGGTTTTGTTTACCCATCTTTAATAGAAGGTTTTGGCCTACAGGGTCTTGAAGCAATCAGCAATGGTACAATATTCATTGCATCGGATATACCCGTGTTTAAAGAAGTTTATAGAGATAACGCAATTTACTTTAACCCTTTCGACTTCAGTTCAATTGAAAGTGCAATGAAGAGGGTATTGGAAATGGATTCCTCAAATCGCATAGAGATGATCGCAAAATCTCAAGAGTTTATCAAACGCTACTCCTGGCGCAAAATGGCACAAGAGACACTAGGGGTGTACAATGCGGCCGCCGCCGAAGAATGAAAGTAGCTCTTGTTTACGATAGGGTAAATAAATGGGGCGGGGCTGAGAGAGTTTTGCTGGCACTGAACGAACTTTTCCCAGAAGCGCCCTTATACACTTCAGTTTACTCAAATGAATCTGCCGCATGGGCAAATGTTTTTCCTAAAATTCACACATCATTCATACAAAAAATTCCTTGGGCAAAGACAAATCACGAATACCTTCCCTGGCTCATGCCAAAAGTATTTGAATCTTTTGATTTTAGGCAGTACGACCTTGTCATATCAGTCACAAGTGAATCTGCTAAAGGTATAATTACTCACCCAAACACAAAACATATCTGCTATTGCCTTACACCAACAAGATATTTATGGAGTGGCCACGAAGACTATTTCCCCACTTCATTTAAACGAACTGCAGCACAACCACTTATTAGGTACTTAAGAAGTTGGGACCAAGTTGCCGCCCACCGTCCAGACACAATGATAGCTATTTCGACTGAGGTACAAAATCGAATAAAAAAATATTACAGCCGTGACGCTACAATTATTTTTCCTCCAACACCACTGGGCCACCCCGCATTCAATGCGGGATCTAAAAGCTCGAGATCATATTACTTGTTGGTTTCTCGTCTTGTCCCTTACAAAAAGGTAGATCTAGCAATCAACGCCTTCAACGCTCTCAATCAACCCTTAGTTATCATTGGAACCGGCAAAGATGAAAGTAGACTCAAAAATATTGCAAACAAAAACATTAAATTTTTAAGTAAATTGACAGACAGGCAACTTGGCAATTACTATATGGGAGCCAAGGCGCTGATTTTTCCGCAAAACGAAGATTTTGGTTTAGTAACAGTCGAAGCTCAAAGCTTCGGAGTGCCAGTCATAGCGTTTCGAGGAGGCGGAGCACTCGATACAGTAATTGACGGTGATACTGGAGTTTTTTTTAACGAGCAAACAATTGATTCCTTGATAGACGCAATCAATAGATTTGAAAAAATGAGTTTTGAGAGGAAACTGATTAAACAAAATGCAGAAAGATTTTCAAAGGAAATATTTAAAGAAAACTTTTTGAAAACAATTAATGAGCAATAATTCAGATTACAAAAACCACGTCTACGCTTTAATTTTGGCAGGAGGTGGAGGGACACGACTTTGGCCGAAATCAACAAACAAAACTCCAAAGCAATTTTTGAAACTCTTCAATAGTCAAACTCTCACGCAAATCACAGCAAGTAGATTTAGCGAAATTTTACCATGGGAAAAAATCTTCTGTGTCACTGTGTCCGAGGAATACAAAAAAGAAATCTTGAAAGAAGTTCCATCTTTCATCTCCAAAAATATTATTGTTGAGCCAGCAAGAAGGGAAACAGGACCAGCACATGGCATTGGAGCACTTCACATCTATAAAAAAGATCCAGACGCAGTGATTATCACTGAAGCTGCCGATAGATTAGTCAACCCCGTTAAAAGCTATCTTAAGTGTTTGAACGCAGCTGCAAAAGTAGCATATGAGAAATCCATGCTAATCTCAATTGGTGTTGAGCCAAGATATCCACATACCGGCTTAGGGCACATTAAAAGAGGACAGAAATACGGCATATTCGAACACCGAGCTTTTTATGCCATGGATAAATTTGTGGAAAAACCACCTCTTAAACTTGCGATTAAATATACTAACTCTGGAAATTATTATTGGAACGCTGGACAGTTTGTTTGGCGAGCAGACAGTATCCTGAACGCTCTCAAAGAATTTGAACCAAACATTAGTGAGAACTTAGACAAAATATTTCCAGTTATTGATACTAATGCAGAAGAAGCGGTAACCGAAAAGGCATACAAAGCCATGCCAAAAATTTCTATTGACTATGCAGTCGCAGAACGGGCAAAAAATATGTTAGTACTTCCAGGGGATTTTTTCTGGACTGATATTGGTGACTGGAAGGAAGTTTGGAGCAACTTAAAGCAGGACGAGAGAGGCAACGTTATAATTTCAGGCGATGGTAAGCCAAATATTGTTGCTCTCGAAACATCGGATTCCATAATCCATACAAATGGAAGGCTTATTGCACTTGTAGGCATTGAAAACCTTGTAGTAATAGACACGAAAGATATCTTATTGATATGCTCTAAGAGTAAAGCCCAAAAAGTGAAGGAAGTAGTAAATATTCTCAAAGAAGAAAAGCGCGAAAAATATTTGTGATACAATCACCTGCCCGGAAAATGAGTTACAACTTTATCAAAAGATTCATCGACGTCTTTGGGTCCATCTTCCTTCTGCTTTTTTTTTCTCCAATAATTCTAATCACCTCAATTGTCATTAAATTGACCTCCAAAGGTCCAATAATGGCAGATACTCCGAAACGTGTCGGCAAAGGTGGCAAGCTATTCAAGCATTATAAATTCAGAAGCATGGTTGTAAACGCTCACAAACTTCTTCGAACAGACCCTAAGTTTAAAAAGCTTTATAAGAAATACAAGGCAAGCAGCTATAAACTCCACGATGACCCAAGGGTAACTCCAGCTGGAAAATTTATCAGAAAGCACTCGATCGACGAAATCCCGCAACTAGTCAATGTTTTAAAAGGGGAGATGAGCATTGTTGGTCCGAGGCCATATTATGGAGACGAATTAAAAGAGCAGCAAAAGAAATACCCACATACCCAAAAATTGGTCAAAGAAGTCCTTTCTGTCAGACCCGGAATCACAGGCTATTGGCAAGTAACAGGGAGAAGTGAAGTTAATTTTGATAAGAGAATTGAAATGGATGCATATTATGCAAGAAAAAAATCGATCATCTTGGATTTCCTTATACTTCTAAAAACCCCTTGGGCTATGGTCACTGGCCGTGGCGCAGTGTAGAATATTTGTGTGGAAAACGACATTAACATCCCCCAGATTAAGCCAGTTCAATCCATTCTTGAACCACCGAAGTTAGAAGTTGTCAGTGACGCCGAAGCTGGATCTAATGTAAAAGAACAAGTAGAACCTCCTAAACAAAGTTTTTTTAAGCGAATTAAATTTCCCAGATTAGGGCTCCCTGGACTGGGAAGCTCGGGTGGTAGAACAAAGAAAATTTTAGTCGGTTCCCTGGGATCTCTCTTGCTTGTCGCACTTATTATTCTCGTTCTGGTAGTTTTGCCGGCAGTGGATGTTTACAAAAAAGGGAAAACACTTGAAGTTAGCGCCAGAGCTCTCAAAGATTCTGTTAACTCACAGGATATAAATGTAGTAA
This sequence comes from uncultured Gammaproteobacteria bacterium, assembly GCA_964357925.1. Classification (GTDB taxonomy): domain Bacteria; phylum Patescibacteriota; class Microgenomatia; order UBA8517; family UBA8517; genus CAYHMW01. The sequence goes on from CAYHMW010000002.1 coordinate 51,901, forward strand.
AAAATAAATTAAGTGACTTTAAAAAAGACTTCTTGAGTTTTCAAAAAAGCTATAAACGCCTCACTTGGACGAAGCCACTTCCAGTTATCGGCAATTACTACAAGGATGGTGAAGCTGGTCTCAAGGCTGGTGTATATGGAATTGAGGCAGGTGAGTTGACTCTCGAGACAGTAACTCCCTTCGCGGACATAATCGGCTTTGCAGGCCCCGATTCCCAACAATCAGAAAGTGGCGAGGACACGGCCAATGACAGAATTGATTTTCTAGTGCAATCTCTGGATGTCTTCATCCCTAAAATGGATGAATTAACGCAAAAGGTCTCCCTCGCACAGGCAGAGCTCGCAATCATCGACCCAAATCGCTATCCAGAGCACGTCAAAGGTAAGCCTGTCAGAAGCACACTTAAAAAATATCTAACATTAGCAGACGAAGGTGCTGAATTTGTTAAAAACGCAAAACCCCTAATGGAAGCGACACCCTATCTAATTGGCCTCGACGACACCAGAACATACCTCCTTTTATTCCAAAACGACAAAGAACTTCGTCCCACAGGAGGCTTTCTGACTGCATATTCATTTGTCGAGGTGACGGGTGCCAAACTTAATCCAACAAGCAGTAATGATATCTATAATCTCGACGGTAATTACAAAGCAACCATTGACGCACCAGAACCTTTCATTAAATTTGTCAAAGAGCCTTATAGACGCTTTCCACAACTAAGGCTCAGGGATATGAATTGGTCACCGGACTTCAGAGTTAGCATGGAGCAATTTCTTGAAGAGGCCGAAAGCGTTGGAGTGAAGGATATAGATGGGGTTATTGCGGTCGACACACAAGTAGTTGTAAATATACTGAAGGCAATAGGTCAAGTCGGTGTTTTTGGTTTTGGCAACTTCAATGCAGATACTGACCCAAGGTGCAATTGTCCACAAGTTGTCTACGAGCTCGAAAGTTTTGCCGATGTCGAAGGAGCAATAGTGTGGAGTGAAAACGAGCCTGGCAAAATTGTCTTCGCCCCTCCAAATTACGAAAATAGAAAGAAAATTGTAGGTCCACTTATGAATTCTGTCCTCGCCAACGCACTCGGTCAACCAAAGGATAAAATACCAGCCCTTTTTGAAGCAGCATGGAAAACAGTTACTGAAAAACATGTTCTACTTTATGTTTATGATGAAGAGGCACAAAGGGGGATTGAAGCTTTTGGAATTGGCGGGAGAATTGTCGATACCGACGGGGACTTTTTGCACGTCAATGATGCCAATTTAGCAGGCAGAAAATCTAATCTTTACGTGACACAAGAAGTGAGTCAGGACATTGAAATATCAAAGGACGGCAGTGTAGTTAAAACTCTAACACTAACATACAAAAATCCTGCACCCTATGATGGCTGGCTCAACTCAGTTCTTCCAAATTGGACAAGAGTTTATGTACCAAAAGGCTCAGAACTAATCGATAGCCAAGGTTTTGATCAAGCGGCCATAGTTGAAGAAGATCTTGGCAAAACCGTATTCGCAGGAAGTTTTAGTCTCCGACCAGAAGGAGTCCAAAAAATAACCCTAACCTACAAACTTCCATTTAAAGTTGAAGATAAATATAAGATTTTTATTCAAAAACAGCCAGGTACAGATACCCCTCTTCATACAATAAAAGTGGGTAAACAACTCGAGGAGCTCTTCCTGCGCACTGACAAATCCTTCACATTTCATCTATAAGTGAAACCTCGTCAATTTTCAACAGATGCTATCGTGCTAGCGGCGAAAAGCAGTAAAGAGGCTGATAAAATTATTACGCTCTTTACCAAGGATCACGGTAAGTTAGTTGTGATCGCCAAGGGGGTAAAAAAAATTAGTAGCAGAAAACGTGGCAACATAGAACTTTTTAGCCACATCAAAACGAGCATAGTGAATAGTCATGATTTTGGGTTAATGACGGAGGCACAACTTCTCGAAAGCTTCGAGAATATTAGAAAAAGCCTCAAAAAAACAGCAGTCGCGTATTTCATGGTAGAAGTTGTTGCAAAAGTGGCACAACAAGAAGAAAAGAATATTGAAATTTTTGATTTGCTTCTTAATTATTTAGGCAAAGTAAATTCCTCTGGAAAATTAAAAGAGATTAGAGAAAATTTCACCAAAGACATTTTGACTGTACTCGGCTTCTGGCCAAGAGGTAGAAGCATGCTCGAGCCAGATATAATCTTGGAGCAAATATTGGAGAGAAGACCTCACACCGTAAGAATCGCCAAAAAACTGTTTTATTAATAATTAAAGCCAGGGCAAGAGTGCCCTGGCAACAAACCTCACAGCAAATATATCACCCATGCCATGACCAACATTATAGCGCCGGCAGCAGAGACGAAATCACCAACACTCGCCTTTCCGTATCCGACATCAAATCGATCAATAAGCCAAAGTAATCGTGAATTCTCGTTGGCACGGACGTGAGGTGGATTTAAATCATATCTCCACTCCTCTTCATCAGCAAGCAAGACTGGAAAGGTGCTCTTGTTAGACACATGACAAGAGTATTCGAAAGTCCTCCTACAAACAGTGCAAGTGTGGCTAGTGCCAGCAGCGGAACATCAAAAAAATAATAAAATAAACCTGCCGCACACGCCTGGTAAATGACGACAGTGACCATTGCAATTGTTCGGATCACGAAAACCTCCACATTTAAATGATCGGAGGCCTATAATAACACAGCACCTTGTTTTACTCAATTGAAAATCAAGTTATGACCCACTATGTCATACGAAGCGAAGCATAGTATAATCACCTCATGGCAACGATGGATGAAATTGTTTCCTTAGCTAAGCGTCGTGGGTTTGTTTATCAAACCAGCGAAATTTATGGCGGCCTGGCAAACTCCTACGATTATGGCCCAATGGGCGTGGAACTCCTTAAAAACATCAAAGACCTCTGGTGGAAAGAATTTATCCAAAAACGTCCAGATATGGTCGGTATCGATACTCAAATTATTCTGCACCCCAAAACATGGGAGGCATCTGGCCATGTAACTTCATTCACCGAGCCCTTGGTCGAAGACAAAGTAACCCACAAACGCTATCGTGCCGATCATTTGATCGAAGGCTGGCTTGGGGCAGATTCTGACATCAAAGCTGAAGATATGACAGTTTCCGAAATGGCCGCTTTCATAAAGGAAAATAAAATTAAAAGCCCGGATGGCAATGAAATTACAGAGCCCAAGGCCTTCAATGTCCTCTTTGAAACGGCGCTTGGTTCAGTCGAAGGTGGCAAACAAAAAGCTTATCTTCGCGGGGAAACAGCCCAAGGCATCTTCACCAATTTTAAGCAAGTATTGGGTAGCACAAGAATTCAATTGCCTTTTGGTATCGGCCAGATCGGCAAGAGCTTCAGGAATGAAATCACAACAGGCCAATTTGTTTTTAGGACATTGGAGTTTGAACAAGCGGAAATCGAATATTTCTTTGATCCAGAAGTAACTGACTGGGAAAAGCTAATGCTCGAGTGGAAAGAATCAATGATGAATTTTATTGTCGACGGACTCGGTATCAATAAAGAAAATCTCAGGTGGCGAAGGCACACAGATAAAGAGAGAAGTCATTACAGCAAAGACACGTTTGACTTGGATTACCAGTTCCCTTTTGGGTGGAAAGAACTTTGGGGCATAGCATATCGCACAGACTATGACCTAAAGCAACATATGGAGTTTTCAGGCCAGTCTTTGGAATATACAGACCCAATATCAGGTAGGAAATTCGTCCCCCATGTCCTCGAACCTGCAATTGGAGTAAATAGAATGTTTTTCATGGTATTAAATGATGCATATTATAAAGATAAAGAAAATGGCCGCAAAGTGCTAAAGGTCAAACCCTCTCTTGCCCCGTATAAGGCAGCAGTCTTCCCATTACTTGCCAATAAACCAGAATTAGTTGCAAAAGCTCAAACAATATACAACATACTAAATACCAAATACGCTGTTGCTTGGGATGATCGTGGCAATATAGGCAAACGCTACTTTGCTCAAGACGAAGTCGGCACACCATTTTGCATAACCGTCGATTTCGACACACTAAAGGATGACACAGTTACAGTGCGCGACCGCGACACAGCAAAACAAGAAAGAGTAAGTGTTGAAAAATTAAATGAATTTATTTCCTCCAAGCTCGAATAATGTCAGACGAAGTACCAGAAAATTTGATTAAAAAAGTAGCAAGCAAAGTTGGTATTCGGGACAGACAAGAAGCTGAAGGATTTGTGACAGGTGAATACCCCGAAGAGAAAGATATCGACACCGAAAAATTACTAGAAGGCTACAACATTAACCTAGAATTAGATCTTAAAAGCCTAGCTGACAAAGAGAGAGTTGCTAGTTGAGACTATCCACTTCCTAACTGATACCTCAGATATTTTTCGACGCGAGATGAGAAGCACGCTCGATGAATATAGAACTGCAAACCCTATCGCACTTACAGAAAAGATGCAAGCCGAAATTCTTGAAAGGGGCTACGATACTCCAAGGTTCGGCGTATACGACAAAGATAGAGGGAATAAGTTTTTGAGTGAAGTTGGTCTAGTGGAAAATATCGACGACGATAAAATACTCATTACTTTTAATTTCCCTAAACCCATTGCCGAATGGTGGTGGAAAGGCGAAGGAGATTGGGGAGATCAAGGGGTTGATATCGGAGGTGCTGCGGTCGAGTGGGGCGTTTTATACAGAGAAATCCTTCCTGTTATTTGGGAGCAAAAAGACAAACTTGAATATTCAGATGATGCAAAGATTTACCTCGATCGCATTAATGGCGTCGGCGCCCATGACCCTCACAAGTTCTACTACATCTGGGAGGTAGGAAAAAAAGAATAATTCTCCACAAAAAAAGCGGGATTTTCACCCGCCATGTTTACTTATATCTTACTCATCTTCTTGATCGAGACTTTCATCCCACTGTTCAATGACTTTCCAGCCACGATCAACTAATTCATCCATCCGAGGAGGATGTTCGCCACCGAACGAGTAGCCGTCCTGGGAGTCCGAGAACTCCACGTAGACTGTAACCCCACTATCAAGTACTATAGGGTTTACTTCAAGTTTGAACTTGACTTATTAACTACTCCTAATGCAATATTAAATAAGTGAAAAAAGCTCTCCCCGTAATCCTAGTCGTTGTAGGACTCCTGACAATTGGTGGGGTTTTTGCAGTTAGAAGTTTCTTAAGAGGGCCAAGTGATCAAATGGAAGAAAATGCTCCTGATGTTCCTGTTGGGCAGAGGCCATTTACAAGCCTTACTCCAAGTGAGGATGGTCACTGGCTCAAGCTTAAGATCAAAAATGTTAGTGTTGAAGGAGCCGCATCTTTCGATTATGAGCTTCTATACACCCGTGGCGATGGTATCGATCAAGGTGTACCAGGGAATATAAAGTATAGTAAAGGCGAGACAATCGAACGCGATCTACTATTGGGCTCAGAGTCCTCAGGTAGATTCCGCTACGACGAAGGCGTCGAAAAAGGTATGCTCACGCTTCGTTTCCGTGATGGTAAAGGCAAGCTAATCGGCAAGCTGAAAACCGACTTTCACCTCCAATCAGGTGTTAAAGAGGCAACATCAGTCGATGGCAGCTTCAAGGCAGATGTCAGCGGAGCCGATGACAATACTTTCTTCGTGGTAATGCAAACTTTCGGCAAAAGTGACGACTTCGATGGCGGGTACGCCGTGTTCAGTTCTGACGGCGAAGACTACAACTGACGCTTCATCCCCATTTATTTACTTCGGGTAATGTTTGTCTTGATCTCTCCGTGAAAATATATCAAAATGGTGAGAATTGGTGACAAATGGTGATAAAGTACAACGAAAGCGATGTTAATCGGTCAATACGAAACAACAATTACAGAGGCCAAAAGGGTAGCAATACCCAAAAAATTTAGGTCCGAGCTCGGAAGTAATTTTATCATCGCACGTTGGTATGAAAAGTGTTTAGTTCTGGTAGCCAAGAATAACTGGACATCGCTCATGGAACGCGTCACAGGCACAAACGCACCTGTCATAGCACCAGTGAGACGCACAGACCGTTTTATTTTGGGTTCTGCCTTTGAGCTCACACCAGATAGTCAAGGTAGAGCAGTCCTGCCAACTTCCTTAGTGGAATATGCCGGACTCAAAGTAGAAGTTGTCTTTGTAGGGCTTGGCGATCGAGTTGAAATATGGGACAAAACACATTGGGAAAAAGAAGAAAGTGAATTGGCAAATATTGCCGGTGATTTAATCGAAAATCTGAACAATGGACAAAGGCCATGAAAGCGTATTACTGCTCGAGGCAGTAGACGCTCTGCACATTAAGAATCAAGCTCTATATGTTGATGCCACATTAGGTGGCGGAGGACATACGATCGAAATATTAAAGAGAGGTGGAAAAGTGATCGGAATTGAGGCAGACAAATCAATAATCGAGATTGCCAAAAATAACATAGAAGAAGCCCGCCCTGTCCCTCATCCTTTGGATGGGAGATTGCTTCATATTGTAAATGGCAACGCGAAAGACATTGATTTAATAGTCAAGAATTATACTCACGAACCAGTATTTGGTGTTCTATATGATCTTGGGGTCTCGAATTATCACTTTGGAAGTGAGGAAAGAGGTTTTTCATTTAAAAATCCAAAAGCGAGACTTGACATGAGACTAGACCCAGACACTCAATCAGTCACAGCTGCGGATTTGCTCAATTTGTTGAGAGAAGATCAACTATTTGAACTATTTAGGTACGCAATGGATTACAAGAGTGCCAAAAAAAGTGCATTTCTGATAGTTAATTTTAGGAAAACTAAGAAATTTGAAACCGTGGGTGATCTCTTGGACGCAATTGAGTCGTGGAAAAGTTCAAATACTAAAGTTCATCCCTCAACGAAAGCCTTTTTAGCACTAAGGATCGCAGTTAATCGAGAGCTTGATAACGCTGAGGAATCAATCAATAAAGCGGTGCATTTACTTGAAAAAAGTGGAAGGTTGAGTGTTATCACGTTTCATTCAACAGAAGACAGATTAGTTAAAAACATTTTTAAAGCTTTGGCAGAGAGTCACAAGGTTAAAATCATTACAAAAAAGCCAATTACACCAAGTGCAGATGAGATTGAAAGGAATATTAAAAGTAGAAGCGCGAAATTAAGAGTTATTGAAAAATTATGAAAAGAAAAATTATATTACCAGTTATAATAGGCATATTTATTTTTGCCAACGTTTTTATGACAATCATCGCGGGGGCTGAGGGCACGAAGCTTGGGGACATTGAAAAGAAGCTTGCTACTCTTAAGGAAGACAAAAGGAAATCAGGGATAGAACTGGTCGAAGCGAGTTCTCTCAAGAATATTAAAGCGGGAGTAAACGAGCTGGGTTTTGCCGAACCAACACGAATAGTATATTTGTTAGAAGAAGGATCACTCGCTAAACTTCCTGACAGTTTCTAATATGCATGTCAGATTCAAGGTAATCTTTATCATCTTCATTTTACTGACCATTAGCGTTATTTCTCGGCTCTTCTATTGGCAAGTTCTGGAAGGAGGTAGAATCGCTGCCCTTGCACGTGCTCAACAAACTGGTGGTCAAAGATTAGAGGCTCATAGGGGCAATATCTTAGATAAAAGCGGCAGTTGGTTGGCTGCCAGCGGAGATAGTTGGCTTCTATACGCATCTATTCCAGATTTGGAAAATGGTGCTGGTATGATAGCAAAACTTCTCGCCCCTCTCTTTATCGATTTGGAATCAGAAACTGCAAAAGAGGATCTCCTTAAGGAAACTCTAAGATTAGAAAATAACATCAATCAACCTAAAGTTGTCTGGGTCCCATTAAAAAAACGAATCGACGATGAAAAAAGACGAGAAATAGAAGCACTTGGCATCAAGGGATTAGGTTTTGAGACAGAGGAGGCAAGAGTATACCCCGAAGGTAGTAGCTCTGCCCATCTCCTGGGATTTGTTGGCAAGGACGAAGACGGCAATGACAAAGGTTATTTCGGTCTCGAAGGCTTTTACGATTTGACTTTAAAAGCTAGAACTGGCTATCAAAGTACGACCGCCAATGCACTTGGCTCTCCGCTAGTATTTGGCAAAAAGAAACGCATAGATGCTGTGGGAGGAGTGGACTTGATAACGCACATAGACAAAGCTATTCAATTAACAGTTGAAGAAAAACTTGAAGAAGCCCTCGTTCGCTACGGCGCAAAGTCAGGCACAGTTATTATCATGAACCCACACACAGGTGGAGTATTGGCAATGGCTTCTTCGCCCAACTACGACCAAAAAACATATTACGATTTTGGCGACGATCTATTTAGAAATCCAAGCATTAGTGATAGTTTCGAACCAGGCTCGGTATTTAAGCCCATTGTTATGGCAGCGGCTTTTGATGCAGGCGTCGTTAAACCAGACACAGTATGCGATATTTGCGATCGCTTCTTCAAAATAGACAAATATACAATTGGCACTTGGGATGGAAAGTATTATCCAAATTCCACAATGATCGATGTCATCAAACATTCGGATAATGTTGGAATGGTTTTTGCCGGACAAAAATTGGGCATCGAAAAATTTAGGAAATACATCTCAGACTTTGGCTTTGGACAAATCACAGGGATAGATCTTGAAGGAGAAAGTTCTCCTAAATTAAGAGGAAATGGGGAGTGGAGCATGGTGGATCTTGCTACTTCCACATTTGGCCAAGGTATTGCAGTCACACCGATTCAATTAATTAAAGCGATATCAATTATTGGTAACGGTGGTGTTAGTGTCACACCACAGGTAGTTGATAAAGTAAAGCTAGGTAGTTGGGAGGAGGATGTTGCACCGGAATTAGGCGACAGAGTGATAAGTGAGAAGGCTGCAAGAGAAATAACAGAAATAATGGTTTTGGCTGTTAAAGAAGGTGAAGCCAAATGGGCAGTTCCTAAAGGTTTCAAAATCGCAGGCAAAACAGGTACAGCACAAATTCCGGTCCTAGGACACTATGACGAGGAAAAAACAATCGCTTCGTTTGTAGGTTATGCTCCTGCCGACAACCCAAAATTCACCATGCTTGTGACTCTTCGGGAACCAGAAAGTTCAACCTGGGCAAGTGAGACCGCAGCCCCGCTCTGGTTCGATATCGCCCTGGATATTTTCCCATACTTAGGCGTAGAACCTGAAAAATAAGTACATGTTTGCTATAATCCAAAGTTCATGAAAGATGTCTCAGCCGTAGTCCTCGCGGCAGGAAAAGGAAGTCGACTAAAAGGGAACAAACCTAAAGTTCTCAAAATTCTAGGTGGACAACCAATTATTATTCGAATACTGAAACTGCTCGACAAGCTTAAAATTCAAAATCGAATTCTGGTTCTCGGGCACAGATCCAACACAATTCTAGACAAACTCTTAAAATCTAATTACAAAGAAAATATCTTAATTCAGAAAGAGCCCCAAGGAACGGCCCACTCACTTCAATTTGTTATTAGGCTAATAAGTACAAAAGAAGTTCTCGTACTTTATGGAGATGATTCAGGACTTTATAGACCACAAACCATTAAGAATTTTGTTAAATACCATATAAATTCAGGAAACAAAGCTACCTTCATGGTTTCAAAAGTTAATCAGAAAACAGATATAGGCGGAATACTTCTAGATAAAAAAGGATATGTCATGACAGTTGTCACCCGAAGCCAGATGGAAGAACACGATATTAATCAAATACGTAACCTCTGTGGAGCTTTTTGTTTCAATTCGCAATGGATTTCCAAAAACATATCAAATATACCAAAAAGTGAAATTAGTGGTGAGTATCCGTTGCCAGGCATAATCAAAATAGCAAATTCTCAGGAAGTAAAAATCGGCAGCTATTTATTGCCGGATCAAAATGAATGGAACAGTCTGAATACTAATAAAGAATTAATAGAAGCTAGAAAAAAGATGAAAAAAAAGCTGCAAATTAAAAAATGACTGAAAGAAAAATAGACTTCCATATTCACTATAACCCAGAAATTGATTCAACTGCGTACGAGGCGATTGATCGTGCAAGAGAAAGAGGTATTGTGGCGATGGCTTTGATGGGTAAACAACTTGTCTCCCCCCATTTCAATGATTTTCAAGAATACGGGAAAGAAATAGGAGTCGACGTTTTTTCAGGGATGGAGTTGGTCACTCAAGACGGAAACATTGGCATGAACATCATCGCAATTGGCTTTGATCCCCTCGCTCCTTCTATCGAAAAATGGCGTTCTGATCTTGAAAACAAGGATATTATGGCACAAAGATATAAGGCTCAATACGAATATCTTTTGAATTCTGGTTACATTTTTCCAGAAACAGAAGAAGCAAACAACATACTATCGACACTGCTTGACGGCTCAAATGACCAGGGAGCGATTGAATACTGCAGAATGATTTCTGACTATCTGCCTAACCACCAGCATATCGAAGTTGATAAATTAAGCGAACCAGAAACATGGAAAGAAACTGTTGAGAAGTATAGCGATATTCCAGAGTATTCACACATGTTGGAGGCTAAGTTTTTATATAAAAAACATTTTGCATTTGGCAAACCAGGGAACTTTATCAGGTTTACTGATACAAATGAAGCTATTAATCGAATTCATAGTGCAGGAGGAGTTGCTCTATATTCGCCAGAAGGAAGTTTTGAACAAGAAAAATGGGATCGACTTATAGAACTCCAAATCGACGGAATAATGGCATGGCATGGTGGAAAATTAGGAATGTCTGGCCACTCAAAAGATGTTCCACTAAGCGTCTTAAAAAATGCACTTCGATCTGATCTCCTTATTCTTGGAGGGAGTGACTATCAAGCTAAAGACTGGCAAGCAGGTGTTGGAAACGGAGAAATGTTCATTAGTTCTAGGCGACTTGGAGACTTGAGAAAATATCAAAAGCAAATGGATCGAAGAATCTTTAACAATACTTGAGCTAAAAATAGTGAGAAAAATTAAAAAAGGTCTTCACATTGGAATTGCACTAATCGCAAATCTCATTTACGGTATGCCCGGGAAGCGGTTAAAGTTAATCGGTGTAACCGGAACAGACGGCAAAACAACAACTGTCTTGATGATTTACCACATTTTAAAAAATGCGGGCTATAAAGTCGGGTATATTTCAACAATCGGCTATGACGTAGGCGGTAAACGCTTTGATCAGGGTTTACATGTGACTACACCATCTAGCTTAGTGCTGCAAAAATTGTTGAGAGCTGCAGTCAACAATAAGCTCACTCATCTAGTACTTGAGTCAAGCTCTCACGGCCTCGATCAAAACAGGTTATTGGGATGTCACTTTGAAGTGTCTGTGATTACAAACATAACCCCCGAACACCTGGATTATCACAAGACTTACGATAATTACTTAAACACAAAGGCAAAACTGCTGAGTCTTTCAAAAGTAAAGTTAATAAACAAAGGTGATCGAAGCTATAAGGAATTGATAAAAAAATTTCCAGATAGTATTGCTTTTGAATTTGAGGACTTCGGTTTTGCAGAAAAATATAATAACGAGAACGCAGCGGCAGCCGCCAAAGTCTGCAAGGAAATAGGTATAAAGGAGAAGGAAATTAAAAAATATCTTAAATCTTTCGAGTTTCCTGCTGGGAGATATGATGTTGTACAAAAGAAACCTTTTACAGTTATAGTTGACTTTGCCCACACACCAAACGGTTTAATAAATTTTCTAAGTTCACTTCCTAAGTCCAGTGGAAAACTAATTCACATCTTCGGATGCGCAGGTGAAAGAGATAAATACAAACGTCCGGAAATGGGAAAAAATTCAGCGAGTTTCGCTGACATTATTATATTAACCGCCGAAGATCCCAGGTCAGAAAAGGTTGAAGACATTAATGGCTCAATTAAAAAAGGAATACCTAAGTCATTCAAAGGCAAGTTGATAGAAGTTCATGATCGTGGAAAGGCAATTGCCACAGGGATAAAGTTGGCAAAAGTAGGTGATAGAGTTGTCATAACAGGCAAAGGACCGGAAAAATCTAACAACATTGGAGGAGTTGAATACCCTTGGTCTGATTTAGAAGAAGTTAAAAAATATTTAGAATGAATATCAAATCACTCAACAAAGAATGCGTTAAAATGGCCAATCGCTATGCAAAACTAAATATTCACAATAAAAAAATACCAACTCCATATTACATAAACAGCATTCAAGGACATTTCTCAGAGATCTTTAATATGGTTGGTATTCCATCGGAAAAAATTATTGAGATTTGGCGAATCTATAAAAGTAATAAATTTCCATACGGTAGGTACAGAGGTAAGGGAACACCGGAAGAAATTGAAGACGCGGTAATTAAAGTTTCAACTGCAGTTGGGCTACCACTCGATAATAGTAGCATTGAAGTAATACTAAATTTTATGAAGCTTTATGGGCTTGGCGTTGATTGTTCAGGATATGTTTACAACCTCTTAAGTAGCGCCTTTAAAAAAATAGAAGGCAGTGATCAACAGCTGAAAGCCAGCCTTAACTGGATGGCAAAAAGCAAAAGAGATGTTTGGAATGCTGGAGCGTTCGCTTTTGCTGGCAAAGCTTCAGTATTAGTTACGCCAGAAAGACTTCAACCGCTTGATCTAATTCTCTTAAAGGATAAAGACCAAAAGTATGTTCATGTAGCTTTAGTAATAAAACACAATGGTAAATTATTAATAACCCAGTCACAAATATGTATGAATCCAAGTGGTGTTAGATCTGATAATGCTGTGGCGCTACAGCCAGAGCCTTTATTTGATTATCATCCTGAAATAGGTCCGAGCTGGGAGGATCTCTATAAGAAAGGTAGACTTGAATTTAGAAGATTAAAAATACTTGCATGAAAAATATTAAAACACTTATTTACCATCCCGCCAAAAGGTATCTTGCTCATTACTACTTAAAAATTTTGAAACTTTTAGGCTGTGAAGTAATTGGAATAACAGGAAGCGCTGGCAAAACAACTACTAAGGAAATGATTGCATCTGTACTCAAAACTAAATACAAAGTTGCCTACTCATTAGCCAATATCGACCCTGTTTATAACATTCCCAATACAATTCTCAAAACACCTCTATGGACCAAAAAATTAGTTCTAGAAATGGGGGTAGAATTTCCGAGGGAAATGAACTTTTACATATGGCTTGCGAACCCAGACGTTGGAGTTTTGACAAACGTTACTTGGACTCACACTCAGTTTTTTAAAAATATCGAGGGTGTGGCTGCTGAAAAAAGTAAACTTATCAAATCGCTCCCAAAAAATGGACTAGCAATTTTAAACAAAGACGACGCGAGAGTCGCAAAGCTTGCACACAAAACAAATGCAAAGGTAATTTATTTTGGATCGGGCGAGAAAAACAAAGTACACGCAACTGATATTAAGTTTACAAAAAATCTTACTACCTCTTTCATATTACATGTTGGTAAAGAAAAAACTGAAGTTACCCTTGCAGTTCTTGGTAGGCATTTTGTTGATCTTGCTTTGGCAGCAGCTGCAGTCGGCAACAACAGTAAAATTCCACTTCAAAAAATTAGAGAAGGTTTGGAAAATTTCAAAAGTGAACCCCACAGAATCCACCCACACGTCTTAAAAAATGGAACTTTAATTTTAGACGACACTTACAACGCCAATCCAGAAGCAGTTCTTCGGGCAATAGATGTATTAAAAGAGGTTGGCAAAAGCAAAAAAACAATTTTAGTTTTAGGAGAAATGAAAGAGCTCGGCAGTTACGCAAAATCCGGACATATCCTCGTTGGCAATTACGCCAAAAAGCAAAAAATTGCTAAACTACTTAGCCTGGGGAAAGAAACACTGTATACAGTTGATGCTTTCGGAAAAGGTGGAAAATATTTTAAAAGTAAAAGAGAAATAGTAAAAGAGCTTAGAAGCTTAAAAACTCCCCACACAATACTAATAAAAGGTTCAAGATCAATGGGCATGGAAGAAATTGTAAAGACACTAATATCATAAATTCATGAGCAAAAGGCTTAAAATTGCAGTTTTAATGGGCGGACGTACACCCGAATACGAAATATCTATAATTTCTGGTCAAAGTGTAACTAAAGCACTTGAAGAGAAGGGCCACATTGTGCTGCCTATTATTGTTTCCAGAGACGGTCAAATCTGGAAGTCGATCGACCCTGACGTTTTGTACAAATTACCAAACCCACTTCTTCTAAAAGGTACAAATAAAGAAATTATTTCTACAAAAACAAAATCCCTCGAAAGCCCCACCAGTATTAAGCACCAAGGTGTAGATGTAATTTTCCCCGCAATGCACGGCCCTTTTGGCGAAGACGGAACAATTCAAGGACTTCTAGATGTACTAGATATTCCGTATATTGGCTCCGGTGTTCTGGCAAGCGCTATTGGAATGAACAAATATGTCTTTAGAAAAATATTAAATGGGAGTGGTATTCAATTTCCCAAATTTATAGCACTCAAAAAAAACGATGACCATCAAAACTTTAAAAAAATCTTAGGAAATATGCCATATTTTGTAAAGCCAAATTCTCAAGGTTCATCTGTCGGCGCGTCTTTAGTTACAAAAGCCTCAGACCTTAAGGCGGCAATTTCCAAAGCGCTCCAATATGGCGACACAGTTTTAATTGATGAGTATATTAAAGGCACCGAACTGACATGTGGTGTTATTGGTAATGATGAATTAGAAGCACTCCCAGTTGTCGAGATCGTCACAGAAAGCGACTTTTTCGACTACAACGCCAAATATACCACGAGCACCACGCAAGAAATTGTCCCTGCGAGAATTTCGCCGGAACTAACAAAAAAAGTACAAGAATTAGCGAAAAGAGTGTACTTGGAAATTGGAGCAAGAGGCTTTGCTCGAGTAGACTTTATTTTACGAAATAATGAATTGTATGTACTGGAAATTAACACTATTCCGGGGCTTACACCCATGTCTTTGATGCCGAAAGCTGCGAAAGTTGCAGGCTATTCATACAGTGACTTAGTTGAAAAAGTTGTAGAACTTGCATTAACCAAGTAGGCTATAATTATTAAAGAGATGAACTTCTACAATACAGCACCTCTAGCACTTGGATTGATAGTATTCTCCTTTCTTATCACAAGCGCTCTAGTCATCCCATTTATCGACCTCCTTTACAAGTTCAAAATGCTGAGACGCAAAGAAGGAGACTTCAGGGGCAAAAAAGAATCTCTCTTCGATAAGCTTCATGACAAAAAAGCAGGAACTCCAATTGGCGGAGGCATTTTGCTGATAACTGTAGTCAGCGTAATGTTTCCATTTTTGTTTTCCTTTATCTCCAATATGGGTGTTTTCATCCACACCTCTTTTAAACTTAATTACGAGCTTTTGGTTATCTTCTTCACCTTTCTTGGTTTTGGAGCCATCGGTCTCCTGGACGATCTTGTTAAAATCTTCGGTAAACCAAAACCAAATATTTACGGCTCTGTATTCGGATTATCAAAAACCCAGAAGTTTGGACTTCAGTGGATTTTAGCTTTTGCCATCTCTTTTATGCTTTACTTTTTACTTGGAATTCAAATTCTTCACATACCAATTCTTGAAATAACAATCAATCTTGGTCCTCTATACTTACTTTTTTCTGCATTCATAATTGTTTTCTTTGCAAATGCCTTTAACATCACAGATGGACTCGATGGTCTATCCTCCGGCCTTCTCATGATTTATCTTTTTTCCTATGTCATTATCGCAGCCAGCAACTTAGATACACCGCTTTTTATCTTTATTTCTCTCTGGCTTGGCTCAATAATTGCCTTCTTATATTTTAACGTTTGGCCAGCAAGAATATTTTTAGGCGATGCAGGAGCACTAAGCTTTGGTGCAATGATCGCTGTTATTGGATTAGTTATTGGGAACGTAACAACTCTTTTTATAATTGGAGGTTTATTTGTAATTGAGGCACTTTCTTCGTTGATTCAAATACTTGGACGAAAATTCCTGAAACGTAAAATTTTTCCCATTGCACCAATTCACCACACTTTTCTTTGGTTAGGTTGGGAAGAACCAAAAATTGTCATGCGAGCTTGGTTGGCAGGATTAATGCTAGCAATTTTCGGACTCTGGCTTGCAACTATCTAACTAATGTCTAGATTATTTTTCTTAAGGCAAAAAAGGGCAAAACACAAAAGTCGCACGATTTCGCACCCCGGAAAGCGTCAAAATACAAGCAGAATACTCTTCGCTCTAACATTACTATTGACGGGGCTTGGCCTTATAGCAGTGTTTGATGTTAGTTCTCCTCAAGCGATAAGACTTTTCGGTGACCCATATTACTTTGCAAAACAACAACTGATGTGGGCAGGGATTGGTTTGGGTGCTTTTGTTGGCGGAAGCGTTATGTCATACAAATTGTTAAGTAAGTACGCACTAGTTATTTTTGGCGTCTCACTATTATTACTATTGATTGTTTTGATACCAGGTATTGGCTCAAATGTCTTAGGTGCTAGAAGGTGGATAAGGTTAGGACCAGTTGGCATTCAGCCATCAGAAGTAGCTAAGTTGGCAGTCATCATAATCATTGCAAAATTTGCAGAGGCAAAATATCCAGTTTGGTACGGTGTTTCAGTACTTGGTATTGTCTCGACCCTCATAATGCTTCAACCAGATCTGGGGACAACAATAGTGGTTGCCTCAATTGGCCTGGTCCAGCTATTCGCGGCGGGCTACACGCTTGTAAATCTCGGTGCCATGGCAGCAGCAGGAACGGGCTTAGCGGGATTACTTGTTATATTTTCTGACTACAGAAGACAACGTCTTATGACGTTTATTAATAACCTCTATGACCCATTAAGCCTAGATCTTACGGAAGCATATGGAGCTGGTTATCACATCAGACAGATACTGATCGCAATAGGTTCTGGTGGAATTCTGGGACTGGGAGTGGGCCAATCTCGCCAAAAACACCTTTTTCTTCCAGAAACAGCCACAGATTCAGTCTTTGCAATTATTGCTGAAGAGTTCGGATTTATTGGAGCAGCAACGCTAATCATACTGCTTATGTATTTTACACTTGTAGTTGTCAGGGTAGCCATGCACGCTCCTGATAAATTCAGCGCGATCTTGGCAATTGGCATAGCAGGTTGGATTGGTGGGCAAACTATACTCAATCTTTCAGCAATGCTCGCTCTCGCGCCGCTTACAGGGATTCCTCTACCATTTTTCAGTTATGGTGGCTCCAGTTTGACAATGACACTTTTTTCGGTTGGAATACTTGTAAATATTGGAAATTCAAAAAAATGAGCAATAAAATTTTACTTACTGGTGGCCACGCAGGTTCGACAGCCCTCGCAACAATTAAGGCAATTCAGAAAGCCAGGAGAGCTACCCAAGAAATCTATTGGGTCGGTGCGGCTTCTGCGCACACGGGTATAAACACTGGCAAGACTTTTGAAGAGCGAGAATTTGGCAAACACGACATAAATTATCTTAAAATTCATGCTGGCAAAATCCCAAGAAAGATTACTTTCTATGCCCTTATAAATTCCTTGTTACTGCCAGTGGGCTTCTTTGAGGCCTTGTGGCTAATCGCAAAGATTCGTCCAAATGTAATTGTCAGTTTCGGCGGCTACGCCGCATTCCCCGTAGTAGTTATTGGCTATCTAATGCAAATTCCCATAGTAATTCAAGAGCAGACAGTGGTAGCTGGGCTAACTAACAGGATAACTGCCCGCCTTGCAAGTAAAATTGCAATTGGCAGGCCACAGAGTATGGATTTTTTCCCCAAATCCAAAACCGTACTGACTGGCCTTCCGCTTTCCGAGGACATAACGAGTTTGGGACCAAAGCCAAAAATTGGGAAACCACCAGTGCTTCTGGTAACAGGTGGCAGCAGAGGTGCAAGGCCAATAAATCAAGTAATAGGCAAGGCACTTACTGAAATCCTTAAAAAATTCAAAGTTATTCATCTGACTGGGGAGATTGATTTCTCAAGAGTCGAAGGTTTCAAAGATACACTTAGCGAGGATCTTGCGCGGAGATACGAAGTTCACGCACATGTTGCTCCTGATGAAATGAAAGAACTATATAAAAAATCTGACATCATAATATCGAGAGCTGGTGCAAACTCAGCTGCTGAAATACTCTCAGTTGGCCGACCAGCCATAATCATTCCGCTCCCAATTACATGGTTTGATGAGCAAAGGAAAAACGCACAACTTGCCGAAAATGCCGGTATCGCAGAAGTCATTGAACAAAAGGACTTAAATAAACATACACTTTTGACCACCCTCAACAAAATTCTAAAAAATTGGGATGCTATGACCAAAAATTATGATCGATCCTGGGCAAAGCTCGACAAAAATGCGGCTAACAATGTGGCGGAAATAGTCCTCAGTTACTTATAGTGGTAAAAGCAATAAATCTAGCTCTTGCCTTAATACTAATAGCATTCTCAATATTAGGTTTACCCAGAATCATCCGAATCAAGCACATAACATGTATAAGTGATAAATCACCATGTCGTGGCGAGACAGTTGAAAAAATTAGTAAGCACATTGGTATTCCAATTCAAGAGGCTCTAACCAGAGTTCAAAAAGAACTTAATAATAATTCTTTGATTAAGAGTTCAGAGGTAAAATACGTGTTTCCAAATTCAATTTCAGCCTCAATAGATTACAAAAAACCAGCATTGAGACTCAAATACATAGGTTTTTCTAACACAATTGTCGTTGATGAATCGGGAAGTATTATCAGAACTGAAAACGTTGACAATCTACCAACATTGCTAATCGAAGGTAACGCAGGTGAACTTTCAAAATCTATTCCTCTAATTCTAAATTTAAACAAATATTATGGTTTCAACTATTTCACATTAACAAAAGATGTGTTAAGTACAAAAACAAAAGACGATATCGCTCTAGTAATACCGACAGATAATGATATTGACATAACGCTTGGGTCAATAAATTTGACTCTTTCCCAGTTGAATAGGCAATTACAAGGAATTAGAATTGAAGAGATTGACTTTAGGTACAAAAACCCCATTGTAAGATAGTGAAAATGACTAAAAGCAAAATTATAGCCGCCATTGATATAGGTTCCTCGAAGGTGACATCGCTCCTCGCGCAAGCTGTAGTCGAACAGGCCACCTTAGAAACGGTCATAAATATTATGGGAGTGTCGACTGTGCCTTCAAAAGGCATAAAAAAGGGTCAGATTGTCGACATTGAAGAAGCAGTTGAAGCAACAATAATATCTGTTGAAGGAGCAGAGCGGATGGCTGGCTACAATATTGACAAAGCGTTTGTCTCGGTGGGAGGGGGGCATATCCAATCGCAAAACAGCAAAGGTGTAGTCGCTGTATCGGATCCAAATGGTGAAGTTTCAGGTGAAGATGTTGGTCGTGTAATAGAATCGGCTAGAGCAGTTTCACTCCCTGCCTCAAGAGAAATCATCCATGTGATTCCAAGAGAATACATTGTCGATGGTGAAGCAGGCGTGCGTGACCCAGTTGGGATGACCGGAGTGCGTCTTGAAGTTGAGACACATCTTGTGACAGCGAGTTCACCAGCCCTGAAAAACCTCACAAAGACTATAAAGGAAGTTGGCGTTGATATCGAAGAAACAGTTTTCTCAGCCCTCGCCGCAAGCCACTCGACACTCACAGGGACCGAGAAGGAATTGGGCTGTGTCCTCATTGATATTGGAGCTGGAACCACCTCAATTGCTGCACATATCGATAACGCACTTGCCTATTCAGGCTCGATACCCATAGGTGCAAGAAATGTAACAAATGATTTAGCAATCGGCCTTCGGGTAACACTCGATACTGCAGAGAAAATAAAAATTGCACTAAATAATCCTCCTAAAAGAGGTGATGATGGAAAGCAAATGGACTTGACTGAATTCGGCGCAAAAGAACACAAAAAGATTTCGACTAGAACATTAACCGAAGGAATAATAAGACCACGCTTGAATGAAATATTTTCAATGGTCAAGTTAGATTTGGAGCGAGCAGGACTCATTCACAGAGTCCCTTCAGGCGCAATTCTCTGTGGTGGTGGAGCATTAACTTCAGGCATTGAGGAATCCGCAAGAAGAACGCTTGGTTTACCAGTTAGAGTTGCAAAACCCGGTGGAGTCGGCGGACTTATTGACGATACTGGCACACCTGAGTACGCAGCCGCCGTTGGACTAATCCTATATGGCGCTGGCTCTGGCGGAAAGTTTATAGAAAGTAAGCAATTTATGCCAACAAAGCTCAGTCTTCCTGGAAGGGGCGCATTTGGTAACGCAGTCCGAATGATCAAAGATTTACTGCCGTAACTTTTGACTTTCTGCCCTCATCTGCTACACTGCGCTTAAGTTTTTTTTAGAGAGATTATATGGCCTTAGTTAAACCAGATTCCGCTCGTATTGCAAAGATTAAAGTAGTTGGAGTCGGTGGTGGAGGAGGCAACGCGGTTAGCTCGATGGTCCAAGGTAACACCATTTCAGGTGTTGAATTTATAGCACTTAATACAGACGCCCAAGTACTCCTCGATAATCCAGCACCCACGAAAATCCAAATCGGTGAAAAGTTAACTAAAGGTTTGGGTGTCGGCGGCAATCCTGAAATTGGCACTCAAGCAGCAGAAGAATCTTACGAAAAAATCAAAGAACTCCTCATCGACTCAGACATGATATTCGTTACAGCTGGCATGGGAGGAGGAACGGGAACTGGTGCATCCCCCATTGTGGCCAAAATTGCAAAAGAAATCGGGGCACTCACAGTGGCAATCGTCACAAAACCATTTACTTTTGAAGGCAACAGACGTGCTCTCCTTGCAGAAGAGGGTATTGATAAGCTTCGTGACGAAGTGGATACCCTTATTGTTATCCCAAACCAACGCCTTATGGATGTCATTGATCGCAAAATGACTCTTATTGAAGCCTTTAAAGTCGCAGATGGTGTTCTGGGCCAGGCCGTTTCAGGAATAGCAGAAATTATTACAACACCGGGACTTGTTAACGTCGACTTTGCAGACGT
This sequence comes from uncultured Gammaproteobacteria bacterium, assembly GCA_964357925.1. Lineage (GTDB taxonomy): Bacteria > Patescibacteriota > Microgenomatia > UBA8517 > UBA8517 > CAYHMW01. Next base: position 72,850 of record CAYHMW010000002.1, read on the forward strand.
CAATGCGATTATGAAAAACGCCGGCTCTGCACTTCTTGGTATTGGTACTGGTGTAGGTGAGAATAGAGCCCAAATGGCAGCCCGTGCAGCGGTCAGCTCACCCCTTCTCGATCTTTCTATCGACGGGGCTCGTGGAGTACTATTTAATATCACAGCCGGACCAGATCTTACAATGTATGAGGTTGATGAGGCCGCGAGAATAATCTCTCAATCAGCGGATCCCGAAGCGAATATTATCTACGGAAACGTCATTAGAGAAGATATGACCGATCAGGTAAGGATCACGGTTATAGCAACAGGCTTCGATGAGACCCAAGCCAGATTATCAAAATTAAACGAACCCTCAACCATTCATACTCCGAGCCCGATTCAAGGTGTGGTCAGTGAGCGAGTTGAAGAAAAAGAAGAGGACGACGAGGACACAGGTGATCAAGATAAAATAAAGTCATTAAGAGATATTGACGAGCAAGACGAATTCAGCAAAGACTTCGACATCCCGGCCTTCCTCCGCAAAATCCACTAATTTTCCTATAGCTTGTAATATCTCTAAGATAATTTATATAATATTGGGGGTAGCAACAATTTTGGAGGGAACTATGAAAAAGAGAGTTGTGTTCTGGGTGCTTTCGCTAATTGTATTCACCGTTATATCCGCGATCATAGAAACACATTTCGGAATCGAATTCCCAAGCCAAGCTGCAGAATGGCTCCATGATATCTCACTCATGGTATATGGAGGCATAATAGTCTTCATAATTGAACAATTTTGGCAACAGCCGTAACATCTGTAGGCAGGTATATATTCCTGCCTACAACTTTCTCCAATCTGGATTTTTTCTTGTTCTATTTATCTTAACTAATTTAGAATCTCTTACTTGTTGTTTTTGATAAAATCCTCTCAGAATCGACTTGCCGCCAGTGTTTGAGTACTTTAGAAAGTAATCAAACAACTCTATCCAATGTTTGTGTTCAAGATCGCTCGGCTTGGACCTTTTTGAAAAACCAATCTTATTTGATAGCGAGACCATTTTATCTTTTCCAATCAAAACAGAAAGCCCATCTATCACATTTGGCTTAAATTGAGCAAAGGTAAACGCAACAAAATCATAATAAAGCTGTTTATCTTTTTGTTGAACCAATGGTTGTTTCCGCTGCTTAATGTTCAACAAAACAACCCTAAATCTTGGTGATGGAAAGAAATCTCTATTTTTGAAGTCATGTGCAACTTTCACTTCAAACCATGGTGCCAACAAAGAAGAAAACAAACTATTTTTGTAGGTATAGGGCTTACCGATAAATTTCTTAGCAGCATCTTGTTGCACTATAAGATAAATATCGGAAGGAGGATACGCTGTCTGAGTTAATTTACGGACAATGTCTGAAGTTAGTGAAAATGGGATGTTTGAAAAAACCTTATATGGTTTATCAGGTAAATTTACATTTAAAACATCACCTAATCTTACCTCCAAACGACTATCGCCTTCGTATTTTCTTTGAAGTCTGCCACATAGTTCTTCATCAATCTCATACGCAATCACTTTTTTGGCGTGTTTTATAAGTTCGTTAGTTATCGCACCACGCCCTGGTCCAATTTCGTAAACAACATCTTCCGCAGCTATTGAAGCACCAGACACTAAATCAGCAATTACTCTGTGGTTGACCAAATAATTTTGTGAGTAAACAACACTTTTTCTCATAGTTAGTATTATACAATTACCTATTGTAAAATACCCTCAGATGGCAAAAAGTAACTCCCACTTCAGGGTCGTTGATTCTCAGGTTTCATTCGTTGATATCGAAAACAAAATACTGAAATATTGGCAAGACAATAAAATCTTCGAAGAAAGTATCAAAAGCCGCCCTGAAGATAAAACTTGGACATTTCTAGATGGCCCGCCGTTCATCACTGGAATGCCCCATTATGGGAGCCTTCTCTCAAGTATTGCAAAAGATATTTACCCAAGATACTGGACCATGAAGGGTTATCGTGTTCGTCGAGTTTGGGGATGGGATTGCCATGGCTTGCCTGCCGAAAACAAAGTCGAAACAAAACTTGGTCTTGTAAGTAAGCGTGAAATCGAGGAAAAAGTTGGTGTTAAAAAGTTTATCGACGAGTGTAAGCTCTATGTCTCCGAAGTTTCAGGCGAGTGGGAATGGTATGTCAATCACATTGCCCGTTGGGCAGATTTTAAAAACGCCTATAAAACAATGGACGTGAGTTACATGGAGTCCGTGATGTGGGTCTTTAGTGAGCTTTACAAAAAAGAATTAATCTATAAGGGTCTTCGTGTGTCTCTTTATTGTCCACATTGTGTTACCCCGATCTCAAATTTCGAGGTAGCAATGGATGCTGACAACTATAAAGAAGTCACTGAAGCTGCTAACACCTATAAATATAAATTAAAAGATGAAGAAGATACATTTTTACTCGCTTGGTCCACAACTCCATGGAATAAAATCGCCACCCCCGCGCTAGCTGTCAACCCAAAACTTACTTATATCAGAGTAAAGCAAAACAATGAACACTATATACTGGCCAAAAATACCTTAAAAAATCTAACAGCCGAAAAATATGAGATTGAAAGTGAATTCAAGGGCAGTGATTTAGTAGGTAAAAGTTTTGAACCACACTACGACTTCTATGAAATTGAAAAAGATAAGAAAGCATTCATCGTAATCCCAGGGAATTTCGTCACAGAAGAAGAGGGGACAGGTATCGTTACAATTGCAGCTTACGGTGAAGACGACTTGAAGGCAATGAATGAACACAACATTCAAATAGTTTTGCATGTCGACGAGGAAGGTCATCTTAAAGGCAACGTTCCAAATTGGGGAGGCATGTACTATCTCAAGGTCAACAAACTGGTCAACGAGGACCTCGCAAATCGTGGCCTAGTGTACAAAGAGGAAAGCTATATCCACACTGTTCCAACTTGTTGGAGGTGCCACACCAGGCTTTATTATGCACCTCAAGACGCTTGGTACGTTGATATTGGGAAATTAAGGCCACAGCTTGAAGCTCAAAACGAATTTGTAAACTGGTTCCCAGATCACTTCAAACACGGCAGATTTTTAAATAGCGTAAAGTCAGCTCCCGACTGGTGCATTAGCCGCTCTCGCTATTGGGGTTCGCCTGTTCCTGTATGGGAAACGCCGTCTGGCAAACGCTTTGTTCCGGGATCGATTAAAGAATTGGAGGAGTTATCAGGAGTCAAAATCAAAGACCTTCACAAACCTGAAATTGATGAGGTTACAATCAAAGACCCAGAGACAGGTGAACTCGCCAGACGGGTTCCAGAAGTCCTTGATAGCTGGACAGAGGCTGGCTCGGCAAGCTTTGCCGAAAGGCATTATCCGTTTGAAAAAGCCAATCTTGAAGATTTCTTCCCACCAGATTTCATCAGTGAATACACTGGTCAAATCAGAGCTTGGTTTTATGTCCTCCATGTCATCGCAGTAGCACTCAATCTTAAAAAGGAGAAAAAAGATAATATTTTATCGAGAAACGTTCATGTAACAGGTGTCATTAAAGGCAGCGACGGAAGAAAAATGAGTAAAAACTTGGGAAACTATCCAGACCCCAAAGAAATGCTTACAAAGTATGGTGGAGACGCCCTTCGGCTTTATCTTCTTGGTAGCCCCATTATGAACGGTGAAGACATTGCTATTTCTGAAGAAGAATATAAAGAACAAGTTCGCGGATTTATGTTGCCACTTTGGAATGTTTACAAATTTTTTATAACTTATGCGAGTCTGAACAATTGGGAACCAAGTCAAAATGCCACGAATTCCGAAAATGTTCTAGATAAATGGTTGGTAAGTAGACTAAATAACTTAATCAAAAAGGTGACAACAGGCTTAGAGAACTACGATTCCACTAGTTCGGTTAACGCAATTCGTGAATTTATTGTCGCAGATTTTTCTCAGTGGTACGTAAGGCGCTCGAGAGACCGAGTTGGTAATGAGTTTTATGAGACTACGTATAATGCCTTAGTTACACTCACAAAACTCTTGGCTCCAATAGCACCCTTTATTTCTGAAGAGATTTATCAAAACCTTACAGGTGGGAAGTCTGTCCATCTAGAAAACTGGCCAGAATTTAGCGAAGATAAAATAAATACAAAACTGGAGGAAGAAATGTTTGAGGCAAGAAAAATTGTTGAATTGGCACATGCAGAAAGAAAATCCCTCCAAATTCCAGTCAGACAGCCTCTCACCAAATTAATTATAAATTCACCAGTAGTTTTCTCGAGTGATGTCCAACAAATAATCGCAGACGAAGTAAATGTACTAAAAGTTGAAATCCAAAAATCAGATGAAATATCAATAAAATTAGACACAAATATCGATGAAAACCTCAAGCTAATGGGTGAAGTCCGTGAATGGACCCGAAAAATTCAGGAAGAACGAAAGAGACTTGGAACTGCACTTGACGAAGAAGTTGATGTGCTACTCCCCGTTGTCTTTGAAGAAAATTATCTTGTCCCCCTTAAAGAAAAAGCTCTAGTTAGAAATCTTTCAGAAGGAGAATTTAGCGTATCAAGAGTCAGCAGATGAAGGTGAAAATCAGTCTGTTAAGTAAGAACTGGCCCTTTATGTTGGGAATCACCTTTTTAATTGTCACTAGTGTGATTGTGCTTCGCTCAGTAGCACCTTTCATCTTTCCCAACTATTTTATCTATATTGCAATCGGCATTCTTCTTTTTGTCTTCATATCACACATTGACATGGAAATCTTTTATGCCTTCTCACCGCACCTTTTCATATTAAGCGTACTATTCTTGCTTGCGCCTCTAGCAATTGGCCAGGCTACGCGTGGGGTTGTACGCTGGATTCCAGTCGGAAGTCTCGCGGTGCAGCCAGCAGAAATTATAAAACCATTTATCCTCCTCTTTTTTGCTCGTTACATGACCGCTGGTGAGCTAACACTTAAGCGGTTTGTTAGTGCCACTGCTTTATTTATGGTTCCACTTCTTCTTATCTTGATTCAACCATCATTAGGCGTTGCCACAATTATGTTCTCAGGTTTTGTCGGCATTACTCTCTCCCTTCAATATAATAAAAAACTAATTGTGTTCGCGGCGATTGCGCTTTTGGCATTCTTACCAATTTTCTGGAATTTCATGCAACCATATCAAAAAGTTCGCGTTCAGACACTTTTTACTCCGGATATTGATCCATCGGGTGTCGGCTACAACTCAATTCAATCAAAAATTGCAGTCGGTAGTGGCAAGCTTACGGGCAGGGGACTGGGCCAGGGTGTGCAAACTCAACTGAAGTTCTTGCCAGAAAAGCACACAGACTTCATCTTTGCTGCAATCAGCGAAGAACTGGGCTTCGTGGGAGCATCGCTTGTCACAGGAATTCTGTTTTTTTTACTTTTTAGGATTCTAAAAGCACTAGAAGCAACCAATAACTTTACCTCCCGTGCTTTCATCTCGGGTGCACTTCTCATGCTATTTTTCCAGACAATGGTTCATATTGGTATGAACATGGGGATCTTTCCCATTACTGGTTTACCTCTACCGTTTCTCTCTGCTGGTGGCTCATCCCTTATCTCTACATTCATCTTGTCGGGCTTAGTCATCTCAGCTAGAAATTATCGCTAGCGTCTCGCTTGACACAACTCCCTACTATAGGGTAAAGTATGGCTCTGTCAAGGTAAAATTCTGAAAAATTAAGTCAAAAAGGAGGCAAGATGTCCTGGAAACAGAGGTTAGAAGGTAGAAACGAATTCCCAGCGGTAGTAAATGCCTTCAAGGCCATAGGGATAAATCCCAGATTGATAATCGACCGCACGATTAAACCTTTTCCGCTTGATGAAAACGGCGAGGCTCATTTGCCTAGATTTGCGACAGCATCATTTGGCGACGAGACAATTATCATAGAAGAACATCTCAAGACAAAAAAACTGGGATGCAATGGCATGTCCGTTGTGAAAACAGTAGCCTATATATCGGGTAATCGTCCCGAACTCGAAACAGAAATCATCGCTGAGTAAAAACGAACCCAGGGAGCACTCTCCCTGGTTTTTTTATGCAAAAAAGGCTACAATACGACCTGACAATCAATATGCAAAATTACGCAATCATACGAATCAATGGTCAACAATACAAAGTTGAGGAAGGCAAAGAATTTTTGGCTGATTTCCTTGGTGGTGAAGCTCCAGTGGCCGAAGTTATTTTCCTCTCAAAAGATGGGAAAGTAAGCATTGGTAAGCCAATAATTAAAGGTGCAAAAGCTGAGCTTAAAGTTATAAGTGAAGAGGAGAAAGGTGACAAGGTCACGGTCCTTAAATACAAAGCCAAGTCTCGCTATCGAAAAAAGATTGGCCACAGAACAAAGTTTACACGCCTTCAAGTTGTTAAAATAACCCAATAACACGGGATTATTAATATAACTATATCAATCTATAAATTATTGGTCTATTGACAAGTGTGAAAACTTAAATTAATCTAAATTTGAAAAATAAAGTATGTCAAAACACAAAGCGGGTGGAAAAACAGATCAGCATGTCAACCCAGCCGGCAAAAGGCTAGGACTTAAGGTAGCTCACGGTCAAAAGGTCAGCACAGGGGTCATTTTAGTGCGCCAAAGAGGCACAGTTATGACAGCTGGTCGCGGTGTCAAGGTAGGCAGAGATCACACGCTCTACGCGGTAAGTGCCGGAATTGTAAATTTTGGTAAAAAATTAGGCAAAAAGTTTGTATCAGTTCAAGTCTAGAAGATCGTAAAAACATGGCAGAGGAAGTAATCCAAATCGCAATCGACGAACTCCAACCCAATCCTCTCCAGCCACGCGGATCTATTACTCCAGAAAGCATTGTAGATCTTGTTGATTCAATCAAAGAGCATGGAATCCTTGAACCACTTGTGATTGCAAAAACTCCAGCGGGCTACCAAATAATCGCAGGTGAGCGCCGTTGGAGGGCCTCCAAACTTGCGGGCCTCACTCATGTTCCAGCCATAATTCGTGAAACTTCACCCAAGGGCATGCTTGAGATGGCACTTGTTGAGAATGTCCAAAGAGTAGATCTCAACGCTCTAGATCGCGCAAAAGGTTTTGAGCGTTTAATGAACGAATTTGCTCTAACGACCTCTGAAATTGCAGTAAGGATTGGTAAATCAGTAGCTTACGTAAGTAACAGCATGAGGCTATTAGTACTTCCAGACGCACTCAAAGATGGTTTGCTGTCTGGTCTCATTACAGAAGGTCACGCTCGTGCGCTTTCATCAATAGACGATCCACAGCTCTTAATCGAAGCCTATAAAATCATTCTCAAGGAATCTGGTTCAGTAAGGCGTGCAGAAGATCTATCACGAAGAATGAAAGCCAAGTCTCAACAGGGACCAAAGCCAAAAACTCGCGACTTCAATATGCATGTGGTATCAGAAGAAATCGACAGAATGCAAAACAACATGTTTAATGCTCTAAAGTATGAAAATGAGCAAGACGATAAGTTCACACAAGTTAAACTTATTCGTTCAAGAAGTCAGACAAAGTTGCTCTTCGTTTTCAAGGGCAACGTTGAGGATACAGAAGAAAAGCTCCACAAAATCTATAAGTCCCTCGTAGCCGAAAGCTAAATATTATATTCTGGATTAATTAGTCTCCCGCTATTATTAATTGGCCAATATACAAACCAGGCACGGCCAGAAAAATTATTTTTGTGTACAAAGCCAAAACTTCTCGAATCAAGTGAATTGTGCCTATTGTCGCCAAGTAGAAAATAAGAATCATCAGGTACCCTTATCGGCTCATTGTCTCGCGAGAATTTACCTGATGGAGTAGAATCGCCAGTCTTTAAATATGTTTCATCAAGTTGATTACCATTGATAAACACATGCCCATCTCGAATGGCGACCTCTTCACCAGGAAGTGCAACGACACGCTTAATAAAATCTTGCTCTACGCCGGGTGGTTCAAACACCACAATATCACCACGCTTCGGTTCACCAAATCGGTAACTCAGCTTATCTGTAAGAAGAAACTCGCCATCATGATAATTTGGTTCCATTGATTGCCCCTTAATCTTATGAGGTTGAACGATTAAAAGATAAATAAACAGAAAGATTGATACTGCGAAGATAATAACTTGAAAAGTTTCAAAAACAAATCTTCCCAATTTTTGCATGAACATATGAAAATTATACGTCTAGTGAGTGTTCCTTTGAAAGGCATCAAAACTTGTAGTTCGCTTCAAAGGTGATGGGTCAATATTTTGAAGCTCAGAAATCGAGTTTACATTCCTAAAAACCATCGCAAGAATTGCATCCTCAATCAGTAAGTGCAAATTATAAGTTAAAGTCGGCAAGGCATGTTTTACATAACTTTTTGTGGCACGGGCCGTCTCTCCCTCAACAAATGATGGCACATTAAATGGCAACAATTTGCCATCAAGATACTTTGTCCGAGCTGAAGCTTCACCGCCATAGGGCTTAAATAGCTCACCCTTTTCGTCAACGCAATACAAGCCCCCTCCAGGAGACTCTATTGTTCCCCCAGAGACTACTCTTGAAACACTTATTCCCGAGGCTCCCAATAAAAGTGTTGCTGCCACATGATCAGATGCCCCTCCCTCAACAATTATTGGAATGTGAATTTTTCCACGCAAATTCCATACAAGCTCTGGCCAATCAATGACAGATCCACTGCGTACGCCCGTAATACACCGGCCTCCACCACCAATCCCAATATAAAGTCCATCAGCGCCAGCTTCCTCTGCCTCAACACACTGGCGGTCATCAACCATCATCCCGGCGAAAATCTCAATTTCACCTGAAAAAGTTTTTCGAAGTGCTCGAATTGAGTTTACTACTCCAGTTCCAGGCTCTGGAGAGTAAACTCGAAATGTTCGTACACCAGCTGAGTACAAAATATGTGCACGCTTCACAACATCCTCAGGAGTAGCCCCTAGAGTACCACAAACATTTTTTCTCCAGAGGGTAGATATGAATTCTCTATCAGATCGACCGCGAAGCAGATCCCGTTCAAGCTCGTCAAGCCAGTCAAAAACTTCTCTTGCCAAATCGGCCTGTCTTGTAACGTCAGCTGTTACACCGTTTCTTGGGATGCATGCCAGACAGTGTGAAGCGGCCATAGTAGAAATCGAAGCGGCGCTATTCCAAACATCAGGCGATGCAGAGCCAACAAAGAGACTCCTTGCTTGCCGCCCAAGCTTCACAAATGGTCCATCAGCGTACCGCTCGTTCCGGCTGCGACGCTCCGTCTGACTCCCGCAAACGCTAGCACCAAGATCTCCAATTGATATCGAAAGCCCTGTGTTTTTTGCGTATTCAAAAGTCGTGCTTGAAACGATTTTTGGAGCGCTGAATTCTTCTTTGTCAACATGTCTCAAAGCACGAACGCGGTAAGGGTGATTAAACATCTCCAAAAAAAGTCTCCTTAATCTTAGAGTTTGTACAATTTCTTCAAAAGGCAAAAGCTGCTTGGATTTATACTTTAAATAGTCATGAGGAGTTGTGAGCAGTCCTTGTGATGGATAAACATGTTTATCCTCTTTACTAAATGCCAACCAGGGAGATAAATAAACCTCAGTATCGCGCTCGCGAGGTTTCAAGATTGCTTTTATCTTGCGTTCGCCAATTTCAGGGTCTCGAAGATCATAAAAGTCCCTTTTTGCTTTCTCAATTCTTGGCCCAAGCATACAAATACAGTTATATAGTACACTGTCACCATGAACAAGCTCCTTTTTGGCACAACGAATCAGGGAAAGCTCCGTGAGGCCGAAAACATACTGGGGATTGAACTTGATGGCATTAGTCTTGAAATTGATGAAGTCCAATCTCTTGATCGAACATTGGTAGCTACAAAAAAAGCAGAAGCCTATTTTGCACAAATTAAAAAACCATTATTTATCGAAGACACTTCGCTTGTGTTCAACACATTAGGAAATTTGCCTGGCACATTTATTGATTACTTTTTGAAAGAACTCGGAAACGACGGTCTACTTAAATTATTGAAAAACAACAAAGATCGTAAGTCCACAGCAACTGTGTGTATCGTCTATATCGATAAAAATCAAAAACAACTATTTACAGGTGAAACTAAAGGTACTATTTCATTAAGAACCAAGGGTAACAAGGGTTTTGGCTGGGACCCAATATTTATCCCAAATGGCTCCAAAAAAACCTTTGGCGAGATGAACATTGAAGAGAAAAACAAGTATTCTATGAGACGCAAAGCTCTTGAGAAGTTCAAAAAGCGGCTAGATAAAGCATACCCACAATAAGGACCCGTAACTCAGAGGCCAGAGTGTTCGATTCACATTCGAAAAGTCGATGGTTCAAATCCATCCGGGTCCACCAAGTGCGCCTGCCCGCCTTTGGAGGGAGCACCCTTACTCCAACACAGCCTTCTCAAACTCACTTATAAAACTCAAAAACTCAGGGTGGGCTTCATGCACACCTGCTTTCATCTCCTCGCGAGTTACATCACCCAGTCTCGTATAAACATAAACCACCTGGCTGGTGCTCTGATCAAAAGTGTAATAAACCCTGTGATACGAACTCGATGGAAAGTAAAAATACTCAGCAATCGCCCAATCGCGCCCACCGATATTTTTAAGTTCAACAGTGGCTTTCGGATTGCACCCATAAAAAACAGCACAAGAAAGGGCCGTTTGTGAGCCGGGTTTAAGTTTCACAAATTGATCCACCTCATCATCAAGGTCGATCGTCCAGTCCAGACTCTCAAATCCGGCAATAAAAGAACTTTCACCAGGAAAATACTTGTAAGAAGTTAAAGCTATGCGATCCTGATCAAATTCAAAGTAGGCAACCTCGCTCTTATTTTGATCATGCACCACTTCTCCACCAAATACTTCGCCCAATTTATTACGCATATCTTGATACGCGTTTACCGGAGTTGCCGTAGGCCCGGGAATAAATTTGTCGTACCCAATATTGTTCTGTGAAAAAGAATAAAGAACTAATAAAACCAAAAGCATTATAAAAACCACAACAAGCAGAGCAGTAGGTAAAAATCCACGACGAATCACTTTAAATTTCGACATTAAATTTCCATAATACCGAAGACTCGATTCCACATCCTCCATCTTCAGTTTGTGCTGCCCAAGGATCCTCACTTTCACCACTCCAGCCATTTGGATCAACCATCACAAAAGTACTACCATTTGGAGCGCTATATTTACACACTGACTTCTTGCTTATGTTAAATGAGACGGATTCGTTAACTGCAATCTGACTTGCCAAATTATCCCAGTCCGACTTTTTCATTTTATTAAAAGCCGTAAGTCCAATGTCAGGAAGTTTAATCATCGAAGCAAAATGCAGATGTTTTCCTGACGAATTTCCAGTCGATCCCATGCTACCTATTTGACCTGTTTCATCCGTTGTTGAGTCAAAACCGACATTAATTTCTTTCAAATGAGCATAAAGCCCGTACAAGTTCTGATATTCATCGGTAGAATAGTCAACTATTACAACACAACCAAAAGGCCCCTTTGGTTTACATTTATCGTTGCCAACGCTCGGAATATCAAGCGATCTATAAACTACAGCTCCAACACCCACAGACCTTACGACGTCATCAGGAAAAGGTAAAAAATCCACACCAGTGTGAGAATCGTAACAAGCAGCACGGTTTGTATTACAATCAATAGGTAAGTATTCATCACCCAAAAAATTAACAAACGATTCTTTAGCTGGTTGATGGTCAAAAAGTGAGTTATAACGATCAAAGAAAGCTTGAGCAAACGTCTCCGGATCATCTTCCCCCCGACCAGGATAGTCAAACGGAAGTTCAAATGGTCCAATGGGCTCTGTCCTCAAAGAAGTTACCCTTACATCATCAAACCAGACTTGAGTTGGGCCTACGTCCCCCGTACCAGCACGCAAGCCAACACGCCAATTATTAAATCTCGGTAAAGGATCAGTTGCACTGAGAACGGGTTCAGATGAATTATTTATGAACACGTTAATTAATTTATCGTCATTAACTACAATTCTGAAATTATAATCGAACCCGTTAAACAGAGGAAAGGTCGCTGAGTCCAACTCCCCATACCCTGTCTTATCTAAAATAAGCTGATTTGTCGCTCCAGTTGTGTGATGTATTTCCAAAAATTCCGAGGGTGATTTGTACTTAACTAAGATGTTTTTATCTACTCCTGACGCACCGCGCAAAGTCACTGAATACTCAATATTTTTCCAAGAATCATCCCATATATCCGGAAGTGAATTACTGACTCCCGACAAGCTAATACCATACCGACCATCTTGGACACTCCACCCAGGTACACCATCTACATGCCATCCACTCGCGTCACCATCATTAAAGTTATCAGAGAACAGGACAATAGCTAAAGCGCTCGAGGGAGTCATCAAACACCATATATTTAAAAATAGCAACACCAAGAAAACTCCTCTCCAAGCAGTTCGACGTTTCACAACTTAGTCTATGTTTAATGAGAAACAAGTGTCAATAGTCACAACGTAATATAATATCAATGTATGTTTACGATAAGAGACCCATTTACGACTGAAATAATCAGAGACTATTTTGCAAAGAAAAATAAGGATGATTTATTCCTAAGTACATATAGACATGGTAAACCAGTCATAAAAGATCTAAACACAAAGGCATTTTGGGACTTGAAGCTAAGTAACCCTACTCGCCATCCAGACAGTATGGCAAAGAGGCGTATACAATACGTTGCGAATATCATCAATAACCGTAAAGGAAAATTTCTTAATATTGGCTTTGGATCCCTTGACTTGGAAAAGAAACTTAAACACGTACTCCCTAACAATATACACGGTGTCGACATTTCAAAATGGGCAGTTGACAATGCAACAAAAAATATAAAGGGGACATTCTTGCAAGCAAGTATTCAAAAGCTACCATTTAAAAACAATTTTTTTAATACAGTAAACGCCTCAGAAGTTTTAGAACATCTTCCTGCGGACAAGGTATTAAATGCCTTGGGCGAAATAAATAGGGTCACAAAAATCAATGGTTTTATTATAGTTTCTGTACCTTTAAATGAAGGACTAGAAGAAATGATAACAAATGGATTGAACCCCAATGGGCACATGCGAGCTTACACAACCCCAATTATTTTAAAGGAAATTGAGGTATCAGGCTTCAGCATTCGCTCGACAAAACACCTTTTTGCATTTAATCGGCATTATTTTTTGAAAAACATACTTAGTCAAACTATCTGTCCCAAAAGATGGGAGCCCAACAACATAATAGTAGTTGCTCAAAAGAAATGAACATTCTTTTCATTTCTCATTTTTACTACCCTCATATCGGAGGTGTGGAAAAACACATCCAATTCCTCTCTAAAGAACTCCTGAAAGATCACCACAAAATTACTGTTATCACCTCCCTCCACGATCCTTCTCTCAAAGCTCACGAAATAATTGACGGCATTGAAGTCTTCCGCATTAGTGTCCCCAAAATTAAAATCCTCGGCCTACTAGATATATGGTGTTTATTGATCAAGCTGCGCAAGCTCATTAATATAGCTGATATTATTCATATCCACGATGTATTTATATGGGTACTTCCTCTTCGCTTAATTCACTTTAAAAAACAATTTTACCTGACACACCATGGCTGGGAAGGGGAGTACCCTATCCCATTTAATAAAATTTTGATCAAAAAACTAAGTAATGCGCTGTCAACAAAATCCATGGCAGTCGGCCACTATATAGAGAAATATTATGGAATCAAAACAAATTCGATTACTTACGGAGCAGTTAACCACCAGAAAGTTTCCCAAAAAAAACCAAACACTATTCTTTATCTCGGAAGACTAAGCACTGACACTGGCCTCACAATCTTATTGGAAGCATTTCCAAAACTAAAGAATTTCTCAATTTCTTTTTGCGGCAGCGGAGAACTGGAGAGCAAGTGCAAAAAAATTGGCAAAGTCGCAACAACAGTGAATCCAAATTTACTCCTTAAATCTACACAGTTTTGTATAGTAAGTGGTTACCTGTCGTTACTCGAAGCAATCTCTTGGAACTGTATACCTGTTGCAATTTACGTCAACTCCCTCAAAAAAGATTATTTCAAGATGAGTCCATTTATAAAAGATATAATTTTAGTCAAAAGTGCAGATGAACTTGTAGATGCAATAAAAAAAGCACATCAATCAAGCTTTCCAGGACCCAAGTTTAATGAATATTCTTGGTTTAACTTAAAAATGGAGTATTATAACCTCTGGAGACAGGAAAGATGAAAGTAAGCGTCGTTGTAACTTTGCTCAACGAAGAGGGTTCTGTGGGAGATTTATTAGAATCGCTCTTGAATCAGAGCATGAGTCCGGATGAAATTGTTATTGTTGATGGCGGTAGTCACGACAATACTATTCCAATCATAAAAGGCTTTATCGCAACAAATAGGAAGATAAAACTATTGGAAAAACCAGGAAATATTGCCTCTGGCAGGAATCTTGCCATAGAGAAATCCAAGTACGACATAATTGCTCAAACAGACGGAGGTTGCGTGGCCGATCCGAATTGGCTTGAAAAGATCACGGCACCTTTCGCCGATGATAGTGTAGGGATGGTCGCCGGTTTTTATAACATGGTTGTAAGTTCTCCTTTTCAAGAAGCTCTTGCGCCCTTCCATGGCACTGTTAAACGCAAATTTGATCCAAGGCATTTCATGCCATCCGGCCGATCAGTTGCCTTTAGAAAGGAAGTTTGGGAGTACGTTGGTGGCTACAAAGAGACTTTTGATAGAGCAGGGGAGGACACTTTATTTAACTACAAAATTCTTACTGCTGGTGTAAGGATAAAGCGCGTTCCAGAAGCAACAGTCGATTGGCAAGTTCCAGACAGTTTTAAAGTCTCGATCAAAAAATTCTTCTACTATGCAAAGGGAGATGCTGAAGCAGGTATCTGGTGGCACCCTGCCCAACGACTCCATACCCACAATATAAAAATATTAGGCATATTTATTCGGTACTTCTTTGGCATTGCACTTCTCTTTGCTACGCCATTTTTTCCATTTTCATTTCTTATTCTCATTTATGGATTCGTTTTCTACACATCTTGGTCGATTTGGAAAATGCGGGAAGATGTCCACAGTTTCCGCGGTAGACTTCTTGTGCCAATTGTCCAAATCGCCTCGGACATCGCAGTAATGGCAGGCTTCCTGAGTGGAATTTATAGAACTAAGATATAATTACCCTTATATGGGCTATAAAAGACAGGCACTCGCTGGACTTTCGTATATGGGGGGCTTAAGAGTACTGACGCGGGCAATATCATATGGCAAAATCGCCATTCTCGCGAGGCTACTAACACCTGAACAATTCGGATTATTCGGAATCGCCTCATTAGTGATGGCTTTCTTGGAAATCATAACTGAAACTGGAGTTAATGTATTCCTGATACAAGAAAAAGGCGACATTAAAGGCTACATAAACACAGCATGGGCTGTTTCAATATGCAGAGGAGCGGTAATAGCACTTTTTATTGCACTCACATCACCACTTGTGGCTAGTTTTTTTCAAAACAGCAATTCGACCAACCTTATACTACTAATCAGTGTCATTCCACTTATCAGAGCATTTATTAATCCTGCAGTTGTAACACTTCAAAGAGACTTAAAATTCAAATCAGAATTTTGCCTACGTACTGTAATATTTTTAGTGGAAACTATTGTTTCGATAACTTTTGCTTTTTATTTGAAAAACGCGAGCAGTTTGATTTACGGCTTAATCGCCGCGGCTGCGCTTGAGGTTATAATTACCCAAATATTTATTAAACCACGTCCACGGTTTGAATTGGATTTTGAAAAGGTTAAGAAAGTTATCAAGCGGGGCAAATGGATAACGATCGCCGGCACTTCAAATTATTTTGTCGAGCACTTAGATGACACTTTAGTTGGCCGACTAGTTGGAACAAGTGCATTGGGAATTTATCAAATGGCATACAAAATTTCTCTGTTGCCATTAACTGAAATATCTCAAGTTGTTAGCATGGTAACATTTCCCGTTTATGTCAAAATAGCAGATGATAAGCAAAGGCTCAAAAGCGCATTCGCTAAAACATCGCTGGCTACAACAATTCTAGCAACAGCATTCGGTATTTTTCTTTACGTTTCTGCACCCATCGTTGTTAATATTCTACTTGGGGAAAAATGGCAAGAAGTCACTCCTCTACTTAAAGTACTTGCAATTTTTGGCATATTTCGTGCAATTTCAAGTGTTCAGTTTACGCTCTTTAATTCACTCAAAAAGCAGCGCCTCGTTGCAACAAGTCTCTTTATAGAGTTTTTTGCACTGCTAATAATTATCGTACCTTTTATTACAAAATTCGGAACAATTGGCGCTGCTTATGCAGCACTCTTTGCCTCAATCGTTCCTCTTCCATTTATCGCGCGCGCTTCTTACCAAATTTTGAAGAATTAAATGCTAAAACTTAATCTTGGTTGTGGCCAAGACTATAAAAAAGGTTTTATTAATATAGACAACGACAAAAGCATTAAAGCCGATCAATATATTAATCTCCACAATAAATTTCCCTTCAAAAATAACTCAGTAGATCATATCCTTGCACAGGACATACTCGAACATTTTACCAAAGAAGACGCCACTATTTTTCTTCAAGAATGCCACCGAGTAATGAGCAACGGTTCAGAAATTCGCATGCGCGTTCCAAATATTTACCAAATCTGGAAACAATTCAAAAATAACCCCAAAGTTTTGATGCTATTTCTTTATGGCAATACTCAAAAGACAGGGATTTTTGGGGCTCATAAATATGCCTACACGATGGATATGCTCGAAGAAATTCTTAAACTTTCGGGCTTTACATCCATTGAAATTTCTCGGGAAACCACAAACTTCAATATAAGAGCAGTTAAGGGAGAAAAAAGGTCGCCGAGAGTAAAACTAATAATAAGCGGTCAGGACTCTGGTGGCCTTGGAGGAGCAGAATTTTTTCTTTTAAATTTAGCCAATTCAATTAAAGAAAGTGGAGTTTCTGTTGAGTTCACGACTGTCAATAAAAGTAGATTTTCTACAATATTGCTAGAGAATCATTTTACTTCTCACACAATTCCAATTCGCATGGATGCAATTGGCAACTGGAAAGGCTTAGTTAAATTCATAATATTTACCCCACTTACGGCCATTATTGATATGATGATCTTATATAAGTTCAAAGAAAAAGGCGGAACAACAATATTAATTCCTGGTATCTCAGACAAAGCATTACTGACACCTCTAGCTTGGCTTTTGGGATTAAGTACTGTGTGGATTGAGTTTGCTCCTTTAAAGCCAACATTCAAGCGCAACTTCTATTTTCCTAAAATTATTTACAAATTAGTTAAAAACCTTCCTGATCTGGTAATCACTCCAACCAGACGTACACAACTCAGCGTTCTACATGATGCGTGGGTGACAGAGCCTAAAACACGTATTCTTCCCTGTGGTATCAAATTACCAAAAAGTAAGGTTCGACCAATGCATAATTCACAGTTCATTATAGGTAACATTTCAAGACTCCAAAAAGAAAAGGGCCAAGATACTCTAATTAAATCACTTCCAATAATTAGAAAAAGAATTCCAAACGCGAAATTAGTGCTGGTAGGCGAAGGTAGTTACTTTAACGAATTACACAAGCTTGCTCTAAAACTAAAAGTTGAAAAGCATGTTGAGTTCAAAGGATTTGTTGAAAACGTGCAAGTAATTTTATCAAAGTTCAGCGTTTTTGCCTTTCCAACTAGGTGGGAAATAGAAGGTTTTGGACTTGTCCCGCTCGAAGCAATGTCGGCAGGTATCCCAGTGGTTGCAAGTACACATCCTCCTGTCCCTGAAGTTCTGGGTGATAGCGCGCTTTTCACACACCCCGATCATAAAAGTTTTGCGGAAGCTATTATAAAGCTTGCAAAAAATAGCGATCTGCAAAAAACGTTTATTTCTAAAGGCTACAAAAAAGTAAGGGAGTATGATATCAAACAAGTTGCCGAAAAATACATAAAGGAGTTACGAAATCTCGAAACTATTAAACATTAAATGCTCTCAGCCGTTCTACTTACTAAAAACGAGGAAAAGAAACTGCCAAAATGTCTTAAAGCACTCAAATTTTGTGATGAAGTTATAATGATCGACGACAATTCCACAGACAATACAATTTCGATTGCTCGAAAGTTTGGTGCAAAAATTTACAGACGAGATATGAACTTGGATTTTGCTACTCAAAGTAACTATGGTATCAAAAAAGCAAAAGGCGATTGGACTCTCCTTGTCGATGCCGATGAAATCGTGTCCCCAGAACTAGCAT
>CAYHMW010000003.1:0-19755 GCA_964357925.1 uncultured Gammaproteobacteria bacterium
ACTTGCTCTGTGCCCGAGTTAGTGTCGTTATAAAGAGAGCCATAAACAGTAGGCAAGCTAACCAGAATCCAATCTTCTTCATGGTCCCGATATGTTACCATAGCCTATGCACACCCTTCCCAAACTCTCCTATGACTACAATGCCCTTGAGCCTTTCATCGACGAGCGCACCATGGAGATCCATCATGGTAAGCACCATCAAGCCTATGTCGACAAATTAAATGCTGCCTTAGAAGGCCATGACGATCTTGCCCAAAAAACGATTGAAGAATTGTTATCTGATATTAATAACGTCCCTGAGAGTATTCGCCAAGCTGTGATTAATAATGGGGGAGGCCACGCAAACCACTCGCTCTTCTGGGAAATTCTACAACCAGCCGATGAAGATACCGTGCCCAAAGGAGAACTATCTCTAGAATTAAAAAAGACTTTCGGCAGTTTTGAAGACTTTCAGGAAGAATTTACTTCAAAAGCCATGAATGTTTTTGGGTCAGGTTGGGTTTTCCTAATTATGGATGAGACTAGAAAGCTTAAAATTAAAAGGCATTCATTTCAAAACTCACCACTTATGCACGGCAACACCCCAATTCTGGGGCTCGACGTATGGGAACATGCCTATTACTTAAAATACCAAAACCGCCGCGCAGACTACATCGAAGCCTGGTGGAATGTAGTTAGTTGGGATAAAGTCAACGAACTGTTTACTTCCCTAAAAACTTCTTAACAGTAGTCACTACATGACTAGCGTCTGGCTCAAGTGCTTTTGCAAAGCTCATGCCCAAAGCAATGGCCACGGCAAAGGTCAAGCCATTCGCAATCGCTGAGATTATCGTCCTCCCAATACCAAGATAATCTAGGATAACGAGTGCCAAGACACCCTTCCCCCCCACATCACTCATTGATCCCAGTGTGGCAATTGCTTGATCATCTGCCTTAGTATTTTTGAGATTAAACCTACGCACAAGCCTTTCAGCAATTCCCAATAAATACTTACCGATGTACCAAATAATAAGAGCAAGGATTAGTTTTGGAAGGATCCCAAGCATATTGACAGCCAACTCCTCGAGGGCAGCAACAATTACACTAACGCCAAGTGTTTCTCCAATCATTTAAATATCACCTCCATATATAATCATACTACTACATGTTTCTTTTGATAAACAAACCTAAGGGAATTACTTCCCATGATGTAATTTATAAACTGAGAAAAATTACAGGCATCAAAAAAATTGGCCATGCAGGGACGCTTGATCCGAATGCGACGGGCCTTCTAATTGTTGGCGTTGGGCGAGAAAGCACCAAACAGTTGGGTGAGCTAACCACCAAAACCAAAAAAACTTACATCGCAGATATATTTTTAGGTGAAGAGCGCGATACAGATGACGCCGAAGGCAAAACAACAATGATATATGAAGTTGCATCGCCCCCAAGCCTTGAAACAGTTAATAAAACTCTCACCAAGTTCACGGGTCAACAAAGTCAAACCCCACCCTCTTATTCAGCAATCAAAATAAAAGGCAGAAAATCGTACGATCTTGCTAGAAAAGGCAAGTCATTCAAACTCGAACCAAGAACCGTCATGATCTACAAAAACAAATTGCTCTCCTATGATTACCCAATTCTTAAAGTTGAATTTGAGGTAGGGAGTGGAACATATATAAGATCTCTTGCAAAGGATATTGGCAGTGTGCTTGGGACTGGAGGCTATCTTAAAGAGCTACAAAGGACTAAAATTAGTAGCCACAGTGTGGGAGATGCTCACAAGCTTGAAGATTTAACTCCTGAAAATTGGCAAAGTTTTGCAGTGAATTATGAATATTATTAACGCTTTTTTATTGGGTTTAATCCAAGGGCTCACAGAATTCCTTCCCATTAGCTCGTCTGCGCACCTTGTCATAGCTCAACACTTAATGGATTTTGACCAGCCTGGCGTCCTGTTTGACGTAGTGCTTCATGCAGCAACTAGTCTGGCGGTAATTATATATTTTCGAGAAACCATTTTTAATTCTTCAAGAGAGGAAATAAAACTGCTAATTATTGGCATTATTCCGGCGGGAGTTTTAGGATTTTTGTTTCAGGATTTTTTCGAGGAATTATTTAGTGACATCTTTTTGGTTGGAGTAACATTAATTGTTACAGGCGCAATGAACTACTTCGTGGATCGTACTCAAGCTAGGCGAGGCCGAATCAACTCAATCGATGCTTTTATAATAGGAGTTGCCCAGGCGATAGCTATCATCCCAGGTATTTCTCGATCCAGTGCAACAATTTTTGCAGGCACCTCTCTCGGAGTCGATAGAAAGAAAGTCGCTGAATATTCCTTTATACTTTCAGTTCCGACAATAATTGGCGCAAACGCACTACAGATATTCACTCATGGAGGGGGGAACGTTATACCTTTCTCTCAATATTTAGCAGGTTTTCTATCTGCATTCATAGTGGGTTTTGTCTCGATTAGTATCCTCTTGAGGCTATTAGTAGAGAAGAAATTCAAAATCTTTGCAGCATATGCTGTCATTCTTGGCGTACTTACTCTTGTATTACAACTGGGCTAATCAGGTGCCAAGAGCTATTTTCCAAAATAGCTCTTACTGTAGAAGCTTCGGCAAAAATAATACTGTTCCAACAATAAGGGACCAAAAAGCAGCCATAAGCACAGCAGCAGCTGACACATCCTTTGCGATCTTAGCCTTTGGGTGAATGTTGGGGCTCACAAGATCAACAATAGCCTCAAGGACAGTATTAATAAGTTCAAGAATGAGAACAAAAGCGATGGTAAATGATAAAAGTAACCACTCATACTTTGAAAATTCAAGGATCATTGCAAACACGAGGGCGGAAATCCCTATCGAAACATGAATCTGGAAATTTGGTTCATTGGAAACAGCCTCCTTTAGGCCAGCAAAAGCATATCCAAAACTTTCCTTGAGTGACCTTGTCCTACTCATATGTGTGTGTCATCCCGCACTGGATGCGGGATCTATCACAAATATTATACTTTCTGTGCTACGATTATTCCATGAGACAACATTGGCCCTTAATTGCCCTCGCCACTCTAATAGTCATAAGTGTTGCTCTTATGCGAGTGTTGCCATCAAATATCTGGAATACCAGAAATAACCTAGACAAAGAGGTTGTCGCCTGCTCCACTAACGACTTTTCAGGTGATATTCTCAACAAAGAAACACTTGGTTTTTTTGAAGGCAAAAACCTGAAGCTTCCAGAGGCTGCGCTTGCGAAAGTCGAGGCCACTGATATTCTAGGCACGGCCAGTCCAGACGAAAAGTGGATTGAGGTAGACCTTTCAGACCAAAAAATCAAAGCTTGGGATGGAACAGACTTGTTTTTGGAAAGTCTCGTTTCAACAGGCTACGGCCCTTTCAAAACTCCAACTGGCGAATTTAGAATATGGATAAAGCTCAGAGCTACAAAAATGGAGGGTGGGTCGGGAAGCGGTTATTATTATCTGCCAAACGTTCCATATGTGATGTTTTTCGGCAACAGCGAGATTCCTAATTATCGCGGGTATGGTCTCCATGGCACTTATTGGCACAATGACTTTGGTACTCCGAGAAGCCATGGCTGCGTCAATCTCCCGACCAATATTGCAAAAGACTTATATTATTGGACAACCCCAACTCTTCTTGAGGGCAAAGGCACAGTTTATAGCGATGAAGGCAATATAGGCACCCGCATCGTCATCCACGAATGAACCCTTCAATCATCACCTTCCTCGCCAGTTTCCTGATTTGGTTTCTTTTCGGAGGTCTCTTAATCCTTTGGTTAATCGACGGCAAAATCAAAAAAGAGCAGGTACTACATGCCTTAATGGCAGTTCTTATAGCGTGGGTCGCGACACAAGTTGTAAAATCAATTTTCCCCACAGAAAGACCTTTTGAAAGAAACGGCAAAAACATACTAACTGTTACTGTTCCAGGTGATAATTCATTCCCAAGTAGTCACACAGCAATTGCTTTCGCCCTTTCGACAACAATCTGGCTTCATGACAAAAAAGTAGGAAGCGCTTTCTTTTTCTGCGCGTTGCTTATTGGATTGGGAAGAATTTTAGGAAATGTTCATTATCCACAGGACATCATGGGAGGTGGAATAATTGGTTTATGCACAGCATTTATAGTCGAGCGTATCCACTTTCCACTTGACTCTTAGCACTTAAGATTATAGACTGCCAAGATAATAAATGGATAAAGAACAATCTGTCATTAGAACACTCCCAATCGTTGCAGTGCGCGGCACTGTAGTCTTTCCCCATACTGACACGATACTAAGTTTTGGTAGACCAAAATCAGTGGCAGCAGTCAACGCTTCATTTCAGGAAAACAGAGTTATTGCAATTTTTACCCAAAAAAACAGTAAGACCGGTGACCCTGACACAAGTGAACTTTATAGAATTGGGACTTTAGCGACCATTACTCAGATCATGACAACTGAGGGTGAAATCCATGCAATGGTCAAAGGCCAAGCACGGGTGGAATTGCAGGATATCTTAACAAGCGATCCTTATATCATGGGGAGGGTTAGAGAAATTACAGAAACAGAAACCACTGGATCGGAGGTTGAAGCCCTTCACAAAAGTCTAAATGAGCTCTTCAAAAAAGTTGTCAATTTAGGCAAAGATGTTGATGTTACAGTTGTTATGCGAATATTAAGTAATCCTCGTGATCCAGTCGAGTTAGCAGATTCAGTTTCCTCATTACTTGATATCAAGACAAAAGAAAAACAAAAACTCCTCGAAACCTTTTCAGTAAAAGAAAGGTTGAAAAAAGTACTGAGTCTCATGGTACACGAAGTTAATGTGCTTGATCTTGAGCGTTCAATTTCCATGAAGACTCAAAAAAGGTTCGAAGATCAGATGAGGAAAGCGATGTTAAGAGAGAAGAAAAGGACTATTGAAGCAGAACTGGGAGAAGACGATGAGAATGGAGATGGAGACGAAATTACCTCAATGAGAAAGAAAATAAAAAAGGCTGGTATGCCCAAGGAAACCAAAAAGAAAGCGCTCAAAGAACTTAAAAAACTAACACAACTAAGTCAGCATAATCCTGAAGGTGGCTACATTAGGAATTATTTAGATTGGCTTGTAGAAATCCCATGGTATTCATCGAAAGTTAAAGATGTCTCAGTTGGAGGTGCAGCCAAAATTCTCGACACCGATCACTACGGCCTTGAAAAAGCAAAAGAGAGAATTCTTGAATACCTCGCAGTAATGAAACTTAAGGCAGAAGCCGAGAAGGGGAAAAGAAGAGGAGAAAAATCAAGCCACCCCACAATTTTATGTTTTGTTGGTCCTCCCGGTGTTGGAAAAACTTCCATAGGTAAATCAATTGCCAAAGCACTCGATCGAAAATTTGTACGAGTATCCCTGGGAGGTATAAGGGATGAAGCAGAAATGCGTGGCCACAGGCGTACATACGTGGGTGCAATGCCCGGCCGCATTATTCAAAGTATAAAGACTGCAGGCGCGAAAAACCCAGTCTTCATGCTTGATGAGATCGACAAACTGGGTTCAGATTACAGAGGCGACCCGAGTTCAGCACTTCTTGAGATTCTCGATCCAGAACAAAACAAAGAGTTCTCAGACCATTATCTCGAGGTCCCATATGACCTTTCGGAGGTGACATTCATCTGTACAGCCAATGTACTCGACACTATCCCGGCTCCTCTCAAAGACAGAATGGAAATCATCAAATTCGCGGGCTACATCGAAGACGAAAAGTTCCATATTGGTAAAATCTACCTCTGGCCGAAGCAGCTTGAAGCGCATGGCCTAAAAGATAGAAATCTGAGAATTTCTGATCGTGCGCTTCGTTTTATAGTCAAGCACTATACAAGAGAAGCTGGGGTTCGCGAACTAGAAAGAAGTCTAGCAACCATACTAAGAAAAATTGCACGGCTGGTAGCTGAAGAGAAAAAATACCCGAAAACTATTGAAAACAAAAATGTAATTAAATTCCTTGGACCAATTAAGTTCAGGTCTCAAATTGCAGAAACCAAAAACGAAACGGGCATGGCAACAGGCCTTGCTTATACTCCAACAGGCGGCGACATCTTATTTATTGAGGTAGCTCTCATGCCGGGAGCAGGGAAACTAACCCTTACAGGCAAATTGGGCACTGTGATGAAAGAGTCTGCAAAAGCAGCATTTACTTGGACAAAATCTCACTGGGCAGAGTTAGGTCTTCCAGAAGGCTTTGGTAAAGGGATTGATGTCCACATCCACGTTCCCGAAGGTGCAACTCCAAAGGATGGCCCATCAGCAGGAGTATCAATCTCAACAGCTTTAGTCTCGGCACTCACTGGCATCCCAGTTAGGCGAGATGTTGCCATGACTGGCGAAGTTACGCTAAGAGGTAGGGTTTTGGAAATTGGCGGAGTAAAAGAGAAGGTTATTGCAGCCCACAGGGCAGGTATTAAAACAGTCATCCTTCCAAGGGATAACAATAAAGATCTTGAAGATATTCCTCTAAATGTTAAAAAAGACTTGAAGTTTGTTTTCGCAGAGCACTTACATGATGTGCTCGGGACAGCTCTGACTAGCTGGCCAATCACAAAAATATCACGCCGCAAAGGAAAAAGTACAAAAGAAGCCTCCTTCCTCACCACCTCAGCTTGAATTAAATCCTATAATAAGCTACACTTCCTTCTCAAGCGTTGAGGAGGATCAAAGGAATGAAAGAACCCGATCATGTTTTGTTACGCATGTCGTATCAAGGTGAAGAGCCAGTAGTTTGTGAAGAACAATCAGGAGGTTACCTTTCATCTCAGGTCATGCCAGTCCGGGAATTGATTATCAATATTCTCGGTCGAGAAGGAAGAATCGCCACCAGAATCAGCTTTAAGGTCGCTAGCCAATATTCTGAACTCAGGCTCCATTTAATAAACAATTAAAAAAACCCGGAAAAGCCTAAGCTCGTCCGGGTTAAGGGAAAATCACGAATTGAAATCGGTAGGGAATTGATGCATGCCTGTTAGCCTGTGTGCATTACAGGAACACCCATTAATTCCATTGGTGAGAATCGTCTCAATTGCGCCAACCATCGTGGGTACTACATAAGTAGGGCACTCGAGATAAAACTCAGCCATTGCACCTGGGGAGTCATCTCCCACCCAGTGCTCGCACACGCCCTCAGCATAGTTCGACACTATATTGAGTGATGCAAAGTGAATGCCAAGTTGCTTAAGGAGAACCACTTCATAGGCAAGTGTTTGTCCTACAATATGTCCTCCAAGTTGTCTGAAAGCTTCAATCTCAGCCGTAAACTCAAACCTGCCAGTTTTGGTGCAAACATAGACTCCACCGTTTGCCACATGGACAAACTTTGGCTCTGACGAAGCTTCCTGGAATAACGCACCGGATAGCACAGAGCAAAACGGATCCCTCATCCGCGGATACGGATTGTCAGGATTAAGAACCGGCGGAAAATCCGACGGCATATACATGGGTATCAAGTCGTCTGTTATGACAACTGACCACGGTGGCAGAAGCTCGCCATTGTCAGGCCTTGCGATTCCACCGACTGACGCTTCAACAACCGCCCATTCAACTCCAGACTGCTGCAACACCCAAGCAACTTGTTTACTCCGCTCCCACGTGGGAATGCTTTTACCACTTGGGTCGCGCTGCCAACCATGCATTGTAAAATGCAATATTGGCTCATCGCCAATCATAAGAAAGTGTGGCGAAGCAGAAGTTCCAAACGGCGTCTCGAGAGGCTCAAGAAACTCGACTTTCTTAATCCTTGGATCTAAAAGTGGAAAATTGGCTGTCTCGGTACCCCAACTTCCAGACCCACCTATCCAAGCCCCTTTTGCCTTTATATTCACAGTGCACCCCCCATAGCTGTAGTAAAAACAGTTGGAGCAACATGCAATGATGAAACACAACTGCATTGATCTCCAGTTGGAATTGGCATTTCTTGAAGGAGGGTAAACTCCATTTCAAGTGCAGCCGTAGCGAAATTTCCAAGGTAAAGCCGATACAAAGATTCAATTATCGACTCTTCCATTGGCAGTCCCTGAGCAACGTTTGCAACCATATGGTAATAGACCACATGTATGCCAAGGAGTCTTGCCAACACAGGATTAATGCAATCCCCATGTAAGCTCACAACCGCTGGACCAGGATGCATAATCGATATCATCCTATTTAACGTATTCCACATCATTATGTCGTAGTTGGTCTCGAAAGTGATTCCATCGGGGACGATAAGCGCGACACTAGCATCTCGCGTAGTATGTAGTCGCCTTAGTAGACCTTTCTGGACCTGCAATTTTGCGGCAGATTCAAGCATTTGTGCCAAATCTGTGCAAAATGGATCCTCAAGAGTCAAATCAAACCGTGGCCACGCAGACTCAAATTCCGTTCCCGGCAATCCTCGATGCCGTGGAGACGTGCGAAAACTCCAAGGGAGCACAATGTCTCCGGGGAGAATCTTGTCACTCCCCTCACGCCAATCAGCAATCCCAGATGTTCCTCCGATTAGAAGTACCCGAACACCAGCTTTCCAAAGAATCCAGAACATCTTGTTCATGGAATTTCCATCATCCCAGTCCTTCCCAAGCTCCATCCCATACGAAGGGATTCTAATCACGCTTTTGGCTTCTTGTGTGAGAAAATGCTGGACAATGGGCCCAATCCCGTATGGGGTATCCGGGCGATGATCAGCCAAATGAATCCATCCGCGTCTTACATAGTCTGCGGCAACCTCCTGATAGGATAATCCCCAAAGTGGGCTTCCAGTCAGCGTTGCAAAGTCTGCCTTTGGTCCGTTATAGACCATATTAGCGTGTTCCATTTAAAGCACCTTTCCAGCGAAATATTCGCCACTCAACGATCTTGATGATAAGGAGGAGGAGAATCGCCAAGACACTAGCGATCATGGTCACAGCATATACTCGATCCGCCCTGTACTGCGACATGCCACGAAGGATCATGAATCCTAGCCCTTCAGATGCAAACAACCATTCAGAGACAATTGCCCCAATAACAGAAGTTGTAAAGGCAATCTCATGGGCGGCGATATAGTAGGGCATAGCAGCAGGCCATCTGACATAGGCAAAAGTCTGCCACTTGCTAGCATACAAGGACTCCATTCGCTCCAATAGAACAATGTCCACCTCCCGAAGCCCCTTTTGCACATTAGCAAAAACAGGGAAAAAGGAGATGAGCACGACGACAATTATTCTTGGCCAAATGCTCTGCCCAAGAATAATCACAACAATACTCGCGATGACCACAAACGGGACATTCTTGATAACGACCATCCATGGCGTCACAAAGTCCTCGAGTGCTGGCAAGTACAAAAACATGATAGCCAGAGTCACTGCAATGATATTCGCCAGCGTGTACCCAAGTGCCGCTCCCTTAAGAGTTATCAGAGTGTGGTGAAAAAACACATCCTGCTCATCCCACAAAACTTGTAATACAAGCTTTGGTGGAGGAACTAGAAATGGCTTAAAGCCAGTGAGATCTATGAACAAGATCCAGAGAATCGGCACGGAGACAATCATTAAGAGATAGGCAAAGTAGGTTCTGACCATGGGGAGGTACTCCTTTCAATTCCTTCTATCGCATACAATGTCTCCCTTACAAGCCCAACCAAATCCAGAAACCTAGAGTCAGTCTTAAGAGACCGAGTTCTTGGTTTGTCAAAATCGACAGATATGAGCTCATAAAGTCGTCCAGGCATAGGAGACATAACAACAATTCGATCAGCCAGAAATACCGCTTCCTCAACAGAATGTGTCACAAAGACAACTGTCTTCTGTCTTTGAGCAAGTATCTGGCTAAGCCATTCACCCATATGCTCACGGGTAAGCTCATCCAGCGCGCCGAAAGGCTCATCCAGAAGAAGAACCTTTGGGTCATGAATCATAGAAGCGGCAATGCTCGCCCGCTGCTGCATACCACCTGAGAGCTGATATGGATAATAGTTGAGAAATTGAGCTAAACCAAACTCAGTTAAAAGCTCGGTAGCAGTAGAAATCCCAGTACGTTTTGTTATGCTGAGGGTAAGCTCAACATTTTGCAGTGCAGTTCGAGAGGGGATAAGTGCTGGTCTTTGAAACGCAATTCCGATCTCGCGTTTTCGTCTAGAATTAGACGGGGAGCTGCCGTCAATAAAGGCAGCTCCCGCTGATGCTGTTTCCAGACCTGCAATTATGCGAAGAAGTGTTGTTTTGCCACAACCAGATGCTCCGATGAGACAAACAAACTCCCCGCTTGTAATCTCCAGATTAATGTCCTGGAGCGCATTTACCTCACCGAACCGCTTACTCACATTTTGTAGCGAGATAGCGGCCATTATGATTACTCACAGTCCATTTCGATCTGCTCGTACTGTAAAAGCACCGCCATGTAGCTGTTCCAAACTTCAGGATCCATATACATAAGCGGCATGCCATCAGTCCCTGTAATCATATTCTGCTCTTCCTGGATGTTGAATCGCCAGAGAGCTTGCTCAACTGTGAGCTCTGCTTCAACGCCATATTCGCTAGCAATTTCAGCAGATTCCTCGGGGTTATCAACCAAGTATTGTAGGCCCCGATATGTCGCCCTCATAAATCGGCGAACTATCTCGCGCCCTTCCTCGGTACCGAGCATCTCATCACTTACAGCAATCACGTCTGTATACTCATTTGGGCCCCATTCGCCGTAGCGAATGTAGTTCCACGGGAGTCCAGCCGCTTCCAAAGCGCGTGGCTGATTGGCTATCCAGCCAGTATAGAAATCCGCCTGTGGTGGATCCGTCATAAGGACATCAGGACCAAAGCCCGCAGTGTCTTCGATAGTTACACTGCTAAAATCTAGTCCCAGTTGATCCATTAGGATCTGTGTATATACACCCCCTCCTTGCTGCGTCGAAATCGTACTTCCCACCAGATCGGCAGGAGTAAGCCCTCGCCCAAGTAGGTCGGGGTTCGTGGTCAGATATGTATACTGACCAATTTTGAGAAGTGTCCCAACCGCGACAGTATTAATCGGTGTTGGGCTGATGCGAGCGATAGGAATCGAACTACCAGCTGCCTGAACAGTTATATCCACCGCTCCGGCACCAAGTGACTGCATATGATCTCGTCCAGGTCCTCCGGGAACGAGTTCAACAACGAGTCCTTCCTCAGCATAGAAACCAAGCTCGACAGCGTTGTAAAAAGGTGCCTCTTCGTCATTTAGAATCCAAGGCATGCCAACCCTGATATGAACAGTTTCCTTAAGAGGTTCAATGCTAGCAAGCTCTTCCTCAGTTGGAATGAACTCGTTAGTAGAGTAAACCTCAGCTGGTAACTGTTCGAGGACACACGCAAGTGCTTCCTCATAACCTTGACCACTCTGAGCCGATATTGTGCCGCCTGCGATGAGCATAAGAGCGACAGTAAGCATGAGAACTTTGCGAATCATAAGTTTCCTCCTTGAGAATTCGCCAGTTGTATCTACTCCGATAATTGGTAGATGGCAACGATCAAACCTCCGAAAGAAGCCTAATCGCCACCATCTACATGTTAACGAGCACTAAAAAACCCCCACATTTAAGGGTTTAAAAAAGATTTGATAATTAAAAAAATCACAAACTAGAACTTTTATTATTTGCACCGTTAAAATATACAACCACATGTCCCACAGTAGCCTCTTCCCGCGCAGCGTCTTCATCTCGCATGGAGTAACTGGTCTCAAATGAAGGTGTTGAAGTAACGCGCTTTTCCCCATCAATCCCAATCAACTGGTTATGTTCAATTTCTGCAATAATTGCAGCTATTGATGTTGGTGTTCTTTCACTCATTTTTTTTAAAAACAAAAAACCACCATCAGGTGGCCATCGCTTTAGGAACCTGATCTTAATATTCATATATCTCCTCTTAAGATCAAAAGAGGAATTTATCTGTTACGATCAATCTATCTACATGGTTTCATCATGTCAACAAGCAAATTAACCCTCTTCTTTAAATATCGGGATCTCCGCCAAAAACTCCAGGTTTTGTAGCTGATCAAACTGCTCACCTTGTTTAATGACAGCAAAATAAGAAACAACAATTGCGCCAACTTTACTCAAAAGGTGTGTCATCATACGCATCGTCACACCGCTTGAAATGATATCATCCAAAATAACAACTCGTTTGCCTTGAAGTCTCTCGGCATCAACCCCGTCAATAACAAGCGGCGTTGCATGCTTTGGAAAATGGCTGAGTGGATTAATTTTAATAGGGGATATCATGTAAGGCTTAATACTTTTCCTGCAAACCACAAAACGCTTATGCCCGAGTCGGAGCGCAACACCATGCGTTAAAGGGACCACTTTAACTTCAGGACTGACCAAATAATCAAAATCAATTTTTTTAAGCTCCTTAGCAATTATGTCGGCGAGTGCATTAACAAGCTCCACATCCCCAAGAATTGAAAAACTCGCAAGTCTCGTCTTTTTTCCAACATAAATCAACGGAAGTTTTCTAGTCAATCCACAAATTTCAAGGGTGTGATACTCCACCTCTACAGTATATCCGACATCTCAATTAATGAATGAACATTCAAATCCATAAAATCTTCACCGCCTTGTTCGCGTCTATCAACAACCACTCCGATATGCTCTACCTGTGCACCATTTTTCCTAAGCTCCTCAATCGCTTGCATCTTGCTTCCGCCACTGCTTATTACATCGTCAACTAATAGAACTTTTTTGCCAGCAACATCCACTCCTCCCTCTATCAAACTCTTGGTCCCATATCCTTTACTCTCTTTTCTAATATAAACCATCGGCTTATCAGAGCTAATCGCCATTATGCTGGCAAGCGGTAAGCCCCCTGTAGGAATAGTAGCTATCACATCGTAATGAGCTCCACTCAAATTTTTGTTCATTGCCTCAGCTACCTTGTTTAGTAAATCCGGCCTGCTACTGAGTCTTCTTACGTCAACATAAATATTCGATTTCACACCGGACGCCAATGTAAAATCACCGAGTTCTATACAGCCAGCATCAGCGAGCATATTAACAATTCTCCTCCTTGGACCCTTTTTAATTTCATTAGCCCAATACACGGCCAAAGCTCCTGGATCTTGAGCACTTGTTATCTCCCTAGAAACATTAACCAACATGCTCCCAGGATCGGATGTTCGCGCAGGATAAACAAATTGTTCAGTTGACGCACCCTGCGCCCCAAGCCCTGGCATTAAGAAAGGTAAGTTTGGAGCCGCCTCCCGCATTTGTCCAATCACATGAGGATCCACAGTCGCCCCCACCACAAGTCCGACATTTCTGTTTTGAGCCCAAACTTCCTCAATTCGCGAAGCAATATACGTCGACATCTCCCTCCCATCTACGTTGAGCCCTTGGAATTCCTGAGCGCCTGGATTCGATGTTCTCCCCAAAAAATAAACAAGTTTTTCAGACCTCCTAATTACTGGCTCGTTGGCATCTTGACCCAAAAACGGATTGGCGGTAACAGCATCTGCACCAAGATGATCGTACGCAAATTGGGCATAGTAGGCGAGAGACACCCCTATGTCATTAAATTTTCCATCGATGATTAGTAACGCATTTGGATTAACTGCCCTCGCTACTTCTACAGATTTCTCAAGCACGGCAATTCCCTCGCTCCCCATCGCCAAATATCCTGCCATCTGAAATTTAAAGGCAGTGGCTCTGCCAGAAGTTGCTTCAATCACACGTTGATTGTGTGCTAAATAATATTTTGGATCCTGAATATTATCAGGATGAATATCAATGCCCACACACAATTGTGAATCAATAGCCAACGAGCGCTCTCGTAATTTCGCTAACGCCTCAGGAACATAAGGCTGTTCAATCTCATATCGTCTACGCTCAGTCATGTCGGCTGTCCTATTAATTCACTTATGTTGTTTACACCCTTGTTTTCCATCCACTGCGCCAGTTCTCGGTTCAATCTTGAAGGGAAATTGGCTCCCCCTCCTCCCATTACAAACCCTGTATATACTTGTAAACTTCTTGCTCCGGCGCTAAATTTTCTCAAAGCACTCGGGAGATCACGCACCCCGCCAACTCCAACAACACCCACCCCAGATTCTTTTGTAATATGCTCAATTATACGGTTTGAAATTTGCTCTATTGCAGCTCCACTGACACCTCCAGCTAAACGAGTCCAATCATTACCAAATTCTGCTTTGATATCCTCATTAGCAGAAGTGTTTGTAGCTACGATACTTAATCCACGATCAAATGCCAATTGAATTACACTGTCAATCTGTCCAACACTCAATTCAGGAGAAATTTTTAGAAATAGCGGAACACTGCTCACGTTCTGTACTGCTTCTACAATGTCAGTTAAATATTCAGGGTTCTGCAAATCCCTTAAACCTTTAGTGTTTGGAGAACTTACATTTATCTCAAAATAATCAGCCGACATTGCCAGCTCCTGAGCAACTAGTGCATAAGCTTGAGGAGCATCCTTTGCTGCAACTCCTTTATTCAGCCCGATACTTACACCTATTGGAAAATCGCGATCCTGGTAATTTTTTAAATTTCTTGCCATAGCTGCTACCCCTTCACTTGGAAATCCCATCTGATTCAATAAGGAATCATTGCTAGGCCGGAAAATTCTAGGTTTCGGATTCCCGGGTTGTGGCTCTACAGTCACACTTCCAACAACGACTGATGAAAATCCTAAACGATATAACGAATTTACTGCCCTGCCTTGCTTATCAAAACCGGCCGCAAGTGCAATAGGATTTTCAAACATTAAACCTCCTACCTCTACCTTTAATCTATTATCTTCAAATCTATGTCCTTGCTCGCAAAACAGTCCTTCCATTAGTCGAAGTAAGTAGGGGTGTGATTCAATTAAATGAAGTGCAGAAACACTAGCATCATGCACCCGTTCTGCATCTAAATTTCTTAGAGCTGGGTAAACCGCATTGTTATATATTTCAGCTCTACTTGGCATACTAAGCTCTCCCTAATACTTTTGCAATAAGTGCCATTCTTACATATTTTCCGTTATACATTTGTTGTGGATATACTGATCTTGGATCTCTGTCTAGGGCTTCGTGATCTCTCATGTCATTTTGAGTTCTCGGCAAAGGGTGCATCAGAATAGCATCGTTTTTCGCACGAGCAAGTAACTCAGGAGTCATGACAAAACTGCCTTTCAATTTTTCATAATCCTGCGGATTTTCAAATCGTTCACCTTGGACGCGTGTCCAGTAAATTACATCTGCCAAACCAACTACACTATTGATGTCGTCAGTTTCATACGTATCGACACCACTTCTTCTCAAGCGCTCAACAATCTCACTTGGCATCCGCAGAGATTCTGGTGAGACCATAATCACTTTTGCTCCTGCAGGTCTAATCTGTGCAATAGCAATCGCGTCGGAATGAACAGTCCTACCATGATGAAGATCTCCTACAAATGCAATATTTTGTTTCTCAAGTGAACCCTTAAATTCAAGCATTGTGTAAATATCCAAGAGTCCTTGTGTAGGATGCTCACCAATTCCATCGCCACCGCTTATAACTACTGTTCTTTTGTCTAATTTCTGATTAAGCCAATTCATTTGTCGAGCTGCTTCAAAAGAAGATCCTACTTCTGGGTGGCGAATAACGATTAAATCGGTATAACACCCAGCTGCCATCATGGTATCCATCAAACTTTCATTTTTTCCGCCCCACGATGAAAAATTAACTCCATTGCTTGGGGTAGTTACAATGCCGCCCATTGCTCGCATCGCCGTTTGAAACGACCAATCAGTTCGAGAACTTGGTTCAAAAAAAAGCGGTAACATCTCCTTATTCTTACAAACATCCATTAAGGATGAATCGTCGTTTCTATGCCTTGCCTTATAGTAGTACGCAGTCTCAAATAACTCGCGAAAATCTTCTAAGCCAAACTGTTCCATGCTAACTATGTGTTTACCCTCGAAGCGGCCTCCTATTTGTTCAGGCGAATAACGGACCTCCGGCTTACACACATGCTCTCTTTCCAGCATCAAGCTCACAACACCAACACCTCCTTATTCTTAGGCTCAGTAAATTCACCATCTCTCAATACCCTTTGTCCTGCGACATAAACCTCCCGCACTTTGGCTGTAAGTGCTGTGCCCTCGTAAGGCGACCACCCAACCTTGGTTTGATACTGTTCGTCGCCCACATGCCACCGTTGTCCCAGCTCCACAACAGCATAGGTCTCAGACATTCGCGGAATGCCAAATATTTGCCTCGGTCGAACTTCAGTCATATCAATAAGCTTTTCCAAACTCATTCTCCCTTCCTCCACAGCGGTCAACATTAGAACCAGCTCCTCCTGTAACGATGGGATTCCTGGTGGTGGTGAAGACGACATTTTTTCATCCAATGTGTGCGGAGCGTGGTCAGATGCCAGTACATCTATTACAGCCAGGTTGTCCCAAAGCGCCGCCACATCTCGAGAAGTTTTGAGTACAGGTTTCATATAACCCAGTGGCCCAAGTGCCTGAGCATCATGTTCCGTCATTAAAAGATGATGTGGTGTGACTTCGCATGTGACAGGCAAGCCCTCCTCCTTCGCTTCGACAATCGCAAGTATCTCCTCTTTTGTACTCACATGACAAATGTGGAGTGGTTTCAAAAAAGATCGTGATAAATTTAATGCAGCCTCAAGGTGTACTCCCTCGGCATGCACACAAATCGGCCCAGGACCGCACCATCTTTCAAAATGCTTCCGTATAGCTTGATGGTCATCAAGCAATAAGTCTCCATGTGTGTTATTTAAATAAAGCTTTAAAGCAAGTGCTTCGCCAGAAGCTTTATAAACATCGCCAGGGTTTTCATTCGTCCCCACAATATATGCACGGTAGTAAGTATTCGTCAGTTTCTCAGCATCCTGAAGCTTGCCTTGAAGGCTTCTCAGCCTATCAATTGGTGGCTTATTATTGGGCATATCGCCCACAAATGTGATCCCACCATAAACTGCTGCCCTTGTCTCACTCTCAATCGTACCCTTATGCGATTCGTCAAAATCCCGCAGGTGAGTATGCACATCGCTCCACTGAATTTTTATAAATCTTTCACTCATAAAAAAACGCCCTTAGGCGTCAATGACCATGATTTTTGCTTTCCCAGTTGCATAATTGTTTGCCCCTGGAAATAGACTCTATCAACCAAGAGTTAGAAGAGCAAGTACTGAATTTGGTGCCGTTTATTAAATTTAAGTATAATTAGTAAACAATGCTCTCAGCATACAAACCCAAATTAAATCCTCTCATTTTAATAATTAGCAAACCCTTCCTTAAGCTAAGTCCCAATGTCATTAGTATTATTGGCGTCATTCCACCAATTTTGTTTTTTGGATTTCTTGTTGGCGGCCTATCTCGCTGTGCTTTTCTGAGTCTGTTTTTGTTTATTTTCGATGCCATAGATGGTGCAGTTGCACGACAAACTGGTCAAGTAACGAAGTTTGGCGGACTTTTGGACTCCACCCTTGATCGCTTCGCAGACGCCCTTCTCATAACCGCTTTTTCTTTTGCCATGATCGTTCCCTGGAGCATCACAATACCAACTCTTATCTCAGCCTACCTCACAAGCTATGTCCGTTCCCGTGCCGAGCTCGCCGGTGATGGCAAAATAAAACTTGATATCGGCATCATTGAACGCACTGAGCGAATTATAGTAATCGGCATAGCAACACTTTTGTGGCTATTTTCTAAAGAAAATATTATTTTCGATCTAAATATTTCCTCACTTATCTTTGTTTTTCTTGGACTACTGTCATTTATTACTGTCATCCAAAGATTGACTGTCGCGAGTAGGCTCTTAAACAAATGAGTATAAAAATTGATCTACACAATCATTCAGTGGCTTCACACGATGGTGGAGTAAGTCTCCTTAGATATAAAGAAGTGTTAGCTGCGGGAACTCTCGATTTAATTGCAATTACGGATCACGGAAGAATTGATATGGCCCAAGAAATTAAGGCAAAGATCGGGGAAAAAATAATAGTGGGGGAAGAGATCAAGTCGAAAAGTGGGGATATAATAGGACTTTATTTAAATGAACCAATAAATAGCGGCCTAAGCCTCACAGAGACAGTAAGGAAAATCAAAGATCAAAAAGGTTTGGTTTACATTCCTCACCCTCTGGAGACTCGTCGCAAAGGCTTATCCCGTGTCGATTTAGAATCAATAAAAGATGACATCGATATAATTGAAATATTCAACGCAAGGTCAATAAGTTCCAACGCTGAAAAAATCTTAAACTTCGCTCGCGAAAACAATATTCCCACAGCTGCAGGCTCTGACTCACACTGCAGTGCTGAATTGGGTAGAACTTACACGATTATCGATTCCAACGTAAATCCAACAAATAAAACCCTTAAAAACCTTCTCAAAGGAGCTAGGCTGGAACAACAAAAGATTCTTCCTCATCACTTTTTCTGCCCTGCAATTAACAAAATCAAACATGTTTTTGTCTAATTTATTTACATCCTTCTGGATTTTCTTGCCAGCAGCACTCAGTAACACAACACCTGTCATCGCTGCTCAAATCCCTGTACTTAAAAATTTGACAGCGCCAATGGACTTTGGATTAAGTTTTCGAGGTAAAAGAATACTTGGGGCAAACAAAACTATTAGAGGGTTACTGATTGGTGTTGCAACATCAATCTTAGTAGCAGCTTTGCAAAGATATGTATTTCAAAATTCGCCGTTTATTCAAGGAAACATGACAATTACAGGCTATGGGAACATAAACATTTTACTGTTTGGAATTATGAGCGGTCTTGGAGGGATACTTGGTGATGCTGGCAAAAGCTTTTTCAAAAGGCAAAAAGGAATCGCTCCAGGCACCTCCTGGTTTCCATTCGATCAAATCGACTATGTTATCGGTGGACTAATTTTTGTTTACCCCTTGGTTCGTCCATCCTTCATCCATATTGTTATGATTATTGCTATCTACTCTTTGCTCCACCCACCCACAACTTATATAGGCTTTTATTTAAAACTCAAAGACTCCCCAATTTAAGGTTATTTTAAGACAAAAAAAAAGAACCACATTGTGGTTCTTTTAAATCTGTAGGCTTTTGTGCAATGATTACTTTACTGTCGGGTTTCGTTATAAACCCGACGTATAGTTTCCACAAGATTTTCGTAGGAAAGTGGCTTTGTCAAATAGTCACGAGCCCCCGCCGCAATTGCCCTTCGCAGATATTCTGAATCGCGAACTACCGATACTATCACTACGGCGGCAGTAGGCACGCTCTCAACAAGTACTCTCGTGGCCCTGATGCCATCCATGTGTGGCATCCCTATATCCATCAAAACGACATCTGGGACGGTTTTTCTCGCAAGTCGTATTGCTTCCAGACCATCTGATGCCTTCCCAACGATTTCGATATCATCGTCAAAGGCGAGCAATTTCGCAAGTAGCTGTCTCGTTTCAGGAATATCATCGACAATCATGACTTTGATCTTAAAGTCTGACATGCTTTTTGTTCCTTTCGTTGTGAACAATATCTGAGTAACTGGATTGGTCCTCAGATTGTCATCCACAACAGCTAAAGATCAAGTTTTAACGTACCAGAAACCAATTCTATGGAGACTAAAAATCCAAACTCTAACTTTGCATATATTACCATATAAGGTTAAAATATGCACCTAAGACCAGGCATATCTGGCCCCATCGTCTAGTGGCCTAGGACATTAGGTTCTCATCCTAAAAACCAGGGTTCAACTCCCTGTGGGGTCACCAATTTCAGTATCCACATATCCTTAATTAACCTTTTCTTGTCAACCATCTG
>CAYHMW010000003.1:19855-76302 GCA_964357925.1 uncultured Gammaproteobacteria bacterium
TCAAAGACTTGCATTCTTTAGGTATTAGGCGTAAAAAGAAAGGTCGGAAAGACAAAACGGAAGGATTTATCTATAACGAACGACAAGTCATTCGAAGTTAGGTGGAATGAAAAACTAGCAAAAATGTAAGTTTATGCTCCGGATAAATCTTCGTCTATGATGATTTCAACTTCTGTCTCGGCTCGTTGGATTTCATTCATAAAATTCTTGAATTCAGCAAAATTTCTAGGATCGAGATACATATGAATATCAAGTTGAATTGTGAGAAATACTATCTTTTTTAAATTCTCTTCATCGGATCGGTAGTCGGCAAGCTGTCTTTTCGCATTCTCGATAGTATTTCTAATCTTATTTTTTAAACCGTCGGGCATCCCTTGAATTACTTCCCTTATTTGCAGTTGTTGACCTGAGCGTTGCCTTTCCGTGTTATCAAGGATATATTTTCTCTCTTCGTCGGAAAAACTAATTGATTTAGATTCTAGCAAAGCAGGATTTCCTTCTACAGTTACTGCCTCAACATCCGGAGTCCGCATATTATTGGTTTCTGGAACAAGGTTCACATCTCGGTATCCATTATCACATAGATAGTTGTACCCTCTAACTTCCGCGAGCGTTTCATAAAATTGTGCCCATCCTCGGAGTGGGTGCTTTCTAATCCTTTCTAGAAGCCTTTCTTTTACATACGCCCATGTATCATGATTTAGTTTTTGAAGGGACTCTTCGTAGGGTCTAAATCTTTCGAGCGAGTCTTGAATAGACCTCGGAAG
This sequence comes from uncultured Gammaproteobacteria bacterium, assembly GCA_964357925.1. Taxonomy (GTDB): domain Bacteria; phylum Patescibacteriota; class Microgenomatia; order UBA8517; family UBA8517; genus CAYHMW01. Next base: position 20,623 of record CAYHMW010000003.1, read on the forward strand.
GTGAGATCTTATATCATCATCCTGCAACCCCTCTTCTATTTCGCAAAACTCCAAAAGTCTTTCAAATTTCATACGCCACAATTCTAACTCATTTCGGGTGAGATGTCCTCAGTTCTGTTATAATTCCTCGCAGAACCTTAAAATAGCCGATACCTAGGAGTAATCCCATGATTACGAGCAATTTTTATAATGTCGTAATGCAACCGACTACCCTTTGCAACGCAGACTGTGAGTATTGTTATTTGCCTTTACGGCATAAGAACATGCTTATGGACGTAAACGTGGCAAAAGCCATTGCAGAGGCAATTGAAGTGCAAGATGCGCCATACACCGTTCCATTAGTTTGGCACGGAGGAGAGCCACTTGTAACAGGCCTTAAGCGTTTCCGTGAACTCATTATGTGTTTTGAGCCACTTCGTAAGAAAGGTCTCGTAAAGCATCATATTCAAACTAACGGCACGCTTATCACGGATGCTTGGTGTAAGTTTTTCACCGAGTTCAATTTCCAAATCGGAGTAAGCATTGACGGTCCGTCTTGGGCTAACGCTCAACGGGTCGATTGGCTGGGTAAGCCTATCTACGACATGGTCATTCGAGGCATTGAATGTCTTAAACGACACAATATCCCCTTTGCCGTGATTTCAGTTATCAAGGAAGACACGATTGAGCAAGTTGATGAGCTTTATGAGTTCTTTTCGACAATTGGTTGTGTTCAATGGAATCTGAACATCGAGGAAGTTGAAGGCACAAATAAGGGTACCGCTCAATATGTTGACGACGATCGTATTCAGACCTTTTGGAAACGATTATTCTCGATCTGGCGGGTAAACCCTGTAATTGCTATCCGAGAGTTCAATTATGTTCTCCAATATGCTGACTCGGTTTTGCGAGGGCAAAAAGACGGAACTGCCGAGGATTTGAAAATTGATCCTTTTCCGACAATCGGATATGACGGAAATGTCGTTTTGCTTTCGCCCGAATTTGCAGGGATTGAGTCGGAGAAATACGGCGATTTTGTGGTCGGGAACGTATTGACGGATCCACTTTCGGAGATCATAACTCGGAGTATTAAGGCATCTTATGTCGGCGAATATCAACAGGCGATTAACATGTGCGCTGAGAGTTGTCCGTTTTTTGGATTCTGTGCAGGAGGTCAAGCTAGCAATCGGTACTTTGAACATGGTACAATCGCCGTCACGGAGACTGCATATTGCAGAAACTCCCGACAAAGGCTTCTCACCGCTGTGGTCGAGAGTCTTTAGCAGTTTTTAACCGCAAGTAGAGATGGACCAAATGGAGGTATACCGAAATGACAGCTGTCACTAAGGCCATTCTCGAACGCAAAGATCAGTTTGAAGCCGTGCTTCAAGAGACACGCACTGTGGTCGGTCAAGCAACCGCCAAGCACAACTCGAATGAAACACTTGCTTTCAACAAATTCACTAACAGTCCTCCTTGGGGCGACTGGTACAAAAGTGATACTTGGGGCAAGAAATAAGCTCGCTGAATAACTGATATTTGCAGGGTCGGACATTTAACAATGTTTAGGTGTCTGACCCACCCTTTTTATTTTAGAAGCGTTTTCAAGGCTTTTTCTTGGCGATAGCCATGAGAGAATCCATAAACTACAAATAAGCTTTTCCCCTCACCCCACTTTTCAATTATCTTTTCTATTATAAACATATCTCGATAGCCACTTGAAGCTCTAGCAATTGCGTTTATAACTGTATCTTTTCTCGAAGGGTTAATAACCGTATAAAAAAATCCTTGTTCCTCCAAATTGAATTCGTTTCCGAAAATTTGAGTGTGAATTCTCTTCATGTTTTCTAAGCTAAAATCAAAGTCTGACCAATCAGATTCTTTTTTGTCCACCTCTAAAATTTTTTTTATATAGTCCTCAAAGCTTTTTTCAGGCTTACTTTGAAGATACTGGTTTACGACTCTTACGAAGTAATAACATTGAATTTCATCTTTTGAAAATTCTTTAAGTAATTCTTTGTCGACATCCATGCGGTTTGGTTCAGGAGAAATGATTTCGATATTTTCCTTTGTGGCAAGATACGTAATTAGCCCACCTTCGCCATCACGCTTTATCATTGTGTCACGATCTCCCTCAGGGTTTCTGAGGCCACCCTCATTTACGGCAACAGCAGTTGATTTGTCATCAACGACAGAGAGGAATTTACTCCAGTATTCTTCAATATGAGGTAGCATCGGATGTTCAGGATCGTTTACATGGCTTGCGCCGTAATAGTAAAGATACTGCTTGCCGTTTGTTACCTCAAACATCTTAGGTGACGATACACTCTCAAGTTGAGCGTATTCATCATAATCCATTATTAAATCCTTTATCTTATCCATGAGGGAATTATAGCAAAATTCCACTTCGTTTTTATAAGCTTATATATCTTGTTTGAGTCTCTATACTGAGTAAGCTGGAGCTAGGATTCTTACCTCAGGTAAGAATAAATCAATGAAACTTACAATATCATTTATTACTTGGTTTGGATGCGGTAACATTAGGGTCACAAATTTCAGCATCCACGTATCCTTAATTAACCTTTTCTTGTCAACCATCTGTCAAAGACTTGCATTCTTTAGGTATTAGGCGTAAAAAGAAAGGTCGGAAAGACAATTACAATGCACACAGAAACAGAAGGATCTACCAGTCGAGATCCAGATTTACTACAATTAGAACAGCTAGAACACCCCGAAATGATTCGAACATACCAAGATCTGAGGCAAGCATTTAAAACTTTTGAGGGTGATTACAATATAGTCGGACATCCGGAACTTCCGGTCAGGCATCCGTGGGAAGAACCAAATCCGCCAGGCACATACTCATTAACTCAAATTCCGGAGAGCATGTCTGAAGATGAGTTTCTCGAGAGAGTAAAAGGAGTTACAAGTATAGGCGTGACTTGCATGGACAAAGACTGTGCGCATAGTACCTGGGAGAAGCTAAAAAGCGGCGGGGCAAACGTTATGATGATCACGCTCGCAGGTGGCGTCGTTCAGCATGATTTGGAACAAAGGCCAGGAGCCACAAAGGCAATGAATACAATGGCGCGCTATTTTGCACACCAAAAACGGGAGGGTAATATGCCAAACCTTGTTGAAGTTCACTGCGATGATCACGACAGTGTCTGTGGTGCGGTTAAAGTTTCTTTGGGTGGCGTGCCTCTTCATGAGTTGCTCAGTAGATGGTATGGAAAGCCTCTCACCGAACATTCTCCTGAAGAAGATCTTGTCATGGAAGCATTAATTAGAAATGGCGCACAGCAATGGAAGAGATTATTCGCAGGTACCGGAGTTGAGATTGTTGCAGAACTTCACACAACTGATAGAAAAAACCCTGACAAATCTCGCCTAGTGCCTATCAATCTTGGACCAGAAGACCCTCAGGTTAATATTGCATTTCTCCTGGCAGTAGAAGAAAGTAGAACTCATGGAAGCAAAAAATAAAAAGGTTAAAGAAGTATTTAACCTGGCAAAAACTTTTGAAGAGGCTTCTTTAATGAGCCTCTCATTGGTGAGTTTGCCTGTTTTACTCCTTCTTTTCGGAATATTTCTTGATAAAAAGCTTGAAACCACGCCTTTTTTTATTATAATCGGTGTAGGCTTTGGAATTTCACTTGGAATTTATCGGGCGGTTTCTTTGGGTAAAAAAATTAAGTTAAGTAGCAATAAAAAATGAGCGCACTCCACATATCAGTAGCAGCAGAGCCAATCGGACATTTAGGCCCAATCACAATCACAAACTCAATGTTCACTGGTTTTATAACAACAGCCCTTATACTCGGCCTCTCCCTCAAGGTTTACTCTGAAAGAAATTCAGAAAAGAAAAGTAAAGTGACCCACCTCATGGAGATGGCGGTAGAAAGCATGTATTCCTACATCCGTGGAATTGCGGGCGCAAAAACCGACACCCTTTTTCCACTCCTATTTACATTCTTCATTTTCATAATTCTCGCAAACTGGATTGGACTCCTACCTGGAATTGGCTCAATTGGATTTCATGAACTAGAACACGGAGAAGAGGTCTTCGTCCCTATCTTTAGAGGGCCAAACGCAGACCTAAACACAACATTCGCGTTTGCCTTAATCTCAGTTGCTACGACGAACTATCTTAGTATTAAAACACTCGGAACCAAAGGCTACATTAGCAGGTTCATAAATGTTAAAAATCCAATGGATTTTGTAGTAGGAATTCTAGAAGTCGTTTCAGAAATCAGTAAAATCATCTCATTTTCATTCAGGTTATTCGGAAATATTTTTGCAGGAGAGGTCTTAATAGCTGTAATGACCTTTCTTGTGCCAATTATCGTCCCCGTACCATTTATAGGTTTAGAAGTTTTCGTCGGTTTCATCCAGGCATTTGTATTCACAATGTTAACCTTAATATTTATAGTATTGGCCACCGAGCCACACCACGAAAGGGGGTGACTTTATGGAATTAAAAGAACTCGCAACAGCATTAGCAATAGGCTTAGGAACAATTGGTCCCGGTATTGGCATTGGCCTTATCGGTAAGGGTGCCCTTGAAGCAATCGGGAGAAATCCTGAGGCAGGTAACGATATTAGAACAATCCTTATTCTTTCCATCGCATTCGCTGAAGCAATCGCAATTTACGCATTGGTTATATCGCTCATCATTTTCTTTGTGTAAATGAGTAAATTCCAGAAAAATCATGGAAAAATTAGGAATTGATTCAACATTAATCGTAGTTCAAATGATAAATTTTGGACTACTTCTTCTTGTGCTTAAAAAAGTACTCTACAAACCAGTCATAAAGGCACTCAAGGAAAGAGAAGAAAAATTAAGCGAAATAAATGACGCGAAATCTAAAATGGATAAAAATCGCCAAGAATTTGACAATGAAAAAGCACATCTTCTTAAATCTCTAGCAAGTGAAAAAAACCGCATCGAGAAAGAAGTCACAGAAAAAGCCGAGGTAGAAAGAAAGACAATTTTACAAAAGGCAAATAATGAAGCCAAAGAAATTATTAAAAATGCACAAAAAGAAGTAGGTAGGCAAGTAGAAAGAAAAACTAAAGAACTAGAAGGAGAAATGAGAAATCTTGCACTTGATTCTGCGAAAGCAGCAATCTCCGATTTTATGGACAAGGAAACACAAGAAAAGTCTATTAAAAAAGCGGCTAGTATTTTGGAAAAAATAAAATTCGATGGTGGAAATAAGTAATACAGTTTTGGTATTAGCACCAGTTAAACCCGAAAGTGTTGTGTTGGATTCGATCAGGGAAAACGCAAAAAGAGCATTTGGTCTCAAAAATTGCGAACTTGAATTTGTTGAAGACAAAAGCTTGCTCGGAGGGTTTAAATTGGCCTTTGGGTCCAGAAGTTTGGACCTAAGTATTGCTGGTAGAATAAATCAAATTCAAAAAAAATTAGAATCGGGCAATGAATAAACAAAACAACAAAGAGCCGGTTATAGTTGACGAAGGGAAAATAATTTCTCTGAGCGATGGTATCGCATGGGTAAGTGGTATCGATTCGGTAATGTACGGTGAACTGGTATATTTCAAGAAAGGCATTTTTGGACTCGCCTTAAACCTTGAAAAGGCTAAAGTCGGAATTATAATCCTGGGAGACTTTCAAAGCTTGAGGGTAGGTGACATTGCCACAACAACTGCCAATCTTCTACAAATTGGGGTTGGCAAAGAGATTCTGGGCAGAATAGTCGATCCGCTTGGAAAACCGCTTGACGGTGGCAAAGACTTCAAAGTCGAAAGTATGATGCCGATCGAGCGTATTGCACCAGGCATTATCGACAGAAAACCTGTTGGGACACCTCTTCAAACAGGGGTCAAGGCAATAGACTCAATGATTCCAATTGGTCGTGGGCAAAGAGAGCTAATTATCGGAGACCGTGGGACAGGGAAAACCGCAATCGCAGTAGATACAATCATTAATCAAAAAGACAGTGACGTTATCTGTATTTATGTAGCAATAGGCCAAAAGAGAAGCAAAACGATGAGAGTCATCGAAAAATTAAGAGAACACGGAGTTCTTGAGAAAACAGTTATCGTGAGTGCAAGTGCCTCGGATGAAGCCCCAATGCAATATTTGGCTCCCTTTGCGGGTGCTGCAATTGGTGAGTTTTTTATGCAGCAGGGGAAGCACACCCTCGTTGTTTATGACGATTTGACAAAGCATGCTTGGGCTTATCGTGAAGTCTCGCTACTGTTAAGGCGTCCCTCTGGCCGTGAAGCGTACCCAGGTGACGTTTTTTACCTCCATTCACGTTTGTTAGAGCGTGCTTGCCAACTCTCTGACGATCTAGGTGGTGGTTCACTTACCGCTCTCCCGATAATTGAAACCCAAGCCGGTGACGTTTCGGCCTATATCCCGACAAACGTAATCAGCATTACAGACGGCCAAATCTACCTCGAAAGTGACCTTTTTTTCTCTGGCATCAGACCTGCGCTTAACGTTGGTTTATCTGTTTCCAGAATCGGTGGTGCCGCACAGATTAAAGCAATGAAAAAAGTTTCAGGTAAGCTAAGACTTGATCTTTCTCAGTATTATGAATTAGCGACCTTTGCTCAGTTTGCGACTGATTTAGATGCGGCAACAAAAGTGAAGATTGAAAGAGGCAAGAGAATTGTCGAGCTTTTAAAACAGCCTCAGTATAAACCTTTTCCAGTCAGTCTTGAGATCCTATCAATATATCTCGCGACGGGAGGGGCGCTCGATGATATTCCAGTCGAGATGATTACAGAGTTTGAGTCTGATTTTCAAACCTTCGTAGAACATAGCCACAAATCGCTCATTAAAGAAACTCTTGAGGCCAAGGGTTTATCAGAACAAGCTGAAAAAGAACTTCAAAAAGCAATTGAAAGTTTCAAAGTTAAGTTCAAAAGCGAGCGAGGAATAAAGGAGGCCAATGAGTAATCCAAGATTTATCAAAAAAAGAGTTAAGTCGATCAAAAACATCAACAAAATCACAAAAGCACTAGAAATGGTGGCAGCATCAAAAGTCCAGCGTGCCCAGGATAAAGCGATGCTAGGAAAACCCTATTCACAAAAAGTACTGGAGCTAGTCCAAAGTCTCGCCGGCGAAAAAGATGTTGACATGAATCAGGTTCCATTGATGAGAGTTTCAGTGTCTCCTCAAAAAAGACTTTTTGTGTTAATTAGCACGAACCGCGGGCTTGCAGGCTCTCTGAACACAAACCTTTTCCGTGAGGTTATTAGAACAGTTAAAGAAACACCCAGAACAAACCTTTTCATTACAGTAGGTAAAAAGGGTCGTAGTTTGGCACTTACTCACGGTGAACTCATCGGTGATTTTTCGGATTACAACCCGAGAGAGGCAGCAAGTGCAGCGATCGCAAGTGAGATTATCGACACATTTACCAGAGAAGTTGTAGACGAAGTATATCTCGTCTATAGCGATTTCGTGAGTGCATTAAACCAAAAACCAACAATAAAGAAAATTTTACCTCTTATTATCGAGCAATCAGAATCAATTGAGCGCCCATTGTACTCATTTGAGCCCTCTCCCACCGAAGTTTTGTCACAATTGCTTCCATTTTACATCGAAGTTATCCTCGCTGAGGCAATTTTTGAGGCAGAAGCAAGTGAGCACAGTGCCCGCATGATCGCAATGAAGAACGCATCAGATAATGCCAAAAGTTTGGGCGAGAGTCTATCGCTTGAGTACAATAATGCTAGACAACAGGCTATTACAACCGAAATAAATGATATAGTCACAGCCGGCCTGTCGCTTGATTCATAAAACATGACAAACAAAGGAAAAATAATAACAGTTATCGGCCCAGTGATTGATGTTGAATTTGAGGGAGCTCTCCCATTGGTTAATAGTGCACTCACTGTCCAAGGTGGCCTTACAGCTGAAGTTCAAGCCCATCTCGAAGAAGGTGTTGTTCGGGCGTTGGTCCTTGGCCCAACTGAAGGTTTGAGGCGAGGTACAGAAGTAATTGATACAGGTAGCCCAATTAAGGTACCAGTCGGCAAAGAAGTTCTGGGAAGAATTTTTAACGTCCTTGGGGAGCCAATTGACAACAAAGGACCGATAAAGACTACAAAGAAAAGTCCAATTCACAAAGCAGCACCATCCCTTGAAGAACAAAAAACGACCCCTGAAATCTTCGAAACAGGAATTAAGGTAATCGATCTTATCGCCCCATTTATTAAGGGCGGAAAAGTCGCAGCATTTGGAGGAGCAGGAGTTGGCAAAACAGTTATTATCCAGGAGCTAATCAACAATGTCGCGAAATCTCACGGTGGTTACTCAGTGTTCGCTGGTGTTGGCGAGCGCTCTCGCGAGGGCAATGACTTGTATCGGGAAATGAAAGAATCTGGTGTCATTGATAAAACATCTCTTGTTTATGGTCAAATGAACGAGCCGCCCAGTAACCGCTTCAGGGTAGCCCTTACGGCTTTGACAATGGCCGAATATTTCCGCGATGAGGAAAACCAAGACCTTCTCTTGTTTATCGACAATATTTTTAGATTCGCACAAGCAGGTTCTGAAGTATCGGCACTTCTAGGTAGAATTCCGTCCGCCGTAGGCTACCAGCCGACGCTTGCAACAGAAATGGCAAAGCTCCAGGAACGCATAGCCTCAACCCACAAAGGCTCAATCACCTCAGTCCAAGCAGTCTATGTACCAGCCGACGATTACACAGATCCAGCACCGGTTGCCACGTTTGCACATTTAGACTCTTCAATCTCCCTCGAGCGCTCCCTTGCCGAGCAGGGCTTGTACCCTGCGGTTGATCCTTTGGCCTCAACCTCAGGAGCTCTCGATCCAGAAGTAGTAGGGGACAAGCACTATGAAGTAGCACGAGGTGTCCAAAAGGTACTACAGAGATATAAAGAGCTTCAAGATATCATCGCAATCCTAGGTGTCGAAGAACTTTCTGACGAAGACAAACTAATTGTTGGAAGGGCCAGAAAAATTCAAAGATTTTTAACCCAGCCTATGTTTGTCGCAGAAGCATTTACAGGTATCCCAGGCGCCTACGTTTCAATTGAGGATACAGTAGAAGGCTTCTCTCAAATTCTTGAAGGCCTCCACGATGACAAGCCAGAATCAGATTTCTATATGATTGGCAAGATCGAAGAGGTAAACAAGAAAAAATGAACTTCCATATAGCTGTAATATCTCTAAAGGGAAAGATTTACGAAGGTGAGGCAAAAGAAGCAGTGCTACCTACTGTTGACGGTGAGATCACTGTTTTAGCGAACCATGCAGCTCTAGTCGCCCCACTTGACGTAGGTGAAGTTGTATTAAACACAACCGAAGGAATTAAAAATCTAGCAATTGGTAAAGGCGTTTTTGCAATAAACAAAAATAAAGCTACCCTTCTAATTGAAGATGTAACTAGCTCCGACGAAATATCTGAAAGCCGCGCTGAGGAGGCTAAGGTAAAAGCAGAAGAACTGATCAAAAAAGGCGTTCCGGCAGCCGAGAAGGGAGCACTTACTTATGCCTACAGAAGAAGCCTCATTGATCTCAAAGTCGCCCGCCGCGGCAGAAAACTTCGACTCAGCTAGCATTGACAAGATTACATGTATTTGTTAAAATACCACCTATTGTAAGAGAAACTTCGATGGTAAAACCCTCCTCCACACCAGTTTCTTTTCGAAAGATTTGTACTAAGAATTAAAAAGGAGGCCTCCTGAAACGGAACTCCCCCAAGCAATAGACTTTGGAGCTCTGTTGGGAATTATAACTAAGAATATGGATAACAATAAAAAAATACAAATAACACAAAAAGCACTTGAGGCTCTTAAAATTGAGCTTAGTGAGCTTGTGGAAAATAAAAGGCCGCTCATTGTCGAGCGCCTTGAACGTGCAAGAAACGAAGGAGATTTATCTGAAAATAGCGATTATACAAGCGCCCGTGACGAACTTGAGTTTATCGATGGCAGAATCGATGAATTAAAGCATGTAATAGATAGTGCCCAAATAATTAAAAGCAACGGCAATGGAGCAGGTAAAGTTCAAGTTGGGACAAAAGTAACAGTAAAAACCAACGGCAGTGAACATCTTTTTGAAATCGTCGGTGATTGGGAAGCAGATCCAATGCAGAAAAAAATCAGCCACACTTCACCGCTTGGCCAGGCACTGGTCGACAAAAAAGTTGGCGATGAAGTAGATGTTGAAGCTCCTGCTGGTAAAATTCATTATAAAATAATCTCGATCGAATAATGAAGATTGTCGCGTGAAACCTCCTAGTAAAGGAGGTTTTTTAGTGGGTAATATTTTCAAAAGTTAATAGTTTAAACTACAATACAAGTTATGGCAGAGGCACGACTAAATGAAATAATAAAAATTAGAAAAGGCAGAATTGATGCTCTTCGCGAGAAAAACATCGATCCCTATCCTGCAAAGCTCAGTTTAGGAAAAACTACAATTTCAAAAGCTCTCGATAGTGAGAGTGATAAAGTGACTGTCGCGGGCCGCCTTATGGGTTGGAGAGAACATGGCAACATCATGTTTGGAGATTTAAAAGATGAAACAGGGCAGATCCAACTTCTATTCCAGAAAAAAGTATTAGGCGACAACTTCAAAATCCTCAAAAATCTTGATATTGGCGATTTCATCTTGGCTGAAGGTATAGTTTTCAAAACCGAAGCTGGTGAGTTAACGGTTAACGTTGATAATTTTCAAATTTTAGTTAAATCTGTCCGCCCATTGCCAAGTTCATTTCATGGCCTGAAAGATGTGGAAGAGCGCTACAGAAAAAGGTATCTCGATCTAATTGTTAACAAAGAAGTCAAAAAAACCCTGCTAAATAGAAGTAAAATAATCACCTCAATTAGAAATTTTGTCGACAAAAAAGGCTTTGTCGAAGTAGAAACCCCAACCCTCCAGCCTATCTACGGCGGCGGTTTTGCAAAACCCTTTAAGACTCATCACAACACGCTAGAAAGTGATTTTTACCTGAGAATATCAGATGAGATGTACTTGAAGAGATTAATTGTTGGTGGTTTTGAAAAAGTATACGAAATAACTAAAGTCTTCAGGAACGAGGGTGTAGACCATGATCACAATCCAGAATTTACTATGTTTGAGGCTCAAATTGCATATGAAGATTACAACTACGGCATGGCAATAACAGAAGAATTAATCGAAACAATCGCTATGGAAGTATTTGGTACTACCGAATTCGAATATCAAAGTACGAATTTTAGTTTCCAACGTCCTTGGCGCAAACTGAAATTGGTTGAAGCTGTTAAAGAGCACACAAATCTCGATCCATTGTCATGGCCCGATCGCGATTCTGCTTTAAGAGATATAGAAGGATTAAATCTAAGTGAAGAGCAAAGAAAAGCACTTAAAAAGATTCAATCACCAGGAGAGTTAACGGCATTTCTTTTTGAAGAGTTTGTGGAAGATAGACTCATCGAGCCAACAATTATTTACGATTATCCTGTAGAAGTTTCTCCGCTCGCCAAAAGATGCGAAGATAGCCGCTTCACTCAAAGATTTGAAATCTTCGCCCTTGGCATGGAGCTAGGCAATAATTATTCCGAGTTGAATGACCCAATCGATCTAAAAAGACGCTTCATCGAAGAGAAAAATAGAGAAAAGGCTGGTTTTGACGAAGCACATCAAACTGATGATGATTACCTTGAGGCAATTGAGTACGGCCTCCCACCAACCTGTGGATTGGGTATAGGCATTGACAGGTTAGTCATGCTAATGACCAATGCCAAAAACATCAGAGAAATCATCGCCTTCCCAACACTTCGTCCAATTCCAGTAGATTCCAATGATCAGAGCTGAAGCCCTACAACTCCTCCACCAGAAAATACAAAACCAGAACCTTCGGAGGCACTGTTACGCAGTAGAATCTGCCATGCGCGCCCTTGCGGACCGCTTGGGAGGGGACAAGGAAACTTGGGGAATTGCCGGCCTTCTCCATGATGCAGATTATGAAATTGTTCGTCAGTCCGCCTCTGGCGGAAAGGAAGAGCCCAACAGACACACCCACCTAACCCTTGAGTGGCTTAAACCACTTCAAGTTGAAGCAGAAGTTAAAGATGCAATTCTTGCACACGGCTGGGGCTATGTTCATGGCAATCCCGAGCCAAAAACTCAAATGGAATGGGCACTTTACTGTTGCGATGAGCTTACTGGTTTGATCGTGGCGGTCACACTGGTTAAACCAGATAAAAGATTAAGTTCAATCACAGTCGAATCGGTACTAAACAAGTGGGGGAGTAAAGGCTTCGCGGCAGGTGTAGATCGCAAGCAGATCGAATTGTGTAACGAAAAACTGGGGATAGTTCTTCGTGACTTTATAAATATAGTTCTGGCCTCAATGCAAAATATTCACGATAACCTTGGACTTTGAGTGGTAAACACGATAAAATAGCAGCCATGAAAGAATTCGGATTATTAAGATTACCTTCGGAAGATGAACGTTTCCCAGGTCGAAATAAAATACCAGAAACCGAAGAAAAAAAGACATTAAATTCGGAAACTCTTGGCAAATTATACGAGTTAACCAATGCCGGCCAATGGAGATTAATTGTGCAAGATGAATTTAAAGCTCTTGACAGAACAACTGTTGTATCCTATCAACTCAGAGGACTGGTTAATCAGCTTAATCTACTTAATGATTCTAGAAGACAATTCCCCTCCCTTAAAGATGAACTCACCGATAGAATGATTCGTGAAGCAAAAGAATATTTAGAAACAGCACTTCCTACATGCGAGCACCCCGACATTACAGCAGTAGAAATGGTTGAAAGTTTATCCCCGCCTATTACATCTCCAGAAATAGAACTTATATATTTCGCAGAGCGTTGGGGCTTTCCAGAGATTCTTACACAAATGTCAATACCCTCGCTTTCAGAGGAGCAACGCCGCCATGTGATTACATCAATTACTGTTCCCGAAAAACACAAAAGACTGTCCCTACTAAATACGTCACAAATGAGACCAGTAGATCTCAATGAAGATAATAGGTAATAATACCCAAATTCCTTCTCTTGTTGAGTTTCCAGGCACTACACTGCTCGACAGTATATAATTACAAGAATGCTAGATATTAAGTACATTCGCGAAAATGTCGATTTAGTCAAAAAAGGCACTTCTGCAAAAAATCGTGATCCACAATTAGTTGATCAACTTCTAAAGATCGACGAAGAAAAGCGTCAACTAAACGTTACAGTCCAGGAGCTAAGAGCCAAAAGAAATGTTGTAGCAAAAACCAAAAACATTGAGGAGGGTAAAAAAATTAAGGACGAGCTAAAAAGTCTTGAACCAAAGCTTGCAGACACAGAAACTGAATTTTATAACCTAATCACCCAAATCCCAAATATTCCATCTGAAGAAGCTCCAGTCGGCAAAGATGACTCAAGTAACAAGGTGGTTCGAACTTGGGGAGAGCCAAAAAAGTTTAATTTTGAACCAAAAACCCATATAGAGTTGGGTGAAAGTCTAGGTATCATAGACACAGAAACCTCCGCCAAAATTTCAGGGGCTAGATACAACTACTTGATGGGTGATGCCGTTCTTCTGCAATTTGCTCTTATTAATTTTGCAATTGGGACCCTTACAAATAAGGAAATCGTTGGGAAAATCGCAAAATCAGTGGACAATCCAAGCGACAGTCCATTTATTCCAGTCATTCCACCGGTTATGGCAAAAGCAGAAATCATGCAAAAAATGGACAGGTTCGATCCTATTGATGATCGGTACTACTTCAAAGAGGATGACATTTTATTGGTAGGCAGTGCAGAGCACACCCTTGGCCCAATTTACATGGACAAGACAATTCCTGTGAGCCGTCTACCAATTAGACTTTTAGGTTATTCGACTGCATTCCGTCGAGAAGCAGGCACCTATGGCAAAGATGCATCAGGGATTCTAAGGCGTCATCAATTCGACAAACTTGAAATGGAAAGCTTCACCACAGCTGAAAATGGTTTAGTAGAACAAAACTTAATGACTGCTATTCAAGAATACTTAATGCAGCAATTGGGGATTCCATACCAGGTAGTGATGATTAGTACGGGCGACATGGGCAAACCCGATTTTCGACAAGTCGATCTTGAGTCTTGGATGCCGGGGGAAGGCAAGTATAGAGAAACTCAAACAAGCGATTACATGACAGATTACCAATCAAGGAGACTAAATACAAAGGTAAGTCTCAAGGGTGGGGCAACCGAGTATGTCCATATGAATGATGCCACTGCATTCGCAATTGGTAGAACCTTGATAGCCATTTTAGAAAATTACCAAGAAGCAGACGGTACAATCACAATCCCAGAAGTCTTGCGAAGGTACGTCGGCAAGGACAAAATCGAAAAAACACCTATATTGTGATAATATAGGCCCATAATGCGAAATCCAGAAGAAGAATTAGTAGAAATTGGTGTCGAAGTAGACTCTGGCAGTGAAGTTGACACAAGCCTTGGTAGCGCTGAACAGGAATTAAAGATACTGGTCAGCGAGGGCGACATTGAAGGCGTTTTAGAAAACTCCGCATACCAAAAAAAGTCAGAAGAAGTTCAAATAGACCTCGCCATGCAGACACTGGACATTAGAGAGTCCAAAGTCACAAACCAAATGTACACTCTTTACAGAGAAGGTGGAATTTATGATCGTGCTGCCACACTTGCCAACCAAAGGTCTGTTGATATTCGAAGAGCCAAGCTTGAAATGCTACGGATTTACTATGAAAACAAAACTACCTCAAGGCTTAATCCTCAAAACAAAAAAGCAGCCTAAAGTGTAATTTCAGAAAGTATAGGATAGTGATCAGAGACCAATGGCTTTGAAATAACTTCAGATTTTACTTTTGCAGTTTTAGATTTTGAATTTAAAAACACGTAATCGGGAGTATCGTTATAAATACCACTCCAGTTCAAGATTTGATTAAAAGCCTGAAACGTATATTTATTCTCGGCAAGATATGTCCGGACAAAATCTTTGTCCCGAATCATGTCGCCTATAAATTTTAAAAAATCAGGTGGTTTTAAGTTAAAGTCGCCAGACACTATGGTTGGATTATGTTTATTAACACACGCCATAACACCTTTTGTTTGTTCTAATTTGATTTTTTGCTGATGTTCATCCTGTGATTGATAAATGTGAGTGTTCACTGCAATTACCTCATGCCCGGAAAAACTAACCTTTATTTCCAAAAACCCCTTGTCAGCAAATTTTTCCAAAAGACCTATTCCGGACACTGGCTTGTGTGCGTGGTATTTCCAGGACACCGGCTTGGCCTTCGAAAGTGTCACAAGACCAGATTTATTAAAAATTATTGATCGGGGAGAAACAACAAAATACTTACTCAATCCCTTTTTAAGTTTTGCTACGTACTCATTAAGCCAAACTTCCTGAAGGCTAATGATGTCTGCATCGATTTTTTTTGCAAGTCGTATAAACCGCTCAAGCCGCTTATTGTTATCAAAAGAAGTCGGCGGTGGCAAAAGCCATAAATTCGCACTCAATACTTTAAGCTTCATGAAAGAATATTATAAATCAAAAGCGTGCAATATTCCTCTCAAATTACCGTCTATCTGAAGTCCACACATTATCCCACCATTCACTAGGTCGTCTTCTCCATATCACCTTACCTACTTTTTTCCCTGATTTAGTCTTTAACATTTTAATCTGCCTAGAATTCTTCAACCATAAAGCTGCCTCTTTATTACCACGCCACTCATACTCTTTTAGCAGTAAAGTTTGGTCAATTAAATCGGCATCTTTTGCGATATTGGATTCCAAAGACTTGCGGCCATTATACTCACTCACAACCGTCATCCATTCACTTTCGCTTGGAAGCTTGCTTAGTTGATTCTTTGTGATCTCCTCTTCAAAAACCTTGACATACTTCTTATGCACCCAATTCTGATCGCCGCTTCTCGCTTCGCCAATATCATGCAATAAGCACATGACAACTACTTTATATGGATCCGCCTTTTCCAGTCTTGCCAAAAGAAGCCCAATCATCGCGACACGAAAAGAATGAGAAGATATATTGTCAGACAGATCATCAGTCAAAAGTGTTTGCCGATGTGCCCGCGCGACCTTCCTCAAAGTCCCTATCTCATACAAAAAATCCGCAACTCTATCAACTTCACCCTTTTTCATGGTAATACCTTTTACCCCTTAATTATTCTGGAAGCAAGTGCTACAAATAACGCTTCTTCTGTTACTATATTCGTAGTGACCAACAACACTCTCAAACTACTTCTAGCAATTTTTTTCCTAGCTCTCTTTCTCAGACTGCTCTATTTTCCTGGAAATGTTTATTTCGGCAACGACCAAGCACGAGACGCTTATTATTCTTACGAAGTCCTCAGGGGAGACCTGAAAGTTGTCGGGCCAGGCATGACGTTCAGCAAATATCTGCACCACGGAGTTTTATTCTATTATATTATGGCCCCAGTCTATTTTCTCGCCCAAGGAAGCCCATATGTTCCTGCTTTAATAATCCTACTATTAAACGCACTTGGAACATTCACTGTCTTCTTTATAGGAAAAAATATTTATAACGAAAAAATCGGCTTATGGACAGCGTTTCTTTACGCAATTTCTTTTGAGCAAACTCAATACGCATTATTTTTTAGTCATCCAGGAATGGCTTTGCCGTTCGTGTTGCTTTACTATCTTGGGTTGTCGTTACTTGTTTTTAAAAACAATTCCAAGGGACTAATTCTCTCAGCATTTTGCGCCGGTATCGCCACCCAGTTTCATTTTTCACTAATAATTCTCGTAATCTTGCTACCCTTCTTTGCCTTGGCTTTTAAACCAAAAATTAGAAAAATTAAAATCAAAGATTTCTCCTTTGCAATTATTGCGCTTGCTATAAGCATGTCGACATTTATCGTCGCGGAACTAAAATTCAAACAAATCTTTAGTTTTATTACGACACTTGGGCAATCAGACGGTTCCTCATTCAGTTTGCATTCCGACAATTTTCTTCACGCAGTAAACAGATATATTAACGATAATGTAGTAATCGTTTACTGGTCGCCTATTATAAGTTTATTAATAATTACCTTCAGCTTTTGGTATTTATATAAAAAAGGAAAAAAAGCTACAGCATTTTTATTAATCTGGTTTTTAATAGGCTGCATAGCCTATTTAACTGGATCAGCCACCACTTATTACTATGGTATCGGCGGCTCCGTAAGTTTATTAATAGTTGTAGCATTTGGGCTTACTCAAATTTGGCTTAGAAATAAAAACTTCGCCGCAGTTTTACTGTTCATAATAATCGCATCAAATTTATTTCAAATAACCACCATTAATCCCAAGGGTCCAATTGACTCTGTCATGGCCCCTCCCGGATTGCTTCTGACAGACGAACAAAGAGCAATTGATTTTATTTATCAAACAGCAGGCGATGAAAAATTTTCAATTCATGGATTAACCATTCCCTTCAATGTTAAATCCACCTGGGACTATCTTTTTAACTGGTATGGTATGAAGGAATATGGCTTTGTTCCCGTGTGGGGAGGCGAAGACGCGCTTGGCAGCGAAGGAACACTAAAAGTGGTAAGAGCCAGATCAGAGTTACCTTCAAAACAATTTTTAATTATCGAGCCATTAGTAGGTCTTCCAGACAAATTTGTTAAGGATTTCTTTCAAGAAGAAAGCTACTTCACTAATCTTATTTCTGAGGAAAAGTTTGGAGCAATCACAGTCCAGGTTAGAAAAAAATATTAAAAATACTTTCGCCCCTTTAACTTCTCAGGAAGCAAGGACTCTTTATCGCGCATTTCATATCCCTTCCCATAACCCAATTCTTTCATCAACTTTGTAGGAGCATTTCTGATTTTCATCGGCACTGGAAGGTTGCCAAATTTCATAACATCGCCTTTTGCCGCCTGCAGAGCATCATATGCACGTCTATCTTTGGGTGCGCGGCTCAAATAAACCACCCCATGTGCAAGATTAATTGCGCACTCTGGATATCCAATCGTCTCGCAAGCACGGAAAACCTCATTAGCAACAACCAGCGCAGTTGGCTGTGCCATGCCAATATCCTCACTTGCAAATACAACCATTCGCCTTGCAATATAAAGTGGATCCTGTCCAGCTTCAACCATGCGAGCAAGATAATAAACTGCAGCATCGGTTTGGGAAGCCCTCATCGATTTAATAAAAGCAGAAATAACGTTATAGTGCTCCTCACCATTTTTATCAAAAGTGTACTGCCTGCGTTGCAAGGCACCTTCAATATTTTCTAACAACAGGTGCCTCCCCTCCGAAGCCATGTGCGAAGGGGGGTCTGCAATTTGACTAGCAATCTCTAATACATTCAAAACGACTCTTGCATCGCCATTACTTGATTCGATCAAAAACTTCTCTGCCTTTTTATCAAGTCTCATCCCCAATTCCTTTTCTGCTTTTTTCACTATTTTCCTTAATTCTTTATTACCTAATTCCTGAAGTACGAGTACCCTGCAGCGCGATAGTAATGGCCCGATAACTTCAAATGAAGGGTTCTCCGTAGTTGCACCAATTAGGACAATATCTCCGCGTTCGACAATGGGTAGTAGTTTATCTTGCTGCGCTTTATTAAACCTATGAATCTCATCCAAAAAAACAATTGGTGCAGGAAGTAAAGTATTAGTCCTTCCATGTGTTACGGCCGTTATATCTTTAGTTGAAGCATTTACAGCACTAAATTCGAAAAACTCTCGATCTAAAGTATTGGCAATAATTCGCGCAAGTGTTGTCTTGCCACAACCAGGTGGTCCCCACAAGATTAATGATGGGAAAAAGGAAGATTTTTTAGAATTTCTTACTAAGGATTCTATAATTTTGCCTTTGCCGACCAAGTGTTCTTGTCCAACATAATCTTTAAGAATTTTAGGTCTCAAAAACTCAGGAAGAGGAGTACTCATTATTTCATTATACCTCTGCCTGCGCAGGCAGGCAAATATAACCCGAAGTAAATTACTAACACAATCTGATTGGCCCTTCAATACTAATTAAAACAGTGATAGTATAAATCATGCCTGAAGACGATCATGTAGTAATCATTCGTGGTGAAGAGGCAAGAGCTTTAAGAGAGGCTGCAAACAGTGGTAAGACTCCTGAAGAGATAGCCACTTCACTTGCAGAAGCGAAGCTGCGCGCTCAAACTATGATCGAAGAAGCTCGACAAAGGCGAACACGAGATGTTGCAACTCAACGAGGGACCGGAATAGAATTGGGAAGTTCAACAGAAGCGCCTCCTATTAATCAGAGACCTCTTGTCCCAGAATAATTTTTCTCTGCTAGACTAAAAATAATGTCTAAAAGGCCCCGTAGCGAAGAAGTGAAGGAGACACTATCTGCTATTCATTGGGTACTCAAATTATTTTGGCGCGTAAGTCCTAAGCTAACTCTAACGACTGTGATTGTAGGAGTAGTTCTAGAGATCGAGGCTGTCTTTAACACCTTCGTTTTTGCAAAAGGAATTGATGTTTTACTTGAAGTCGCGCAAGGGGAAAGAGATTTTATCTGGATTTACTATTTTGTTGGAATATTCTTTGGGTTATCTGTGTTGCAACACGGCTTAAGGTTGATCAACCAGTATACGGATAGGATGCT
Organism: uncultured Gammaproteobacteria bacterium; assembly: GCA_964357925.1. Taxonomy (GTDB): domain Bacteria; phylum Patescibacteriota; class Microgenomatia; order UBA8517; family UBA8517; genus CAYHMW01. Next base: position 40,191 of record CAYHMW010000003.1, read on the forward strand.
TGATATCTATTTTTATCCCAGCTTCCAGAAACTTCTATATCAAAAACTGATTAGAATGGGCACTCAAAACTTAGAAGACCCAAATGTTAATAATTTGATCGAGCGTGCACGCAACAACCCAAGCAGAGTTCATGGCCAATTTACCCAAGTTACTGGCTTAATCGGCACCTCCACCTCTTTATTAAGCTCGGGTGTGGCACTTTTTTTCTTCGCACCGCATTTCATCCCTCTTTTCATTGTTACATTGTTGCCGGCAATCATCATAGACAAAAAATACTTATCCAAAATTTGGCGATTCAATAGAGATTCCACCGAAGATAGAAGAAAAGCATATGCCTCAGCTCACAATCTCCAGGATTCTAATTCTCTCCATGAGCTTACAATCACTGGTGGCCATAAATTTCTTAGCGAACATTTTGAGACCTACACTGACTGGTGGACAAATGGTATGCGTAAAATCAGGTACACCTGGTATAAATATTTATTTAGCTTTAGGATAATTCGTGCTAGCGTCGAAGGCTATGCTGATCTGTATGTTTTTCTCAAGTTCATACAAAAAAGCATCTCAATTGGTGATGTAACGTTTTATGTTCGGCAAGCAGCAAATTTCACTGGCAACATAAGCAATCTTGCCAACTCGATAAACACCATTTATGAACAGTCCCTCTATGTAAAAGAAACCAAAGAATTATTTGATAAACCTGAACAAGTAGACGGGACGTACAAATTAGAGCGTCTCAAAGAAGGACCAAGTATAGAATTTGAAAACGTATCTTTTACTTATCCAAGCTCAAAAAATAAAGTAATCAAAAACCTAACCCTTAAAATAAAACCTGGCGAAAAGGTAGCAATTGTTGGGGAGAACGGCGCCGGCAAAACCACGCTGGTTAAACTCCTTATGCGCTTTTATGAAGTAGGCGGCGGTAAAGTCACTGTAAACGGAGTTAACGTTAATGATCTAAAAATCGACGACTACTACAAAAATGCAAGTGTCCTGTTCCAAGATTACAATACCTATGGCAACCTCACCGTAAAGGACAACATAACTATTGGGAAAATCAAGAGCAAGTTTTCTCAAAAAAAATTGGAGCGAGCGGCAAAATACGCCGACATTGAGAAATTTGTTAACAACTACCCTGACAAATTTGATCAAGTATTAAGCGAAAAATACAAAGGCGGAACTAGGCCCTCCACTGGCCAGTGGCAGAAAATTGCCATTGCAAGATTTTTCTATAGAGACGCTCCGCTTGTCATTTTTGACGAGCCGACTGCAGCAATAGATGCTGTCAGTGAACAAAACATTTTTGATAAAATTTACAAATCTTTCAAGGGTAAAACCGTTATAATAATTTCTCACAGATTCTCAACTGTCCGAAATGCTGACAGGATTATAGTTTTTGATAAAGGTAAAATAGTAGAATATGGCAGCCACAACGAACTTATGGCAATTAGAGGGAAATATTACTGTGCATTCCAAATCCAAGCCAAAGGCTACCAATGAGAACAAGCATGTCACCCCCGCATCCTACACTGTCATCCCGCACTTGATGCGGGATCTAGTCTATGAATAAAATTAACGACCTATTATCAGGCAAAATGATTATCGATGAAGTCGACTCTCCAATTAACGGCAAACTCCAAGTCGTAAAAGATATTACCTGGGGCACTCATATAACAGGCGGCGGACTAACTCAATCAGGGGGTGTTGCCAAAAGCGTCTGGAATCATACACTCAAAAAAGTTAAAGACTTTAAGACAGAGTTGAATAGTTGTTTGATTTTAGGTCTTGGTGGGGGATCAATCGCCGAATTAACTCATAAATATTGGGGAGAGAAAGTCAAAATCACAGGGGTCGACATAGACCCAATATTCATAAACCTTGGTCGAAAGCATTTGAAACTTGATGAATATGGAGTCAAAGCAGTAATCGACGACGCTTACGAATTCGTTAAAAATGACAGACACAAATATGATCTAATCTGCGTGGACACTTATGTCGGAGATCAGTTTCCAGTGAGTTTAGAAGAAGAAGTATTTATTAAACGAGTAAAAAAATTATTAAATAAAGACGGGGTAGCAGTATTTAACCGCCTCTACTATGACGAAAAAAGAAAAGAAGCTGAGGATTTTGAAAAAGTTCTAGAAAAAGTATTCAGTAAGGTTGAAAGAAACTACCCGGAAGCTAATTTAATGTTTCTTTGCAGTTAAACTATTTTCGCTTTACTTGCTTCCTGCCAAGTGGCACGATAACTCATGAAGAAGGCACCAAGCCCAGCTACAACAAACAAGGCCTTGATAAGCCCACCAAGAATGGGAATCATGGAAATAAGGTAATAGAAGAATATTCCAATAACGAGTGTCCACATTAGAGTCATCTTTTTGTTGAAGCGTGCCAGGATCCAATCAGCCATAAATACCATTACAAGCACACGGGAGAAATAAAAGATAAGTCCATAAAGTGTTAAGCCAATGAAAGCCAGTGGAATTCCAACTAGAGTTACTAAGAGAAGAACGAAGGCTAGAGGCACAATAATAATTGACAAAAAGCCCACCCCAAAGCTGCCCCATGGGTGTTCGTGCAAAACAAGCGCCCCTCGTCTTACAAAATTGGGGAAGAACTTAACCATCAAGAACCCAACAGCAAGAGTAGTCGCCAGACTCAATGACTTCGTAAAAAGAGAAAATCCAGCAACTGCTTTGTTTATCTGTTTTTGGTCGGGCATCTCTGCCTTTCCTGGAAACTCTTTTCTTGTTACGGCTCCAGAGACAGAAGCGTCAGAGGCAATACTTGCATCTGTATTGCTGTAATAGACAAGGTCCCCGTCCACCATTGCGTTAGAAGAAAGTCTCATTGTTTCAACCCCTGCCTCAACATCGCCCATAACGGGAGCAGCAATCGTCAAATTTCCCGCACCAACTTTAAGGTTTCCATTTACTGGCGTAGAAATTGTGACACTGCCACCTGCTGCAACAACACTGCCGCCAAGTGCCGCTGCACTAGTGAGCTGAACATCCCCGCCAGCCAATGTCACATTACGCCCAATAGCTCCCGTAATCGTAACTTGCCCGCCCGCAGCACGAACGTCCTGCGAAACAGTGCCTGAAATATTAACCTGTCCACCAGCAACCAACAGATCGCCATTAATGTGCCCGTCAACAGTAACTTGCCCGCCAGCCACATAAACATCCCCGTCAACATCCCCAGAAATCTCCACAATATCACCGTAAGCAAAATAATCTCCAACAACCACCTCACTAGCCGGAAGCGAAACAACCCTCCCGAGGTCCCCCTGGTTGCCTTTAGCCCAAGCGTGAGGTGCACCCACGGTCAAAAGAAGCAAAACCCCCAACGCCCCAACAACAATCTTTTTCATATATTTATTCTATACCCACATATCAAGAGCATTCAAGCATTCAGCCTGTCACTCTCACTACATTTTTGCTAAAATAGTACCTCGAAATGCTAAATATCTTGAGTAGAATAGTTGATCTCAACGCCCGTGAGATTAAAAACTTACAAAAAGCGGTAGACGAGATTAACGCTTTCGAGTCAAAAATAAAAAAACTAAAAGATATTGATTTTGCAAAAAAAACGCTTGAGTTCAAAAAAAGATTAAAAGATGAATCTCTTGAGCGTATTCTTCCCGAAGCATTTGCACTAGCTAAAGAAGCCAGTTGGCGGACACTTGGCTTGAAGCACTACGATGTTCAACTAATGGCAGGTGCTGCGCTATTTCAAGGGAGGGTGGTCGAGCAAAAAACAGGGGAGGGTAAAACCCTAACCGCTGTCCCCGCGTTATATCTTCGTGCTCTTGTAGGTCACGGGGCCCACTTGGTCACGGTTAATGACTACCTTGCCCGCCGCGATGCAGGTTGGAATGCGCCCACATTTGAGCTTCTTGGTATGAGTGTGGGAGTCATCGCAGGTGAGCAAAAAAGCTACCTTCACGATCCCAAATATAGTGATACAAGCCACGGCGACGAGCGCCTTGAACATCTAAAGCCCGTTGGGAGGAAAGAAGCCTATTCGGCAGATATAACTTACGGGACCAACAATGAATTCGGCTTCGATTATCTGAGGGACAACATGGTGAGCGATTTAAATCATATGGTCCAGCGCGGCCATTACTTCACAATTGTTGACGAAGTAGACTCAGTCCTCATCGATGAGGCCCGCACCCCGCTAATTATCTCAGCTCCAGATACCGAGCCAACTCAGAAGTATTATCAATTCTCAAGCATGATCGGTGAGCTAGATCCAGAGGTTGATTACAAAATTGACGAAAAAGCAAAAAGCGCTTCGCTCACAGAAGTGGGGATCGAAAAAGTAGAAAAAATATTAGGAGTGGACAACTTATATGAAAAAGATTTTGAATCGATCCACCACATTGAAAACGCTCTTCGTGCAAGATCCCTCTATCTAAATGACCGAGAATATATCGTCAAAGATGGCGAGGTAATTATTGTCGACGAATTCACAGGCCGCCTCATGCCCGGGCGTCGTTGGAGCGATGGCCTCCACCAAGCAGTCGAAGCCAAAGAAGGTGTACGGATCCAACAAGAAAGTAAAACCCTGGCAACAATATCCTTCCAAAATTACTTTAGGATGTACGAGGTTCTCTCGGGCATGACGGGCACTGCAGCAACAGAAGCCGACGAATTCAAAAAAATCTACAAATTAGAAACTGTCGTAATCCCCACAAATAAGGCAACTGTTCGTATCGATCACGACGATTCAATCTACAAAACCACAGATGGCAAATATATGGCCATGGTCAAAGAAATTGCCGAGCGAAGGAGTAGTGGCCAGCCGATTTTAGTAGGCACAACTTCAATCGAGAAAAACGAACTCATTATGAAGTATCTGAAGAAGGCAAGAGTCCCCCACAGTGTCCTAAACGCAAAAAATCACGAAAAGGAAGCAACAATAATCGCAAACGCCGGCAAGCCCGGAGCAGTCACGGTGGCAACAAACATGGCAGGCCGCGGTGTCGACATTGTATTAGGAGGTGCCCCCCCAGATAGAAAGCCGGGCATCGGGGACGAAAAATACAAGGCAACGAAGGCCTATAAAGCTTGGGAAGATTCTCACAAAAAAGTTGTCAAGTCGGGTGGTCTCCATGTCTTGGGGACAGAACGGCACGAAAGCCGCCGTATCGATAACCAGCTCCGTGGTCGCTCAGGCAGGCAAGGCGATCCGGGATCTACAAAGTTTTATCTTTCACTTGAGGACGATTTGATGAGAATTTTCGGTGGCGAGCAGATTGCGGGAATCATGGACCGGCTAAAGCTCCCCGAGGACCAACCAATCGAGAATAAACTGGTTAATAGAGCCGTTCAACAAGCTCAAGTCAAAGTAGAAGGCTTTCACTTTGACGCCAGAAAACGCCTTGTCGAATACGACGATGTTGCCAATCAACAAAGAGATATAATTTACAAACTAAGACGAAAAATCCTTGAGGGCACGGACCTTTCAGATGAAATTAAAAGCAAACTTCATGACCAAATAGACAAACTGCTTATCGCTGAACTTGGCGATCCCGATCCGGAACTCTTGGCCGTTGGTTTATCGGATATCATCCCCTTCGATGAGAAAAGTAGAGGCGCTCTTAGAGCCAAAATTAAAGACCTAAAATCACAAGATAAAATTAAAAGCTTTCTGCACAACACTATTGATAGGGCACACGATGAGCGCACAAAAGCAGTTGGCGAGAAGGCAATGCACGAAATCGAAAAGTTTGCCTACTTGGGCGCAATTGATCATTTATGGATCGATCACATCGATCACATCGATAGTTTACGAGAATCAATCGGCATCAGAGCATATGGCCAAAGGGATCCATTGGTTGAGTACAAAAGCGAAGCATATAGCTTGTTTGAGCGACTAATGGGAAGAATAGACGAAGAACTTGCACACCGAATCTTCAGAGTCCAAATTGGTATGACACCACGTTCTGAAATCCCGCTTGAGGGAGCAAAGACAAATGTAGACACAAGCGACACAACCGGTCTAATCGACGAACCAGCCGACACAGTGGCAAAAGTTGGCCGCAACGACCCTTGCCCCTGTGGTTCAGGTTTAAAGTATAAAAAGTGTGGCCTGATCGGCGCCCCACAACACAGAGGTTAACCTCTGTGTTGGCAAATAGGACGTAAGTATACTACTTCTTTAGAAAGTAATTATAGACTCTTGCAAAAAGGTATCCTGTTAACCATGCTGCCACAGTAAATGATACTAGTCCTACAATGAACGAGCTCATTGTTAGACTCCATCCAGATACTTTACTGATTTCGAGTCCGTGAAACCAAGCTTGAGCTATGGTGATGGATAACTGAGGGAACAGGGAAACAGCCATCCGACAAAAGACATACAATATTGCACTGGTAACCGCGAGAGCATTTGCGGTTACGTTTGGATCATGCTTCATTTTTATCACCCCCTTCAATGTTTACTTTATAGAAATGACTAGGCTTCCAAGTGCTGGTTCTTAAGTGTTAGAGCGTTTGCAACGACAATTAGAGAAGAGGCGCTCATGAGAAGTGCCCCCCATTCAGGGCGAAGTAAAATACCGTATGAATAAAGTACGCCCGCAGCAAGAGGAATAGTAATTACGTTATACCCTGCTGCCCACAGAAGATTCTGCTTCATTTTACTATCAGTCCTGCGGCTTAAACTTATTGCCTTAACAATGTCCAAGGGGTTGCTTTTAACCAAAACCATTTCTGCGGACTCTATGGCGACAGATGTTCCAGCGCCTATAGCAATCCCGATATGAGCCTGGGTCAAAGCCGGTGCATCGTTTACACCATCCCCGACCATTCCAACAACATACCCTTCATCCTGAAGCTCTTTAATTTTACTGGTTTTTTGGTCGGGCAAAACTTCTGAATACACCTTATCAATCCCCAGCTCTGCTCCAACCATTTCAGCAACTTCTTTTTTATCCCCGGTGAGCATGACAACACTTATGCCCATTTTATGGAAAGCCTCGATTGCACTTTTTGATTCCTCCCTAATGGTATCTTCCAAAATTATTGCCCCGATTGCCTCATTGTTTTTTGCGACGTAAACCACAGTTCCTACTGAATTTGCGGGGATCTCAATTTTTTCAGTGTTAACTCCTGCCTCTGTCATCATCATCCGGTTGCCAACATCAATTTTCGCTCCATCCACCGTCCCTTCTGCCCCCTTCCCCGGAAACGATTTAAAGTTAGTTGCAGGACTAGGCTCAACACCCTCTCCTTTTGCATAACTTACGATTCCCTGTGCGACAGAGTGTTGAGAATGAAGATCAACCGATGAGGCAAATTTAAGAAGTTGATTTTCATCTATATTTAAACCAATGATTTTCGTAACACCAAATTTCCCCTCCGTTAACGTACCCGTTTTGTCGAGTACTAAATATTTAAGTTTTCTGGCAACCTCCAAACCCTTCATGTCACGAATTAGGATTCCATTTTTTGCAGCCACAGAAGAGGTTATTGTTGTCACTGTAGGAATAGCGAGTCCTAACGCATGTGGACACGCGATAACAATTACAGTTATTGCGAGCGTTGCAGCAAAGACTATTCCTTGAGGATTAATTAAAAGCCAATAAATAAACGTTCCTGTTCCGACAGTAATTGCCGTTAAAGTTAACACATTCGCGGCTTTGTCAGCGAGCTCCTGAACTTTTGGTTTTGTATTTTGTGCTTGCCGTATCAAGTCCATTATTTGCGCAATAGCGGATTCTGCTCCTGTTTTGGTAATTTTCACAGTTAAAGATCCATCATTGTTAATAGATCCTCCTATAACTTCGTTGCCTTTTTCTTTTGCGATAGGGCGCGATTCTCCTGTTAACATTGATTCATCAACAGAAGATATTCCATCTGTAACTATCCCATCTGCAGGAATTCTTTCTCCCGGTTTAACGAGAAGATAATCACCTTTCTGAAGCTCATGAGTTTGAACATCTTTAATGCTCCCCTTAACTAATAAATGAGCAGTGTCAGGAATTAGTTTTGCTAGTTCTTTGAGGGCACCACCTGTTCCTATTACCGCTCTCATTTCCAGGTAGTGGCCGAATAAAAATGCCAAGGCTAGAGTCGAAATTTCCCACCACAAAGACTCACCGGTAAAAAGAAAAGTAGCAGCAGAGCTAAAGAGATATCCTGTCGAGAGTGCCAGAGAAACTAAAGTCATCATGCCAAAATTACGGGTTTTAATCTCACTCTTTGCTGCACTAAAGAATGGTTTACCACCATAAACCACAATTGCAGTACCTAAAATAAATAACACAAATTCGCGTCCTTGGAAGTCAAGCGAGAATCTCAACCACTCCTGAATTTGCATCGACAAAACAAGAACCAGAATTGTTAATGGCAAAACAGCAAAAAACCTCTTCCTAAAATCATCAGCCATCATTTTATGGTGTTCCATTGGATCCATATCAAACTTTTCTACCTCTGATTTTTCAGAGTTTGTCTCAGTGTGCTTCATTCCTGCATGGTCCATTTTCTCCATTGGCCCTCTAATTTCGACGAGGTTCATTCCGCACTTTGGGCATTTCCCAGGTTTATTGGAAGTAACATCTGGGTGCATTGGACAGGTATAAGTTTTAGTTTTCATCATGGTTCTCTAAAGTGATTATCAACTCCAGAAATCATTTGTCTTACACACCATTTTGCATAAATTCCGCCAAACAACTGCCCAAGTATTTTGGTGATAAAAGTTTTTGGGATGTTGTAATCAATGTAGACCTTTAATTTTGACTGATTTTCTTTTACTTCAATTTCAAAACCCAGTTTGTAATGATCAATGACGATGAGATTGATATTCCCAACCGTCTGCCATTCTTTTTGATGTGGAGGTTTGTGTATGGTGATAACTTCATCTAAAAATAAGTTAACCCCTAACACTTTTCCCTGCATAGTAATATGTGAGCCAGCTTTTTGTCCTCTCGCTTCATCGACGATAGTTTCCATGCTGCCTCCACCCATCATCCATGAAGATTTATTCATATGAGCGGAAAAATTTGCATGATCATCAGCATATGCGAAAACTTCCTTTGCTGACGCGTGAATTAGTGTGCTTTCTTCATAATGCCTTTCAAAACCAACCATACATCTTTAATGATACATTAATCGTATATACCAAAGTATGAATTTTTTGTGAAGATTCGCCCTGAGTTTGCCGAATGGGTTAATGTTTGTGACCGTCACCCCGCATCATGAATAAATGGAGTAGGGGACACGCCAAAAGAATTCCATAAGGTAATAATGATTTAACAGGGACTTTAAACACACCAATTACAACAATTGCGACTGCAACCAAAATCACACAAACAACAACAGTTCTAAAAGCTTTCATATTTACCAATAGTACTTCTTTAATAATTAATATTGTCTGAAGAAGTCATGAGGATCGTTTTGCAAGTGGCAACTCAATCGATACAAATGTGCCTTTACCAGGTTCGCTTTTAACATCAATTGAGCCTTGATGTGCATTTATAAGGGTTTGTGCGATAGATAAACCCAAACCCGATCCAAAGGTTTTTTCCGTGCTAGTTCCTCTGTAAAATCGGTTAAATATACGTGGTATGTCCTTTTTAGATATACCAATACCAGTATCGCGGACATTAAAAATAGCAAACGGCCCTTGCTTTTTAAGCGAGAGATTTATTGCACCATTAGATGGGGTAAACTTAACGGCATTATCGATAATGTTTAAGAAAGCTCGCATTAATTTATCCTCATTTCCTAAAACAAAAGTTCCATTTTCGATATTTGTAATAATTTTAATATCTTTTGAAAGAGCTAATTTTTTCAAAATTTCTTTGAGTTCGCCAGTCATTTTTGACAGATTTATTTTTTCTGATTTACCACGCGCATTATCAGATCTTGTCCAAGCGAGGTCTAAAATGTTTTTAAGTGTTCCGGCAATCTTGTTAATATCGATAAGCGTTTCATTTAACGAAGCCTTATATTCGGAAGCTGATCTTTTTTTGGAAAGTGCAATTTCGACACCACTCCGAAGTGTTGCAAGTGGAGTCTTAAGCTCATGAGCAAGATCCCCGATTAGCATACGTTCCCGTTCAAATGCTTCGCTGATTCTATCTAACATTGTATTGAAGGTTTCAGAAAGTTCTTCAATCTCATCTCCTGTGTTAGGTCTTTTAACTCTCTCGGTTAAGTTTTCAGAACTAACTCTTCTTAGCTTATCTGTTATTTCTGTCAGGGGGCTTATCGCTCTTTTGGTCAGCAAAAATCCGCCAACTATTGTAGGAATTACAAGAACAATATAAATAATTCCCAAAGTCACAATCAAACTTTGTAATGACTTTTGAACTATTTCAATTGGGTGTGCCATCAAAACGACACCCAGCATAGAGCCATCTTTAACAACCGGAGTTGCTCGGAAACGAAGAGGCAATTCTCCAACAATCTTATCGACAAAAAAAGGCTCTCTTGTTTTAACTACTCTTTGGAACATTTCACCGGTTATGTTTTCAGGTAAATCAGAAGTAAGAGAACTTGAAATAATATTGCCATCTTTACCCAAGACAACCACAAGCATCCCAGGTATTCCAGAGAACTCCTGCAGGAATGACTGCCTGGACAAAACTTCCACTACTTTTTCAGAATGGGAGATTAAAGCATTGTCCGTATTAGCATAAAGTACATACTTTGTGAGAATAAAAAAACCTATTACAAGTAAAGCAGAGAAGATAACAAAAGCAGACACATACCAGAAAGTCAATCTAAACTTTATACTTTTGAGATTTATCATGTTTCTTCTGTCAGACGATACCCCACGCCATGTACAGTATGAATCAATTTTTTGCCTGAACCATTGTCGACCTTTCTCCTTAAAGAGGCTACAAAAACATCCACAATATTGCTCATGCTGTCAAAATTATAATCCCAAGCGTGCTCTGTGATCATTGTGCGCGAAACGACTTCGTCTTTGTGTCGAAGTAATAGTTCGAGTATAGAAAACTCTTTTGGTGTAAGTGTGATGTTTTTGCCACTCCTCGTAACAACATGTTTTATTGGATCTAGAACCAAGTCAGCAACTTTCAAAACCGGTGAGGACTCCTGCTTACTGCGTCTTATTAGTGCTTGAATTCTTGACCTTAGTTCTAAAAAAGAAAATGGCTTGGTCATATAATCATCGGCTCCACTATCGAGACCCGCCACTTTATCTTCTATGGTAGTTTTAGCAGTTAACATCAAAACAGGCGTTTTTATATTCTTTTCACGAAGACCCCGACAGAGGGTGAGACCATCGATTTTTGGGAGCATAATATCCAGAATTATGAGGTCGTATTCTTCCGATTCAGCGAGGTATTGGCCCTCTTCGCCATCATAGGCCACGTCCACGGCATAACCTTCCTCAAGAAGTCCCTTCTTAATGACGCTCGAGAGCCTCTGTTCATCTTCGACCAAAAGAATCCGCATATAAGTGTATTATATGATGAAATTATGAAGATTTCATGAAATTGGACTATAATGACCTTAGCGAATTTTTTTTGCAAAAATGGAAAGTAAAAATATCGTAAAGACTTGGAATGTTTACTATTATCAAACTCCAAGAGGTGATTATCCTGTTAAGAATTTTATAGAAAAACAAAACATAGCTGTCCAAACAAAAATATCAAGAAGCATCAATCTTTTGTATACCAAGGGCCCATTTTTAAAGCTTCCCTACATAAAGAAACTTCAGGACAAGTTATATGAGCTCAGGATTTCTGGGCAACTCGCTGTTAGAATTTTCTATTCTCCTAAAAATGATTCTTATTATTTACTACATGCTTTCAAAAAGAAATCCGAAAAAACTCCAAGCCGCGACTTAAAAACGGCAATTGACAGAATAAAAGAAATAATATAGCATATATGCTATATGAAGAACAATAATATTCCACCTGAAATGAGGAAGCACATGGACTTTAAAGTTTGGGAAAAAGAAATGTTAAAAAATCCCAGATTTAAAAAGGAATACGATAAACTTGAACCTGAGTTTGCATTGATCGAAGCAATAATAGATGCCAGGATAAAAAGGGGTATTACCCAAAAGATTCTTGCAAAAAGAATGGGAACAAAACAGTCTGTTATTTCGAGACTTGAGTCCGGCAATGCCAATCCTTCTTTTTCATTCTTGAAGCGACTGGCTAGAGCTTTGGAAACAGATATTCAAATCAAGTTTAACCAACTTTAATGAGAACAGGTAAATTTAATTATTTTTGACACCTATCGCGGCTTCTTGGCCTTCTATTTGTAAGTAAGTTTCACTTCCGACAAAGTGATAATCATCTGTTGCCGATTCTGTTTTTGCTAAAACACCAACAATTTTAACCTCTGGTATCCCAAAGAAATTATCGATTTTGTCTCCAATTTTTTTGAATACTTTTTCCTGCCGCATTATTTTCGCTTCTTCATAGCCGAGAACGACATCGCCAGGCAAAAGAGAAAATTTACCCTCTTTTACTTTCAGATTTTTATTGTATGAAAGCGGTTGAACAAAAACTTTAGGATAACCGTCAGCTAAGGCTAATTTCATTTTTCCTGTCGAGACGATGTTTAGACTTTTCACTTCAGTCTCTGTTTTTGCCATTGGTTTCTCCTCAGCCATACTTGAGCTGACGTTGGCAAACTGTATAAACATAAATGTAAATGCAACAGCCATAAAAGCAGGCGCAAGTGAGGATACATAGTCTTTCTTGCCGGGAGTAAATCTCCTGAGGATTAATGAATTACCAACTACAGAAATCGAGCTCAGTGCCATAGCAAGTCCTGCCAATTCCGGTTTCAGAACAAGTCCTGCAAAACTAAAAACTCTCGCCGCGATTGGAATTCCGATTATGTTATAAAAAAGCGCAAAAAACATATTTTGCTTAATCTTACCCATAGTTGATCGGGAAAGGTCGATCGCGCCCACAACATCCCGAAGGTCGTTTTTAATAATTACAATTCCGCCCGCTTCCATTGCAACATCAGTACCGGACCCCATCGCGATACCAAGATCAGCTTGGGCAAGTGCTGGGGCATCATTTATCCCGTCTCCTACCATTGCTACTCTTTTACCGGCATCCTGTAATTTTTTAACTTCAGAGGCTTTGTCTTCGGGAAGAACTTCCGCCAACACATTTGTAATCCCGACTTGCGAGGCGATTGCCCGAGCTGTTCGTTCATTGTCTCCGGTAATCATATAAACGGTAATTCCACGTTTTGCTAACATCTCAATTGCCTCTTTTGAAGTTTCTTTGACAGTATCAGCAACTGCAATAAGGCCCAATACTTTCTTCTTTGTCGATAAAACCATTACTGTCTTGCCCTGGCTTTCAAGTGAATCAATTGTATATTTGTGTTCAAGTAAAGCTAGACCAAGAGTGTCAGTTACAAGTTTTGGTTTTCCAAAATAATAAGTTGTATTTCCTATATTTCCACTCACGCCAAATCCTGGGATAGCTTCAAACCCGTCGACTTCTGAAAGTGAGATATTTTTTTCTGTAGCATGGGAATATATTGCCTCAGCAAGTGGATGTTCAGATTGTTTTTCAAGAGAGGCAGCAATCTCTAAAACATTATTCTCTCCCAAAGTATCTGTTACTTCTGGCTTTCCTTTAGTGATTGTTCCAGTTTTATCAAAAACAATAGTGTTGATTTTGCAGGCTTTCTCCAAAGGTTCTCCGCCTTTAACCAAAATTCCATGCTCTGCTCCTTTTCCAGTTCCAACCATTATGGCAGTTGGAGTAGCAAGACCCAAGGCACAAGGGCAAGCAATAACAATAACAGCTGTGAAGGCCATAAGAGCAAATGAAAGTGTAGCGCCAAGTAAGAAATACCAGACTGCAAAAGTGGCAATCGCAATTAGTATTACTGCTGGCACAAAATATGCAGAAATTTTATCTGCAATCGCTTGAATAGGAGCCTTTGACCCCTGTGCATCTTCAACAAGTTTTATAATTTGAGATAAAGTTGTTTCAGATCCGATTCTCGTAGCTTTGAACTCAAAACTACCAGTTTTATTGATTGTTGCTCCAATAACAAAATCACCTTCACGCTTCTCAACAGGCAAGCTTTCCCCGGTTATCATCGATTCATCAAGAGCCGAACTGCCTCTAATTATTTCACCATCGACAGGAACCTTTTCTCCAGGTCGGACAATAACAATATCACCCACAAGAACTTCATCCAGATCGATATCAAGTGTTTGTCCGTTTCTGATAACACGGGCAGTCTTGGCTTGTAGTCCCATTAGTTTCTTTATTGCCTCTGAAGTTCTTCCCTTTGCTTTTGCCTCCAACCATTTTCCTAAAATGACAAAGGTAATTAAAAACGCTGCCGTCTCGAAATACAGCTCGGGAATCTTTGCTCCTTGTAGCCCAATAAATGAATTATTAGTAATGTAATAATTAAAAAAGTTGACGACACTGTAGAAATAGGCAACCGATGTGCCTATCGCAATTAAACTATCCATATTGAAAGTTCTCATCTTTAGTCCAGAAATCATACCCTTATAAAATCCTGCTCCGATAATAAATTGCACCGGTGTTGCAAGGACGAAAGATATAATTCCGACGTAAGGGAGAAGAAGGGACGCGCCAAACGTTGTAGGGAAGAAGTCAAACAACATGAAGTAAATCATCGGGAAACTGAAAATAAAGCTCCAAATGAATTTCTTAAAATATCCGCCAATTTGCGCTTGTTGTTTTTCAGCTTCTTCTTTCGTATTGGAAGGATCCGAGATGAGCGCCTTGTAACCTGTTCTTTCTATTGCTTTAATAAGGTCCTCTTCTTTTGCCATTGAAGAATCATATGTTACCGTTGCTTTCTCTGCAGCAAAATTCACACGCGCTTCCGTTACTCCAGTCACTTTCTTTAAAGACTTCTCAATTACACCAGCACAAGATGAACAATGCATACCAAAAAGCGAAAGTGCGACTTTCTTCTGCCCGTTTTCATTGTCATCGCGAGCGGCAGCGTGGCGATCATTGTCTTCGACTGACTGCAATGAAATATTTCCCTCAAACATAAACTCTCCTCTCTCATCTTTTTTAACGGAACCTTTAATACTTATACCGCTCGACAGAATGTTTTTTAACATCATGCTATCGTAAACTACATGCCCTGAAGATAGGGCATTATCAACTATTCCTTTATAACCGGCATTTTCTATTGCCTCCATAATCAGTTGTGAATTTATTTCATCCTTGGCAGTTAAATAACCTTTGCCTGTTTTATGATCAACCGACACAGTTTCAACGCCAGAAATATCAGAAATCTCATCTTTTATAAGCATCTCACAGCTTTTGCAGTGCATACCGTTTACACTAAAGTTGATTTTATTATTTCTGTTTATCATATGATCTTGTAATCCATCCCCTCCAATGCTTTTTGAAGTTCATCTTTTAATAAAATCCTAGAAGCTGTGATTCCTGTTTCACCCGTTTCGAAATTAACGATAATTTCACTTACTCCATCAAGAGCACCAATTTTTTTTTCAATTAACCTCTTGCAGGCTATGCAATGCGTACCTTGTATTTGAAATTGTTGTTTTATCACATTAATTAACAGTTATCGATCCTCTAGGAACTCCCATTGCGCACGTGATCGGGTAATTTCCTGCTTTTTTAGGTGTAAACTCAAACACCAGGGTTTTTCCTTTAATGAGCATTTGAGGACTTTCAGTTAACTCAGGAACATAAATTGACCCCATACATCCGGCTCCCTGATCCTTAACGTCAATTTCCATCCTGACAGGTTTACCCTTTTTCACTGTGAATTCGGAAGGATTAATATCAAAGTCATTGGTGTAGACAGTCTTAAGGATTTGAACACCATTCTCTTCCTTTGCAAGAGCAGGGGATACTTGTGTTCCAGCGTTTGCTGCTCTTGCTTTCCCTCCACCACAACCGCAACCACCACTTCCACAGTTTCCAGCAGTTCCTGCCTGCGCTGTAGGTTCGTTGGCAACAGCTACCCTGACATCAGCACCATTATTATTTAGAGCACCCCCGCCTTTTGCTACAACATTAAAACCCCCCGTATACATTCCCATGCTGCATGAGAATTTAATTGTTCCTATTTCTTTTGGAGTGAACTCAATAACATTTTCACCGGGGTGGAGACTCTTTTTTACTCCCAATTTTGATGACACAATGCTTGATGCACAAGAGTTCGGATCTTTTGAAGTTATTATCCATTTTACAGGCACTCCGACTTCAACTGTAAAATTATTTGGCGAGTAGCCACGTGCTGTTTGATCCATTCTGACCACTTGGACTCCATTATCAATTTTTATACCTGAATTTTGATTAGAAGCGGCGTATGTATTTATTCGATTTCCAAGATTTGCAAACGGATTTGTTCCCAATAGGTTTAATCCGTTATTCAAATTAAAAAAAGCCAGGAGCGAAACTACAACACCGGCAAACTTGAAAAACTTTTGAGCGAGTGCTCCTTTAATAGCTGCAGTTACTCCCCCGATACTCAATAGTCCCGGTGCAGTTCCTAATGCAAAAATGCCCATAATCGCGGCCCCTGATGCAAAGCTTCCCGTTGAGACTGCATAAAGCTGCATGGCCTGGGTAAAACCACAAGGCAGGAAAAATGTTGACCCTCCCATTAAGAAAGCATTTTTATGACTATATTCTTTTTGACTATTTTCTTTTATGCCCAATAATTTTGATATCCCTTTGGGAATCGAAAAGCTGACATTTTGTAATCTCGGGAAAAGCCCGGTAAGCTGCAAACCCAATGTAAGCATGACTAGTGCGACAGCTGCGGTGACAAGTCCAAGGCTTGTTCCTGAAAACTGAAAGAATGATCCCAAAAGCCCAATAGCGCCGCCCAAAATAGTGTAAGTGACAATTCTTCCTAAATTAAAAAATAAATGTGGCTTAAATTTTTCAAATGAAGTAGCGAAGGGATTTGCCTGTGAAAACTTGGCAGATACTCCAAGTACTATTCCGCCAATGAGAGCCATGCATGTTGAAAACCCAGCAGTTATTCCAATGAGGGCAACGGTTAAAAGATTTGAAGGATGGTTCGGATTTACTGCGAAGTATTTTGATAACCCTAAGCCATCAACCAATATAAAGAGAAAAAATAATACTATTCCTGCGAAAATAATGTCTATATAGTCTTCGGCTTTCGAAGAAAATAATGGCGGTTTTTCTGCAAAGCCGACATTGTAACCGGCCTTTTTTATAGCTTCATCAACATCCTTCACTTTTAATTTAGAGTTGATATAACAAATCTCCGCACATGCTTTCTTGTGTGATACGTCCACTTTTTTGACACCAGGAATACTTTTTAATTCATCTTCGATTAGAAGTTCGCAGCTTCTACAATGCATTCCTTTAATTGGCACAATTGTTTTTTTCATGGTCTAGTTTTCCAACATCTCATCGATTGCTTTCTCGAAATCTTCATATGGATAAGCTCCAGGCATAAGTTTGGTTTTGCCGGTTTTGGTGTCCAGTAGAATATTGCTTGGAGTCCCATTTATCCCAAGACCAGTAGCTGTGTCCACATCACTTTTCACTCTGTCTGCGTATTTCCCGCTATCAAGACAGGTAATAAATTTAGCTTCACCCACTCCCGCATCTTTCGCCAAAGTCCCAAGATCGGCAAGTCCTATTCCAGTTCCACCGGAGTTAGTTTTAATGAATATTGCATTAACAAATTTCCAAAACGCAGTATTTCCACCCAATTCATTAACACACTCCGAAGCTTCTGCTTCTTTCTGGGCATTTGCATGAAAAGGAAGAGGTAGGTGTCTATAAACCCATGCAACCTCTCCTTTATAACTGTCCACAATTTTTTGAGCTGTTGGATGGAACTTTTTGCAATAGGGGCATTCCATGTCAGAATATTCAAAAAGAAGAATCCTTGCATCTTTTTCACCATTTACATGATCATCAGTGGTCAATTGTATTTCACCTTTTAACTCGGGAGTTGCCTCTACTTGTGTTCCTGCAACTTGAGCCCTGCTTTTGTAAGTACCAAGTTCTTTCTCCAGAAATTTTACTCTTGTATAAAGTGAGCCAACAAAAAAAGCACTGATAACCATTATCGCTAAAGACAAAGAGAGTAGGCTATTTTGTAAATTGTTAGTCATATTTTAGTAGATTACTAAACCAATAATGAAGAAATCGTGAATATGGCAGGTCATATGTAATAATTTATTAGAATGTAAACGGCGATACTAACTACTACCATTGACCCTAAACTGAAAACCATTGATTGATAGGGGAATAATCTTTTACCATTTTTTCTTTTAATAAAATTGTTTAATATGTCAACTAAATAAAAAATAACGCTTCCTAAAATCATGCCGAAAGTCAGCTTATCAAACCCGAAAATACTATCCATTCTTATAATCAGATTGAATTTATAAAAAGACCAAAGAGTTGTTGCAAAAACCAAAAGATAAATAAGAGCTCCTATGAAGCGGTTGAAAAATATTATATTTTCTCTCCCAAAGGAATTTGAAAGCCAAAAGGCAATAGCACCTAAAAATCCGCCAATCCAAATCCCAGTTATCGAATCATCAACTCCTACCCATCTGGTTAGAGTTATGCCCACTGCAGCACCCGCAACACAAAGTGGACAGTGTGCATAAACCACATCAGGAAGTCTAAAATACAAAAGACCGGAAGTGAAAATAATAGATATTTTTTTCAGCATTAGTTGACAACTATTCCGTTAAACTTTAGCTCTTTAGTGCCTGAAGGATTACTGAAGTAGAGAAAAACGGTTCGATCAAAAGGACCCACTCCTTTTGGGCCATGCGCAGCCGGATCGAATATTGCCGTTACTGTGGCAGTTTGGCCTGAAGCTAATTCAAGGTTCACCGGGGGATTCTTATCTCCCATTCCTTCCATTCCAAACTCTCTTGTTTCGCGGTCCCCAATTTTGATTTTTGCTTTTGTACACATACAAGATGTCGCGATTTTTTTGAGCTTCATTACACTCTCTGAAGTATTTTTAATTTCGTAAGTTTTAACAACGTTTCCATCTTTCATTTTGACAGTCCCAACGTCATAAAAAGTTGGGTTCGCTTCTAAGTCTGAGATTTGAGCTGCCCCCAAAACCTCATCAGTTGTGTTTTTCTCCCCACCTTGCCACACAGCAAACCCAACAACAAACAATAAAGAAAATAGCAGTACCACAATTATAATTTTTATATCTTTAGCCATTTTTAAATTTTAAATAAATGAACTATCTCGTTAAACTTTTTCTGCCCGCTTTTAGATTTGAATTTCTCTCGAATGCAGAACTCCAAATGTCCACGTAACATAATTTCACTAGCTTTTTCTAACGCCCTCTGGGCCTTGCGAGAATTTTTAATAACCAAAAAACACGCTCCACCTCGTTCATGTAATAACGAGGCTTTCCTCAAGTATTTATCGGCAGTCGAGAATTCATTAAGAACTTTTTTCTTAATAAAAATGTCCATGTATATGGTTGTAGTTTAAGTGTGTAAATATTAAGAAATCATGAAGCTGCCTCAGTTTTGGAAGCTCCAACTTTGGTAAAATCAATGTATATGTCAAAAAATAAGGATATCGAAAAATTATTAGAGAAGGTCAAAAAAGTAACAGCTCAAAAAGAGCTTGATCTTTCATCCGGAGAAGATCTATCTATAGGAATCATGAATCTCATCTCAATTGAGGAGCATCTTTTTTATACTTCTCAAAAAACAGGCGACAAAAAATATCTCGATTTGATTAATGAAATCAGGAGCATGAGAACGGAGCTAATGAAAGAAATCATTAAAGATTACGAAGGTGAAGTCTGGTGTATCAGTAAACACTTGCTTGCGGCTTCAATGAGATTAATGGAAGTCGGTACTAAAGAATTAAAAAAGGGTAATAAAGAAAAAGCCTGGGGCCTTTTTGACAAGTCCTACAAATTATATTCTCTGTTCTGGGGATTAAATCTTGGAGTGGTTGAAACTAAAGACCTGCCTGCGGAGGCAAGTATTAAACAAAATGGTGAAAGCAAAATTCAATATTCGGTTTTTTCCAAACTCGGCGCCTTAGTGCAAAAGGCAGTTGATTGCTGCAAAGAGTGAGCGCCTAATTTTATATGTCATTTCAAAAAATGCCACTGGCCTCAAACTTCGTAGCAAATTAAGACAGACATGGTAGTTGCCAGATGTCACAATTTTTGTGATACTAATACCAGTCGCAAATCACTGCTCAATGAAAACTAAAGATAAAAAAAGCCAACTTCCTTTTACAATTCCAGCAAAGCTAATTCTTTTAATTTCGCTTACAGGCTTAACTATCTGCATCTATTTAGCCTACATTAAACTCTTCAACGCCAAATCCTTCTGCACACTAAATGAAACTATTTCATGCGATGCGGTGAACGCCAGCATCTACGCAGACATATTCGGCATCCCAATGTCGTTTCTTGGTATAGGCTACTTTGCTCTAGTTTTGCTCCTGATTTTTTTCAAGCGCTCCCTCAACACCTATCGTTTTATCTTCTTCTTTACGGCTTTTGTCCTCGTCCCATCTTACTATTTAACCGGAATTGAAATTTTTGTGCTTGAAGCCTACTGTATCCTCTGTGAGTTTACGAAATTATTGATGATTGCAGTTTTGGTCATCACCTTCTATCAAACCAAGTTTAAATTTAAAGAGGCCATGAGGATGGCAACCCCCATACTTATAGCAGGAGTTGCTGCGGCAGCAATTACATTTTTTGCCCAATCAGGCGGCGGAACAACAGAAGATTACTCACCCTTTGTTGATAATTTGAATAATAAAGGCGTGGTCATGTATAGAAGCATCAAGTGTGCCAACTGCAAGAGGCAAGCCAAGATTTTCGGGAAGGCTTACTCTAAACTTAATGCAGTCGAGTGCCATCCAGAAGGACCAAACCCAGAGGTAGATAGGTGCCTTAAAATGGGAATAGATAAAACACCGACATTTTTAATTGAAGAGGATGGCAAAGAAGCGAGTAGGCTGGAAGGATTACAACAACTTGAAAATATCGGCAAATGGGCCGGGGTTGAATTAGAAACCGTAGAAACCACAAAATAATATGGATCAAGGATTAACACTAGGAATAATCATTACAGCGGCAGCGCTCGACAGCATTAACCCGTGTGTTTTCGGGGTCTTAATCTTCTTAATCGCTTTTATGACCAGGCTTTTCAAAAGTCACTCCAAAATGCTTGTGTTCGGTCTTTTATACACAGCGGTAGTTTATTTGACATATCTTGCCCTTGGCTTTGGGATCCTGAAAATTAGTGTCTCAACTGGTTTCTCAACCACTTTTTATTGGATAGGGGCCATCATTGCAATTTTCGCAGGACTATTGGAAATCAAAGACTTTTTCTGGTACGGCAAAGGCTTCTCACTTCAAATGCTCCCTGGAGGCGCCCAAAGAATAAAAATGTACACCTCTCAGATGGAGAAGATGGAGAAAAGCCATCCTTTGCTTCTAATTTTAACAACTGCGGTATTGGGAGTATTTGTAGTATTGGTGGAGCTTCCTTGCACAGGCGCCCCTTATCTCGCAGTCCTTGCCATGCTCTCAAAAGGCGAGTTGGCAACAGCGGTTCCTCTCCTGCTTCTTTATAACTTTGTCTTTATTTTACCTTTGTTCTTCATAATAGCGATTGCTTATTTTGGAACTTCAACAGATCGTCTGGAAGGCTGGAGAAAAGAGCACAGAGGATTGATGAGACTTGGAGTAGGGACGTTCTTGATGGCACTTGGCTTTTATATGCTTTACTCTCTAAACCCAGTCTTTTAACTTCACCTTACATCAATTACCCCGATATACATTCCCATCGAACATGAGAAATAAGTTCTGCCTGCCACCTTTGGGGTGAATGAAACTGTCTCAGTAGAGTTTGGTTTCAAATTCTTAGCTATGTTTAATGAAGGTATCCTAAACGCCAAAGCGCAGTTGTAGGTCTCTTTGGTATTAAGGTTAAGCCTCACTGGTTGATCTTTGTTTACGCTAATAATCCTCGGCTCATAGCCCGAAGATGTGACCCTAACATCAAAGATTTGCACCCCATCTACAACACTGCCAGCCAGCTGTTTGTCCTCAATATTATCACCAACAAAAGCATAATATAGCTTCTGCCAAGTAATAGGCGAATCAAGAACAACGAGCGCTCCATTAATGGAAATTAAGCCCAAAACAATTATTAAAGCCGCAGCCAATTTGTAAAAATATCCTTTAAAAACAAATCGTGATTCAGAGGCCACAATACCCAGTATCAAAAACAATGGAAAAGTCGCGACAACAAAAATCGCCATAACCGAAGCACCAGCCCATGGGTCCCCAGTTGACATGGCCAAGGCCTCCATGGCTAGGGTCGTGCCACAAGGAACAAAGACGGTTAAAAATCCTAAGAGCGCCGGAGCAAAAAGAGACTTGCTCGTGGCCTGTTCAAAAAAGACTTTCGACAAAAATTCTGGAGGATGAGGAATTACATATTTAAATATTGGGTGAACCTTTAAAAAATACAAACCCACACTCATCATGTATAACCCGGCTACAAGCTGGATTGTGATCATTAACGTGTCATTGAATGCTAATGTTTCCCCAAGCCAACCCAGCAAAAATCCAAATAAGCTATAGGCGATAAGCTTAGAAACCAAAAATATAATTGTAGGTAGCGCGGTATTAGAAAACCCGCTTTTTTGAAGATTTTCTTTACCCACTCGTGCAGTAATTGCGGACACCAAAAGACCACCCTGCACTGTAACGCAAGTAAGCCCTCCGACTGTTAAGCCAGTTAAAAATATTAACCAATAATCCACTAAAACAGTATACCTATTCTAGAAGACTGTATCTATCTAATATAATCCCCGGGGTTATATATTAGTTTCAGTTAAATTAATAACGGCTTCTTCCTCCACCTCCACGACGATCATCTCGCCTGAAGTTTCCGCCTCCGCCTTGTGGTCTCTCTTCACGAGGCTTTGCAACGTTAACAACGATTGTTCTACCTTCGAGATCAGAGTTATTTAACTTTTTGATTGCTTCTTGTGCCTCTTCTTCTGTGCTCATCTCAACAAAGCCAAAGCCTTTAGAACGTCGTGTTTCACGATCCATAATAACGGTCGCAGAAACAACAGTTCCAAATTGAGTGAACAATCCTTGGAGATCTTGGTCACCTATTGCAAACGGAAGCCCTCCTACAAACAGTTTTTTATTATCCATTAATTATCACCACCTTTTCTTTTTTCAAGAACCTTTCAACGATTAATGGATAATTTTAATACCAAGTAATCACACAAAACCAACAGATTCCAGCTACCAGATTATATCGTATTTTAAAAAATAGTAAACAGCCCACTAACATTTCACAAACTTATCCTATATAATATATCCACTGTCCTTGCACATTCACATCTGTGTCTAATGCAGAGGCAGACAATGGTCTGAGTATAATAGAAAGGAGCTTTCTCTATGAAAGAATATCTCAGGCTCTATAACCTCTTCTTGGGGTTAGTCCTCCTCTTCGGTGGCTTCTTTGGCGTGTTATTCGTGAATGTTTTCGTGAATGACTTGCTGGAAGCATCCGTGGGTGGATTCGGCATGACCATGACAAAGAGTTTTCTTTGGATGGTCGCGTTCTATGTAGGGCCACGCTTGCTCCATCATCCAGAAGTACCTATTTTCGGTGACGACAAAGCTCTCGGTTTACTAGAGTTGGTCGGGTTCATCGGGGTAGCGTTCTTCTTTTATGAGGGAGTCCAAGTTGCAGGGAACATGGGTGGTTTCGGCTGGGTGGTTACCATCGCGATGGCGGATTATGCCATTGGCAACTTCTTCTACCATTGGTTTCCAAGCCTAAACGCCTGATAGTTTTTATGTGTAGACCACTACACAAGGGGTACTCGTTAGAGTACCCTATTTTTGTTTATATCTTCTAGTTATTGAAGGCAATAGATACTTCTCGAATGAATCCTTCTTATCAAACACCGGCGCAAAGCCCCAATCCTTCCTTGCAGCACTATCATCAATATCGGTGGGCCAGCTATCCACAATTGATTGCCTTTTTTGATCAGGTTTATATGAGATCTTAAATCCTGGGAACGCTTTCTTCGCAATCTCAGCAATTTCGGCAGCCGTTACGCTAAAAGAATTAACGTTATAAACATGCCGACTTAATTTTGCTCTTGGAGCATTTGTTAATTTTGTCAGCGCATCAATTGCATCAGGCATTACCATGAAGGGAATTTGAGTGTCTGCTCGTACAAAGCACTCATACGGTTTCCCTTGTGCAGCAGCGTGAAGCATCTCTGGCCCAAAATCACTCGTCCCGCCGGATGGAATTGTGTCAGCACTAATTATCCCCGGAAACCGAATTACTCGAAAATCAAGATATCCTGCAGTTCCATATTTCGGATATTTTTGAAAATATTTTGAAAAATAATTCCCAAGTAGCTCTATGTAGATTTTGTTGCAGCCATAGCTAGTTCCCGGTGTTAAAAACTGATCCTCATTAACTTTTCCTGCCTTAGCTTTGGTAGGTAAATCCGGCATTCCATAAACGGCTATCGAGCTAGGAAAAATAAACTTCACACGTTTTTCTTGGGCACGCGAATGCTCTTCAGCGTATTTAAGTGCATAAATTGCACCATCTGTATTTACATGATGACTTTTTACAGGATCACGCTCTCCACTTGTTGAAAGCATTGATGCGAGATGAAAAACCACATCAAAATCAAACTTTCTAAATAGTACCTTAAGTGCCTCAGGATCAGACACATCTCCTTTTTTAAAGTAGTCAATACTGGGAAGTAAACTCTCATCAGGATCCTTCAAATCCGCGGCAACAATAAATGCTCCGCGCTTCGCATATTCATTAATAAGCCCATGCCCAATTTCCCCCGACGCCCCAGTAATCAGTAGAGTTTGTTTTTTCATACAATTTTCAATTCCTTCCCAACCTTTTCAAAAATGCCCACAGCTTTTTTCAGGTCATCTTCAGTATGGGAAGCGCTACTCATGACACGAAGACGCGCCGCGCCCTGTGCAACAGTTGGATAAACGATCGCTTTAGCAAAAAGTCCCTGTTCAAATAGTCGCTTGCTAAATTCCTGTGCGCGGGCCTCCTCACCAACAATTATGGGAATAATTGGCGTCTCACTTTTTCCAGTATCAAAGCCAAGCTCCTTTAGACTTTTTCTTAAATAGTCCCCGTTATCCCACAGTTTTTTTACAAGAGTATTGTCTTCCGACAAAATTATTACAGCTTGAAGACAAGCGGCAGTATCGGGAAATGTCATTGCAGATGAGAAAAGATACGACCTCCCCCTTTGCTTTAACCAATCGATAAGATGCTGTTTTCCAGCAACCATTCCACCAACAGCACCAAAAGCTTTGCTCATAGTTCCAACTTCGACATCAACCTGCCCATGTAATTGAAAGTGGTCCACTATTCCGCGCCCGCCTTCACCAAGCACACCCTCTCCGTGTGCATCATCAACCATGCTCATTAACCCAAATTTACGAGCAACTCTGACAATCTCAGGAAGTGGTGCGATATCACCATCCATACTAAAAACCCCATCAGTAATGACGATTCCTCGCCTATAATCACTGTTCTCTTTAATCTTATTCTCCAAATCTTTAGTATCCTTATGTTTAAATCGGATAACATTTGCCTTTGACAATCTCGCCCCATCAATAATGCTTGCATGGTTAAGCTCATCAGAAAATATTGTGTCGCCTTCAGAAACAAGTGCTGGTATCGTTGCAATATTGGCGCTAAACCCACTCTGAAATACAACCACTGCCTCAGCTTTTTTAAACTTCGCAAGCTCCTCCTCCAATTGTTTATGGAGAATATGAGTGCCAGAAATCGTTCGCACAGCAGAAGGGCTGATCCCATATTTATCAATAGCATCCTTAGCAGCCTGTCTAAGTCGAGGATGATTCGAAAGTCCAAGATAATTATTCGAAGAAAAATTAAGGAAGCTCTTGCCACCGATCTCAACATTGCCGGAAGTTGGACTCGCAAGCACTGGCGGCGTGGAAAAAAGCGACTTGCTTTTCAAAGCCACTAGCTCCTCCTCTATAAATTGAAGCGGATCATCTCGCTGGCCCATAGAAGCTCGATTATACCACTCAATCCACTCTGTTAAAATTTAGATAATGGAGGTACGCAAAAAGCTAATCTTCGGTCTCATATTGCTGGTATTCCCTTTATTGTTTAGTGTATTTGCCGGTTGCACCTTTAGCACTTACAAACTCGCACTAAGTATCCCTCAGAGTAACTCCCAAATTTTCAATAAATATTTCCCAATCGCTAAGACTTGTTCGCTGGAAAATGAGTTGATTACAAATCTCCCCAAAATATTGGGAAATAACACATATATTGTCCTCCTTCAAAACCACGCAGAGCTTCGTCCGACAGGCGGCTTCATTGGTAGCTACGCAACTCTAAAGTTCCAGGATAACGTCTTGTCGAGTTGGCAGATTGAAGACATCCATGTTCCAGATGGTCAAATCGAAGGCCACGTCGTGCCCCCAATACCAATTCAACAGGCTTTTGGCAATGGTTATTGGTCGCTTCGGGACAGTAATTGGGACATTGATTTTGCAAAATCAGCACATGACGTTAATTGGTTTTTTGAAAAGGGTGGAGTGATAAATATTGATGGAATTTTCGCCATCAACTCACAACTGATCACTGAAGTTCTTAGTATTCTTGGCCCCCTTTCAATAAACGGCGAAGAAGTGCGGGCTGACAACTTCTTAGATGCCACTCAAGATCAAATACAAGACAGTTTCTTTCCGGGGTCCCACAAAAAGAAATTTCTGCTGACAGACACAGGTAGCGCATTGTCCGAAAACGTTCTTAATGCTCCATTGTTGACAAAAGTTAAAGTAGCAAAAACTCTGCTTAAACACTACAAAAATGGTGAAATCCTGGCTTGGTCCAGTAACGAAAATCTACAAAATATATTTGAAAATTTTGGTCTCGTAAACGAGAGGGAACAATACAAAGGCAACTACCTATATATAGTAGAGGCGAATCTAGGGTCCAACAAAGCTAGTTGCTGCATCACAAGGTCAGTTAGCCACGAAGTTACCACAGAAGATAAAAGTCAGAAGAATGTGTTGACAATATATTATTTGAATGAAAACGCCCCACCACAAACTCCAGGGCATAGGTGGGGAGGGGATTATGTAAATTACTTAAGAATCGTAATTCCAGAAAAATCAGAAGTAGTAAAAATAACAGTAAATAACCAAGAATATTCACAGATCGAAAAGCATGAAATAGCTGTAAAGCCATCAGAAGATAAATCATTCACTGTAAAATCCGATTCGAATTATAAAATAATCGGTTTTTGGGTCATTACAAAGATAGGGGAATCAAGTGAAGTAAAAACTGAATACTCACAGGAAGAAAATGCCGAAGGGTACGAAATAGTAATCGAAAAACAACCTGGCATACAGCCATTTTTTTACTCAACAAAAATTGAAGACCAAACTGTCACAAGAAGAATCTCAAAAGACACAAAAATCAAGCTTTGATAGCCTGAATATGCTAGAGTTAAAGGATGGAAAGCTCATCCATGTCTGACCAGAACCAACCCCCAATAATTCCCCAAGGAGACCAAAATTTTATACCAACACCACACCTTGAGCCAAACCCGCCAAGCAGGCGAATGGTAAAAATTTCGCCACAGAATATCGCTTCAGCTATAATTTTTATTACCCTCGTCGTCGTTGCTTCATACCTCGGATACCTAAAGTATTTTTTAACACCTGAGCGTATTCTTGCAAAAGCACTTGCAAACACAATAGAGCTTAAAACCTTTACCTTCATGAGCAAAACAGAGTTCACACCCCTGCCAAACAATCTCGATATCGACTCACTTTTCAATCCTTTGTTCCCACAAACCATAACTATAGATTTTAGTGGTTCAGTTGACCTTACAAATATGGAAACAATCATATCGAAAAACATACTCGAAGTATCATCAGAGAAAGAAACAATTTTTGAGGCAGAAGCAATTTCATTTTCGCCAGAAATTTATTTCAAGGTTACAAAGTTTAAGGAAAATAAAAATACTCTCGCTTTGGAAAAAGCAGGCCTAGTAAATCAGTGGATCAGAATTGACCCCAATAAAGTTAAACATAGCTATGATTTAGGCACTCTCGAACAATTCCAAGTAAATATCACAGGGGAACAAGTCGGCAAACTTAATCAAATGTTAACTCATTCTAATATTTTTGTAGTCAATGACACTTTAGCTCCAGAAAAAATTGACGACCAATATATGTACCATTATTTGCTTGGAATCAACCCAGAGAACGCTCAATTATTTCTAAACACTTTGTATCAAGAGCTTGACAAAGAACAGGTAATTCAACTTTACAAACCCTTAACGGAGGATCTTTTGGAAAGTATCGTCTTTTCCAAAAAAGAACAGGTAAGTCAAGTTGATAAAATTATGCCGGAAGATTTTTTTGAAAATATAGATTTTTTCAAAATTGAAGTTTGGATAGGTAAAAAGGACAAGATGCTTCATAAAGTTATTGTTAGTGCTTTCTATAAAGGCGAACAACCGGTAACAATAAAATTAGAATATAATCAGTCTCACTTTAATGAGAAGATAGCAGTCGATCAGCCAGAAAGCTCGAAACCGTTAGATGAAGTATTGAATTCAGTATATTTTCTTCCCCCAGAGAACCCTGCCAAAGCATTAAGAGACGCACAAAGAAGGGCTGATTTAGAAAGGATAATCGATGCTCTACATGCTTATGCGACAGACCATAATGGCATCCTTCCCAGCACTGATCCATATCCAGATGACAAATTTCCTGCTCCGACACGCTGCGTTGGAACTAGGTCCGACTGTGTGAATCTTGAGACAATATTGGTACCAACCTATCTGCCCTACATTCCTATAGATCCATCAACCGGTACCGCTGTCGATACTGCCTATACAATCCATATAACTGAGGAAGGCAAAATAAACACCAGAGCATCAGGCGAGCAGACTCCCTATATTTATGTTAAAAAGTAGATTAATATTTTAAATATGAGCAACATTCTAAACATGATCTCGGGAATGTTGATGGTTTTTTCTATATTTTCAAACCTTCAGACGGATTACAAAGAATTATATATTAGTGATAAATTCTGGTACCGGGAGGTTAGATGTGGCCGAACAGAAAAATTTGGGTTAAAAACGTTAGTGGAACAGGGAAGAACATATACTGAACCCAAATGGCCAGACTATTCAAATGAACCAGCATGCGTCGGGACAAATATCACTAGATTTGAGTCTTACGAGATTGAAGTGAACGAAGTTAAAGGAACAGCATCTCAAAAATGCGAATTAAGTTTTGATGTTTGGACAATTTTAAAAATAGGAAATAAACTCGACTCCAGCCATAACGACGGACAACCAATTGATTGTAAAGGGCTTATTTTTGGCTAAAATATGGAAAATGTACCTGTCCCTGACCATTTAGAAAACCCAGTGATCACACCTCCACACGATCCCCACATAGTGACTTCCCCTTTTTTTACTCAAAAAAATACCCCAAAATCTAAAGGCAGTAAGAAAATATTTACCCTCGGCCTGGCTTTTTTTATCCTAATTATTGCCGCAGTAGCAACCTACGCAGTCTACAATCCAACACCTCAAGCTAGCCTTAATAAAGAGACCGATATTAATTACGCACGGCAAAGTCCTAAAGTCGACAGAGATTTAGAAACCGCCACCACAAGTGCAGAACTTGATAATGCAATTACATCTGCACGCAAGGAGAATGTTGTTCAAATGAGTAATGCATTGACCGCATACACAAAAGATTACAACGTGCCTTACCCCAACTATTCTCCAAATTCACCAGACTGTGTTGGGAATTCAGGGGCAGGCTGGATAACAGATTGTTTGCTGGCCAGTAATGAAATCGCCGCCGTTCCAAAAAAGCGCGAGTACAATGATAAATATATTAAAAGCTGCGGTGAACTAAGTGACTCAGCCGCTGAAAATAATCTCTGCTACAAAGTTTCCGAAGATAAACTAGACGCTATGGTTTTTGCCACACTAGAAGGACCAGTTGATCGTGAAAAGTGTTTTGGAGTTAGCGAAATTACCTGGTTTGTGCACACTGCAAGAACTGGTGGTGGAGTATTCTGCAGCAACGGACCGCCAGATTTCTCAATCATCAAAGAAGATTTGCTTTAAACACTTTAGTTTGAGCGGTCAACCTCATGTTATGATTAAATTAGCATGAACTTCCTAACTTGGCACTATACATATGGTCTTGATTTTTACTTACGTCGGCTTAGTTTTCTAATCCGTTCAACGATTCACTACTATAGTCTCCCGCTACTTGTCACCACTCTTTTCTCTCCATGGAAAAGACTTGTTGATGTAGAGAAGCATTCGAGCTTTGATATTACAAAATGGCTTGAGCGCACAAGTTTTAATGCTGTCTCACGCGTTATGGGAGCAATAGCAAGAATTGTACTGTTTGCAAGTGGAGTTGTTTCTCTTGTTTTCATATCAATTCTGGGCTCATTCGGCTTTATTCTATGGCTTCTTATTCCTTTTCTTTCATGGGGAGTCTACCAAAGATACAAGACCTTCCCCAAACATAAAAATGTGGAAATTTTACAAAGAATAAAAGGCGATAAACTTAACACAATCAATATCATTTTGAGTGGACAAGTAGGCAAATTCATGGTGCAACATCTAGGAGTCTCGAGCGAGACGCTTAGTCAGAACGCAGACTTAAGCCAGTACAAAACTCCCAAAAACTACCCTGAAACGTACAAAGAAATAATCGAAAATCTTGTAGATCAAAAAGTATGGTCAGATAATGCACTCAGAAAAATTGGCCTAAAAAAGGAAGATATATTGAATACCGCCGCATGGTGGGACAGAAAATGCTCAAGTATCAGCGATCCCGACATTGATCCAAACCTTGGTCGCCCAGGATTTGGCTACGAACTCCTTTTTGGTTTTACTCCAACTCTAACGAAGTTGTCAGTGGATCTAAGCGCCCCACAACCTTTCACTCATCACTTAATTGGCAGAAAAAATATTGTCGAGCGAATGGAGCGAACATTAAATAGCGATAGTAATGTGTTTTTGGTTGGTGAGCCAGGCATCGGCAAAAAAACAATTACACTTGAATTTGCTAGGCGAGCAGCGGAAGGCGAATTAGGGGCCAATATGGCATACAGAAGAATTCTAGAATTTGACCAAAACTTTCTCCTTTCAGAATCAGTAGACGTTAATCAGAAAAAAGTAGCCCTCGCCACAGCACTTGCAGAAGCAGAAGGCGCAGGCAATGTAATACTTGTGATTCGCGATCTTCATAGATTAACAAACGCCATGCTTGAAGGCTTCGATTTCACTGACGTTTTTGAAGAATATCTTGAGAAAAGAAAACTAAAAATCATTGCACTCACAACTGCAGACGAATACGAAAAATATCTATCAAAAAATATGCGTCTCCGAAAACATTTTGAAATTATCAGGGCAGAGCAACCCAGTCGCGATGAGGCAATAGAAATTGTAATGGAAGCTGCAAGCATTTGGGAGGCGAGACGGAGTGTGGTGACACTTACCCCAGCGATCCGCATGATTGTTGAGGATAGTGATAGATATGTAACAGACACCCCGTTCCCGGAAAAAGCAATAGAACTTCTAGATGCCGTAGTCTTTTATAAGGAACAAAACGATCGAAAAACTGCAATTACTATTGACGATGTTAATATTGTGCTCTCAGAACGGACAGGAGTTCCTTTCGCAAGAATCACTGAGAGCGAAAAGGAAAAGCTCGGTAATCTTGAAGAGATAATCCACAAACAACTCGTTAATCAAAACCAGGCAGTTAGTTTAATTGGCAAGATACTGCGTTCCAAAGCAATTGGTGTCGTCAGATCAAATCGTCCAATTGGCTCCTTTCTGTTTCTTGGCCCCACAGGTGTAGGTAAGACAGAAACTGCCAAGGTTTTAGCCAATGTTTATTTTGGTTCCACAGCCAATATTCTTAGGTTCGACATGGCAGAATATGCGGGAAGGGACGGAGTAGAACGCTTAATTGGCTCGACCATTACAAATCTCCCAGGAGCGCTAGCAACATCAATTCAAAACAAGCCCGCCAGCCTCCTTCTTTTGGATGAAATTGAAAAAGCTCCAAGAGAAGTTTTTAATCTTTTCTTGGCACTCCTTGATGAAGGAAAGTTTACAGATGCTTTTGGTAGAAGCATCAATGGTCAAAATCTATTTATCATTGCAACAACAAATGCAGGGGCGCCATACATCAAAGAGCTTGTGGAGAAAAACACCAACAAAGAAGATCTCCAAAAGAGTGTCATCGATTACGTTATAAAAGAAAACATTTTTTCACCAGAGTTTATCAATCGTTTCGATGGTGCAGTTGTCTACGAGCCATTAACTGAGGAGCATCTTGTACAGGTGGCTGCAATTATGTTTAAAGATTTGGCAAATGCTCTCAAAGAAAAGGGAATATCATTAAAAACCAAAGAACCAGTCTGGCGAAAGTTGGCACACGATGGCTACGATCCGTCATTCGGTGCGAGGCCAATGAGAAGAGTACTTGAGCTGTCAGTCGGCGATTTGGTCGGACGAGGAATTATTTCAGGTGATGTAAAAGACGGCGACACAATCGAGATCTTGCCCGGTGAAGCAAAAGATGAATATGTTCTGCAAAAGCTGTAGTATGTTCTTCCATGGCTACTTCTCCATACATAAGTGCGCTAGAACAGCTTGACTCTATTTCATCACTATTAGAAAAGGAATACAAAGATAAAAAACGTCTTAAAAAAGCGTTACTTCAATTAAAGAAACCCCAAAACTTCATTAAAAAAAATCTCACAATCATATTTGATAACGGCAAGAAAAAAAGCTTTACAGCCTTCAGAAGTCAGCACAACGATGCCCGCGGTCCATTTAAAGGAGGTATCAGGTTTCACCCAAATGTTAGTGAAGATGAAGTAAAAGCACTCTCCATGTGGATGACATGGAAATGTGCAGTCGCAGATATTCCATATGGAGGCGGTAAAGGTGGCATAATAGTTGATCCAAAAGAACTAAGCATTTCCGAATTAGAAAAATTATCAAAGGTATACGCTAAAGCATTTGCTAAACACTTCGGTCCTTGGATCGATGTTCCAGCACCTGACGTTAATACAGGAGAGGCGACTATGGCTTGGATGCTTGAAAGATATGAGCGAGTAATTGGCCATCACGCGCCAGGAACTTTTACGGGCAAACCAATCGAGTTAGGTGGCTCACTTGGTCGCACAGAAGCGACAGGCCGAGGAGGTGTGCACATACTCGAAAATTACGCTAAGACCAAAAAGCTAAATCCCAAAAAGACGACAATCGCAATTCAAGGATACGGCAATGTTGGATATCATTTTGCATACAATGCATTTCGACTTGGCTATAAAATTATCGCAATATCGGATTCTAAATCAGCAGTATTTGCCCCCCATGGCATTCAACCGGATTTAATGCTCACAGAAAAAGAAATAAATGGGACTTGGGTTAATCGAGATATGATTACAAATGAGGAATTGCTTGCACTAGAGGTCGACATTTTAGTCCCTGCAGCTCTTGAAAACGCAATTCATATTGGGAACGCCAAAAATGTGAAAGCCAAAGCAATTATAGAAATGGCCAATGGCCCAATTACACCAGAAGCAGAAGAAATTTTGCTGAAGAAAAATGTTGATGTGATCCCCGATGTCCTAAGCAATGCAGGTGGTGTCACCGTCAGCTATTTTGAATGGGCACAAAATTTAAATGGTTACTATTGGACATACGATGAAGTCGACAAAAGACTAAAAGAAAAAATGGACAATGCCTTCAAAGCTGTCTACGAAATTAGAGAAAAATACAAAATAAGTTACCGCCAGGCAGCATATTTATTAGGAGTCAAAAAAGTCATAGATGCAATGATCCTTCGCGGAAGTGTATAGTGGCCGAGTGTTATAATTAACTATGGACATAGCATTTCATATTGCGTCAAGTGCGATGCTTTCGATTGCTGTCACTGGCCGGGTGTTGCCAGAAGCAATTATCTTCGGAGTTCTTCCTGATATTATTGGTTCCACTCCTTTCTATGTAGCAGCAATAAAAAAGTCTAAAAATTTTAAGGAATCTTCAAAAAAATTTCTGAAAGAAACATTTCATGGCTATACAGATAGGCTTGCTTACAAAATCACACATTCCTTCAGCGTCACCCCTCTAATCATTTTTTTGGCAGCACTGTTTTTCAGGGAGAGCTGGTATTTAGGAGTGATGGCATATCTTTTGCATTTGCTTGTTGATATACCAACTCACAATAAACACTTTTCACTTGAATTGTTTTTCCCAATCTCCCACTTCAAATTTAAATTTGGAAAGTATTGGAAAAAAGACAATTGGGCATTCTATTCTTCATGGTCAATTCTGGGTCTACTTATTGTCTTCCAACTCATTTTCTTTCTGTAACTTCTCCATAAGTAAACTATAAAACCTGAGGTTATGAATCGTGGCCAAACGGAGAGCCGTAATTTCCCTTATTCTAAATAAATGCGAGAGATATCCTCTGGAATATTTTGTGCAGAGTAAACAATCGCAAGCAGAGCTAACAGGAGCTGGGTCCCCAAAGTATTTTTCTTTTGTCGGAACATAATACGAATAAAACTTCTCATCATTAACATTGATTTGATCAATAGAAGTGGCATCAAAAACATAAAGCCTGCCGTGTCTCGCATCTCGTGTCGGCAACACACAATCAAATATGCTGTAGCCTAACCGTACACACTCAACAACTTCATCAGGTTTGCCAACTCCAAGTCCATACAAAAAATAGTCAGAAGGAGCAACATCTGCAATTACCTTTGCTACATCATAATTAAACTTCCCTTCAGCAGTTATTGGCCACCCTCCATAACCAAATCCGTCAAACCCAATTTTAACTAGCTCCTCAGCACAATATTTTCTCAAATCTAAAAAGTCTCCTCCTTGAACAACAGCCAATAAATATGGTTTATCTTTTTGGAGATATTTCCTCAATTTGATCTGCTTTTCAAACTCCTCTTTTGATCTTTTTGCCCAAAGCAAAGTCCGCTCAACTGTTTCTTTCGCCTCTTCGTAGTTCGCTTTTGGATCAGTGAAGTCATCAAGGACAACAACCATGTCAGGGTCCAAATCAAACTGATAATCGACAGACTTCTCAGGTGTAAGGAGTATCTTCTTCCTTGCCCCGCGTAGTCTTGACGAAGTGGGGTTCTCTACTCTAAAAGTCACTCCCTCATCTGTAACCTTCCCTTTATTGGGTCCTGATTTTGCCAAAGTCATAACTTGAAACCCACCGGAATCAGTAATAAGTCCACCATTCCAATTCATAAAAGGCCGAACTCCTCCGTATTTTTTAATAACCCTCGAACCAATATCTCGGTAGAGATGATATGTATTAACTAATACTCCTGGTGTTTTTGTAGCCGCAATATCTGTCGCATCAAGAGTCCGAAGCACGGCCCGAGTCGCATCAGGGAAAAAAACAGGCAAATTAATATCTCCATTTTTTGATCGAAATGTTCCCAGTGCTCTCATTTAGTATTGATTCTAACATACATAAATCCCATAGTCTTGACAGCTGCTTATTCGCCAAATACAATAACATCTTAACGTTTGATTCTTAGCACATTAAGGAGTTCCAAATGGGACTTATCCCAGTTCCCGGTACTAACGATTTGCAGCCATTTCGAAGGCACTCAGTCTTAGTGCTTGAAGTGTTAGATGATTCTACCTCGATGCGGAGAGATATCCCAACAATGATCGATGCCATCAATCGCTACACAGGAGAACTACAGAAATCAGGACTTACCAATATTCTGCTGGCCAGGTGGGCTTTTAATAGTGGCAAACTCGCAGGGTACGTTCCGCCCAGAAGAATTCCGTCACTTTTATTGTCCGATTTTGAACTTGTAGGCCGCACGCCGCTATATCAAGCGACATGGTTCGCACTCAACCACGCACTCCGAAAGGCTCAGGAATATGACACTAATGAGAGTGATACTCTCACCTATACCCGTATTCATACGGACGGTCGTGATAACTCAAGCAAAGTAGACGTCAGCGAA
>CAYHMW010000004.1:0-62536 GCA_964357925.1 uncultured Gammaproteobacteria bacterium
TGGAGTGGACAATCACAACAGTCTGTAAAACTGTCGGCCGAACGGCCTACCCTGGTTCGAATCCAGGCCTCAGCACACACTACCCCATAGCTATATTTACAACCTCGTTTAGTCTATAATTGCCCCACTGTTTAAGGTCTTTAAAAGGAGAAAGCTCATGCCGAGCAAAAAAGTCGAAGCATATGTTCTGGTAGCATTTTTGGGTGTAGTCATCGTAATTGGGACACTCCTAGTCAGACTATCCGATCCGACAAATCAAGCCGACTACCGCCTACTCACAAAGTCCTTCTTTGTAGAAGACGGCAAGCTCACAGAGTATAAAGATTTCAAACCCCACGATGCAGACATGTCAACCTATGTGCTTCAGGATCAAAGAGACCCCATCGTCGAAATGCCCCAGGGTTATACGAAGATTTATATTCCGCCATACATCAAAGCCGGCTATGACTACAACAAAGGCGAAGTAATCTACCCTATCATACTCGAAATGATAGGTGTGGCAAAAAACGGAGAATCGCACCTCCTTATTTACGACATACCCTGAACAAATACAATCCCCTCCCCACGAGGGGATTATTTTTATGAAGCAATCAAAACATTGTTCAGCACTTCAATCTTCTCCTGAGGTAAACTTGATCTCAACTCACTCACAAAATCCTCGAAAACAGCCAAGAGCGAAGACCTAAACTCTTCTTCAAAATTCAAACTAGATTCACTAATCAAAGTCTCCAAATTAGCCTGAAAGCTTAGTGCATCCTCAGTGGACTCACCAACTTTTACAGATAACACCGAGCTATCAAACTTATCACCCAATTTATCAATAACTTTATTTTGTAAATCAATATAAGTCGCGGCCAGCAAATTTTGCTTTACAGATTCGCTAGACATCTCAGGATTAAGTGCCACAATTATTCGGTCAACCTTGTCTCCAATTAGATTATTAAAATTCTCACTCATCAAAATACATTACCCACCAGATCTGTAGCGCACTCCACCGGCGTAGGCGCTATAGCCAATTCCTTGTGATTCATTAAGTTTACCGACCATTCCAGATAATGTTTTCTCACGAGCAACTTCCTTAATTCCAGTATCAACTCCATAGCTCTCAGCGATCGCTGACAACCGCTTTACAAGCGTTGCTCCAAAACGGTCAGCATTCTGTAGTGCCTCTTGCGCATCAAAATTCTTAATTTTCTCTTTTATTTTTTCATACAATGCGGTGGCTTTTTTATCTAAAGTCACAAACGCCGCACTATTTATCAATTTCTGGAGCATCTCCCCACCTTTACCTCTCTCAACTTTTGGTCCACCAATCCCCGAAGTTTCCATTCACCAATCCTACACTACTTTTTATTTATCGTAAAGTTCAAATTATTTGGTACGCTCAATATATTTACAGGACTCTCCTCCTTCGTCATCATCTTTGTCTGATCATTATTAAACTCAAGCGTAAACGCTCCAGCATCGGGAACATCCTCAGCCTTAAAATAAATACTTGCAATAGTCTTAGACGCATCTTCCATATAACCATCCAAACTTGTATTAACAGCCGCAAAATCGATTACAACACTCCCAGCTCCTTCTTGCACACTCCTCACAGGAAAGGTCCACTCACCACTTTGCAAAAACTCGGTAGCAGGATACAGAGTGTCCGAAATTACACCATTTTCATCCACAACCTGAACGTCAGGATTATCCCCAGAATAATCATAAGTTAGTCGAAAACTCATAGCGCTAACTGGTTTTGCCTCCCCATTTGTCCCTGTCCTAAAATTAACATCCACTCGAAAAACATCACCCTTGACAGCCGAAGGGACAGAAGGAGTAATGTCAAGGCCTCCAACTTTCTTGACCTCTCGTGTGCGTCCAAAAAACCAATATCCCAACACAAAAAGCAACAACAAAATCAAAAGCGCAATCACTAATAACAATTTTTTACGGTTACTCATCTCCGATTATTTCAAGTTGATTATAATTTGTTAAAACTACCACAATGTCCTTGGCTTCCAATACTCCATTGCCATCAATATCAAAATAACTATTTCCCTCATCCAACTCAACACTCAACTGAGTATATGGAGCGAGCAACAAGGCAATATCGAAAACATCAAGTCTATTATTCCCATCAAAGTCTCCTGCTCGAAGTTTGATAGTACCCCAATTCCAAGTATTCACACCACGGACCACCGCTACCTTAGTAAACTTCTTCGCCAAGTGCCCCTCGCCTTTTACAACTACATCATATGTCCCAGGCACAATTCCCTCGAGACGACCACTGTACACTCCTTTGTCATTCGCAGAAACCAAAACATCGTCAAACAAATAAACAACGTCTTCATTTTGTTTAAAACTTACTCTTACTTTCTTATTGGCACCCTGCCCAAAAACCCCTTGAAAAGCAATGTTAAAGACAAAAGTTGAGCCATCGCTAGCAGATGTTGTTACCAATTGCTGCTGAGAAGAAGTAGGTGTGCTAGGAATAGGTGTAGAACTGGCGTCAGATCCACCAGTAGATCCACCAGTATTGGTGACATTCACAGTCACATTGGTCGTGCTACTACTATTGGGCTGTGAAATGGCCTGCCCGCCTGTCCCACTAGGCGTGGACGTCGGTGCTGGTGTCGCTGTAGGCGCTTGTGTGGGTGCTTGTGTGGGTTGTTGTGTAGGTGCTTGTGTCGGTACAGCAGTTGGCGCAAGAGTCGCCGGCGGCTGAGTCGGGGTTTCCGTAGCAGGCGGTGGTGCATCAGTTGGAGGAGGTGCACTCGGACAATCTCCCACGCTGTCACCATGCTCCAAGTGAGCAGGAATAGCATTCTCATCAACTTCAATCGTATTCTGTCCAGAACCAGTCTGGTGACACAATTTGACTTTATGCTCCTCACCAGCAAACCTACGAAGCTCTTGCGAAGTCTGTACTAAAATAACCCCAACCACCAAACCACCAAGCAAAACCGCTAAACTAACATAATTAAAAACTCGTCCCATGCTATACATTCAGATTATCACAAATTAAAAAGGAGATACACAAGCAACAATTCTTACTCAAGAAACACAGGCTGCGCCCAATTCTTCATATAGATCTCCCGCCTTTGTTCTCCTACAAATTCACCATCTTTAAATAACAATCGAACAACTAGACCACGCCGTGTACCCTCACTCCACATCTGGTCAAACACAAAGTTGCCGAGCGAGTAATAAACCGGCCGCTCGTTTATATACTCCACACTTTGCACCCAATGTGGATGGTGCCCAGAAATCACATCGGCTCCAGCCATTACAAGCTGTTTCGCCCATACCCTCTGTTGGGCAGTCGGCTCACTTGTATACTCTACTCCCCAATGCACACCAAGAAACAAAACGTCAACCTGGCCATCAGAGGATCGAACAAGTTCCAGGTCTTCCTCTGCAAGCTTTTTATCAAAGAAATTAAACCCCAAAAATCCAAATTTAGTATTCCCAACCTCTACTATCTTTAATGCTCCACGCCCAGTATAACCAATGCCAGCCTCCCGCAAGTGCTCTTCCGTTTCAAC
The DNA here is from genome assembly GCA_964357925.1 of uncultured Gammaproteobacteria bacterium. GTDB lineage: Bacteria > Patescibacteriota > Microgenomatia > UBA8517 > UBA8517 > CAYHMW01. The sequence goes on from CAYHMW010000004.1 coordinate 3,534, forward strand.
TGCTCCAATTCCACCATAATCATTTGCATGATTATTCGCCAAACTCACAATATCAATATAATTTTTCAAGCCATCGAGCGCAGATGGCGGTGCGCAAAATACAGTACCTGTATTACTCGTCGGGCACTCTTCAATAATCGGATTTTCCAGATTCGCATACACAATATCTCCAGTCCCCAAATATTCAGAAACATGAACAAAAGGATAATTCCAATCCCCTGCCTTCAAGGAAGTACTGTTAACTGTTCTCCCAAGCATAATATCTCCAACCATAATCACAGCAATCCCAGGCTCTTCAAATTGAGGAATAACTCTCCGTATGGCACCGCCAATGTCGTCACTACCCAGATTCTTCAATACAAATACAGAACCAATCACAAAAACAAAGATGATAAAAATAGCCAACGAAGTCTTATCCCTCAACTATATCGCCAAAAGAAGTGCACCAATTATTAATACTACTCCCACAGAAACTCCCATCATTGTAGGAGCCACAATACCAGCATTAGGAAGTACCGCAACAGGAGTCCCAGATCCAGTTGCCCTTGGCGTAGCACTCCCTGTCGCCTTTGATGTCGCAGTCGCCTTGCCACTACCAGTCGGGCTGGCAGTACCAGTGCCCGATCCTGTAGCGGATGATGTAGAACCAACACCCCCAACTCCAAGAACTCTGTAGGTACCAGTAGTTGAAGGAGTGAGAAGTACATCTTCTCCAGTTTCCTTCGCTGCAATAATGCTATTGTTCGGAGCAAAAGCAAGCACAACAGGGTTAATTTCAGGTGCCGAAGCAGCTACTAGGTCGAAGGTTGCAAGCTGCGTGTCCACCTCAGTTGAATAACCAGTCGTGCTTGTGTTGAAACACGAAATGTCAATCGTGGCTATTCCTGCACTGGCGTTAAATTGAGTCACAGGACACGTCCACTCCCCAGTTCCCAGAAGTCCGCTACTTATCGTTATGTTCTGAACATCCACAGGCGCCGAAACCTCACTATAAGTATAGTTAAGCTTTGCAGCTATCCCCGAAATAGAAAGCCCACCAGTATTAAATAACACACTCACACGAGTTGATTCACCAATTGAAATTGTAGAAGTGTCTGGACTTACAGTAACCGTCGATGTACCACCAGGAACAGAGGCTTTCTCTCGAATATCCTGTTGCTGTCGAAGCAAATAAACAGCAGCAACAACCCCAAGAACAAGAACTAAAATGAGAATTACAATTACTAACACCCTTTTATTCATTGGCAGATAACTAACGTTATATACTTTTTACATAGTCGTCAAGCAGGACTTTGGTGCATGCGGCAAAGCTTGATCTATAGTAGAATTAGCAATGGACAAAGAAGAGCTTGTCACTCTCTATTCTTCGGGGAAATCCATGAACGAAATATCAATCATAAAGGAATGCTCAATTAATAAAATCGTTTATTGGATGGATAAACACAACATCGCAAGAAGGTCACTTAGCGAAGCGATTTACCAAAAATCAAACCCAAGTGGGCATCCATTTAGTATAAAGAAAAACATGAATAACGCTGAACAAATACTTTACGGACTGGCTCTTGGAATTTATTGGGGAGAAGGAAACAAAGCAGATAAATATCAAGTGCGAGTTACCAACACTGATCCAAAGATGATTTTGATATTCAGGGCGTTTTTACTAAATATCTGTGGAGTAAAGCCAGACAAGATTTCATATAGCATAGTATCATTTCACGATCTAGATGAATTGAAGATTAGAAGGTACTGGAGCAAACAACTCAAGATATCCGAAGAAAAATTTGGTAAAATCGTCAAGATTCCGTCGCAAAGCAAAGGGACATACAAAAAGAAGTCAAAAAAAGGTGTTGCAAGCATCACTGTGTCGAACACTAAGTTTAAAGAGTGGATTCTGAACGAAATAGATTCAACACACAACTTTTTGCCCAAGTAGCTCAGTTGGTAGAGCGTACCCTTGGTAAGGGTAAGGTCAGCAGTTCAATCCTGCTCTTGGGCTCACTCTTCATTTGACACGCGAGAGGCGGCAAGGCCCCTTTTTTATTGCCCAAAAATATCTGCTAAAGTTAGTTTATGCAACTAATTAGCCACATAGCATACCCATCCCTCCTCTACCTCGCGATATCGCAATTAACTTCAACTCCTCTACAAAACGAGTATTACCTACCGTTTTTGTTTGGTAGCATCTTCCCTGATCTCGATGGCATATATCAAATCGCAATTGTGAGGAAGCTTGGCCAATTGCTTATGCCCCGCTACTGCTCATATCGTATTTAATTGGGAGTCCCCACTTGTTTCTATTTACACTTGGAGTTTATTCACACCTTTTCTTGGACACTTTTTTCGTAGGTGACGGCATGATGTGACTCTACCCATACTCTCATAAAATGTACGCATTTTTAGGAGCAAAAGTCCGACATCACCACGGCACTGACTGGTTCAATCTTTACAAAACCTTATCCATCTTCAAAATCGACATTGTGGCTATAAAGGCCACAATTTTAATTCTACTTTTCAACTACCTGTAAGCTCCCCACAGCCTCACTTATATTTTTATATCCATCGCGCTCAAGTCGCGCAACTACCCCACGATTTATATCCCCAATAACTTGAGGCCCTTCAAAAATCATCCCCGTAATCACCTCAACAAGGCTCGCACCCCTGCAAATCTTCTCGTAAGCATCTTCTGCACTAAATATTCCCCCAACTCCAATAATCTTAATTTTGTCACCGAACTCTTGATAAGTTCTACTAATCAACTCATTACTAAGCCTCCATGTCGGCCTTCCACTGATTCCTCCTTTAATATGTTTTGGGATTTCATCTTTTATGGTCATAGATTTATGATCCTTATTGAGGTTCCCAATAACCAATGCATCAATCTTATATCTCACCGCCACCTCGACAAGCTTCTTAAACTCACCCCAAGGTAAATTAATCGGCATTTTAATGAATATTGGCCTTGAAGTCTTAATTTTCCTTATTTCATGAAGAAGTGCCTTCAATCTTAATGGTGTTGTGTAAGGCTCTCCACCAAAAGTATTAGGGCAAGAAATATTTATTGTGTAATATTCGGCAACTCCGCTTTTCTCAAACTCCCGCAAGCAAGCGACATAGTCTTTTATGCCATCGTCCAAACTCACCGTCTTTTTGCTATTTGTCTTCCCAATCGATGCACCCAACACAATATCCTCGTGATATGACGACTTGATCCTACCAATCACACGCACTGCCCCCTCATTTTTCAAGCCATAATAAACAACTAAAGCTTTTGACTTCGGAAGCCTATAAAGCCTTGGTTTAGGATTCCCCCCGTATGGACTAAAAGTAACAGTTCCAAGCTCAGTAAATCCAAACCCCACAGAACCCATAATTGAAACTAACTTTGCATCCTTATCAAATCCAGCAGAAAGTCCAACAGGATTTGAGAACTTTACTCCACAAACCGTGCTCTCAAGCATTTTATTTTGATAACCAAAAAGCGCAGAGGTGATATGTCTTGTGAGTTGACTCTTGCCCAATAAACTGCCGATTTGAGTAAATCTGTCGTGCACACTCTCAGGATCTTGAGTAAAAAGGATTGGCTTCAGCAGATTCCTGTATATGATCCCGGTCATGCTAGACCAATTCTACACCTATCTGCTATACCGAAAAAAACTCTGGTTTGCATTTTTTTAAAGAGATTTTTTGAGGTATATAAACATCTACGAGAGTTGCAAACTCGAGTTAAATGAGTATATAATTCCTCCCTGATATGGCAAAAAGTAAAAGCGACATTGTGGCGATGGTTTGCGAAGTTTGTAAAAGCCAAAACTACGTCACAACAAGAAACAAGACAAATATTCAGGTAAAGTCTCCAGCGGGCTCAGGCAAGCTCTTGCTAATGAAATTCTGCAAAACCTGCCGGGTATCTACAAAGCATAAAGAAACCGACAAAACTAAATAAGGCTTCTAGTCTTTTTTCTTCTTGGCACAATTGATAGAATGTTCAAAGAACGCATGTCAGATATAGACCACCTAGAACAGCACTTCCAGCAAACTCTCGACGCACCTGCTGGAGAGTGCCCACTACCAGAGCCTGGCAGAGAAACCGCAGGTAGACATGGTACAAATGAAGCCGCACCCATTATGGAGCACGCCGGCCACATGAAGATCAAAAACCAGCCAATTGATGTCCACGGCAAATACGACTACGACATAGATCAAAATACCGAAGAACAAGGGCGCTACCTAGAACAACTTAAGGAAATGCTCAAAACAGGTCAAATCACACAGCAGGAATTCGAAGAATTCTCTCAGTTGGAAAAAGTTTGAGCAATGACCTCTAAAAAAGACGGCTACGATAAGGTATACTTCTGATATTCGCACAGCTGATCGCCAAAGCGACAGCTTAGTACATTTCAGGAGATTCTTGATGTCAATCAAAAACGGTAGGCTAAAAATAGCATACAGTGATAGGTGCGACCTTAATCTAAGGCTGACTTCGGGCCACTGCGCCAAGTGTGGTAAACGCACAACAGGTGCAAGATTAGGATTCCAGGCTAACCTGATCTACTGTGAAGAATGCAGACAATCACTTGATCCAAAAAAGCCTGAAAACCACCTCTTTGTAAGAGGTGGTGAATGTCAGCACGCGCCCAACTGTATAGACCCAGCCTACGGCCTACTTAAAGAGGTAGTTTCTAATAACGCAGATTGTGCCGATCATATTGTCATTGAAGGCAGGTGTACAAACTGCGGTACAATAATGAGCGGACCTAAACTAAGGTTCGAACTTGGAGTTGCATACTGCAGCGAACCCTGCGGGATGGAGCTCCAGGAAAGTGTATTCCAAAGACTCAACATTGCAGAAGCATAGTACCACGCCTTGCTAGAGCCGCTAGTGCGATAAGCGGCTCTATTTTTATGCGCAATTTTGACACAATCTCACACAAAGAACTAAAATCAACTGAGTCAGATATTTTCGACCATTAAAGTACGTTTTAGTTCAAAGAAGGAACTTTGGTCATGAGCAACTATGGCAAAGGAAGCGTCCCGAGGGGCAGGCTAACTATCCCAATGCCCTATGTTTCACAAAGGAGGACAGAACATGGCATCTTAAGATGCCTTGCCAACTTTGACTGTGAAGACCAAAAACTAGCTGAGCAGCGCGTCACCGAAGCTTTCACTATACCAATTCCAGATAACATTGCGCAGCTCATCAACAATATTTTAGCTAAGGAAGCCCAAATTCGAGGCTTCACCTAAGGCTACCAACATTAGGTAAACAGAATAAAAGCGCGCTCACAAGTAGCCTCAACTGAGCGCGCATTTTTATAAAACTCCCCCTTGCAAAATTCCACTATAGGATATACAATACTCAGTATAAAGTTCGCAGCCGGATAACCGGCCTTTACAATAAGGAGGGTAAAATGCCCAAAAGTACTTTAAGCCAAGTCAACCCTGCCCCGGCCAGCCTGCTGGATCGGGCCAGGCAAAATGGAAAAAAATGCCTGGCACACTGCCAACAGGTCGCCGAAAAAAGGCAAACGGACCTGAACCGCCAAACAGCGGCAGCAGTCGCCCGAGCACGACAGAACTCGTTGATTACATCGATTTATTTTGATAGCCTCCCAGATTAATTTTCTCACCGGGCCGCCACAGAGCGGCCCATTTTTATGGGCAAAAAACCGGTTTCTCCCCCCTCTACTCCTGTTTCTGATAAAATACCGGAAGAATACACATAGGCCCGTAGTTTATCCTCGCCGTTCGCGAACGGCGGGATGAAATGGCATAATCAAACATGTATTACGTTTATGTGTTGAGAGATGTCAACAGTAAGATATATATCGGCTATTCAGCAGACTTAAAAAAACGTATTAACCATCATAAAAGCGGCAGAGTCAAATCTACAAAGACAATGCTTGGAATACAACTCTTTTATTATGAGGCCTACATAAACAGGAGAATGGCCACAGAAAGAGAGAGAAAACTTAAGACATTTGGCTCAAGCTACCAAGGATTAATGAAACGAATTGGATTGAAATAAACCAACTTTAGGCCCGTAGTTCAATGGCAGAATAGAGGTCTCCAAAACCTTTGACGGGGGTTCGAATCCCTCCGGGCCTGCAAATTTAATCAAACTTTCTCCACTCTAATTTCTCTAAGGTGAATTCAAATACCGGCTTTTCTTCTATTTTTCTTTTTCTTCTTCTGACATACTCTATCTATGAAGATCATTGCCACAATATATATAATATTAGTCTTGATAAGCTTCAAAAAACTCCTGATACTCTTGCTCAAAAAATATAAAAACTTTTAAAAATTACAAATCCTTCTTTATCTTCTTTGCCCATAAAAATCTTGCCTTTCTCTTCTAGCCACTTCCCAAATCTTTTTTAATCCAAACCTGTAATTTGCATCAACATCCACCTCGTACTCTTTTCCTTCGATCGGTGCCGGGCGCAGCTTACCGACATAATAATTTATACTACCTTCCTCCAAATACGCCGTGAAATGGCCAACCACAAGCTTACTCGGAAACCCACTTGTGAAATATTCATAAACTCCTCTCTTCTCTCGCCTACCCATATCCCCTCTAGGGTCAGCCAGAATTTTCAATCCCGTCTCAATGGATTGATCCGCATCTTCCTTGAGCCAATTAACTTCTTTTCCTGTTTCAGTAAGTCGCGCCTGCCGCTCTCGCATTTCAACATAAAGCTCTGCATCCCCTTTGCCCCATTCACTACGGTTTCTGGGAAAAGCCGCCTCAGAAAAATTTTGCATCTCATCGTCCAGCGGACAATTCGCTTGGGCCACTATCAAACGATCTCCAATCCTAGCAGGCTCTAATACTTTTATTTTGTCTGCAGCGAACTCCACAGACGCTATCTTTGGATGCTCACAAGCGCCTGCTAAATGTATCGCATAGCCCCCATCAAACTTGCCACCGGGAAGCTTCTCAATGTTTCTTACCAGCTCCTCCACAAGACCAACTTCACCCAAATCCAAGGTCATAAAAGCCATTGCATTGGCCCATATTGGGCCCAACCCATATACAGAATTTATATACAGATCATCTACAGCTTGGACCACACCTTTACTTACATTCACACCAAATGCTGGTCCCCAACTACAAAGACCTGGATAGGCAAAGAAACGAACTTCCTGATCAGGCAGCTCCATCCTCACCCATTTATACCAATACTCTCCAGTATAGAATCCCGGATTAATATCCTCCTCAGAATGAACAAGCCTGATAATTCCAGTTTTACCATCTTGGACAAACAGCGATTGGCACCCAGCATCCAGTTCTGTTTGCAAAAACGCACATTCTGCACCACTTAAACCACTCCCTTCCATATATCCTGTAAAGCACTCAAGGTACCTGGCCAATCGATTCTCCCCACCTACCAAAAACTCTTCTTTTTTAGCCCAAAGCTTAAGCTCTGCAAGCTTTTGATCTGCGATCGCGAACGCTTTATCTTTCGCTGTCTGGCTTATACCTCGCATCTCATGATCAATAAATTTTCTGTTGATTTCTGCCATCTCGCGTCCAAGAATCACTGAAGCTTGATATAAGTTATCGGCTTTTATAGTCAAAACCTGGTTATCAGCAAAGCCCTTGCGTTTCCCCCATACCTTAATCATTGCCTACAACTGTTTGGCATACTTTCCAAGAAGACTAATTAACATATCCTCAAAACTCACCCCATGCATCGCCATGACCTCCGTCATCGGAAGACCCATATCCGGTCCAAACGCAGTATTCGGATTTGAATCTGTAAAATAAGGCGTACCGGTTTCGTTATCTACCCTAACATCAAACTTTGCGTAATCCTCATGATGCAGTCCATGAAAGGCTTTAATAGCAAGCTTCGAAATCCTATCATAAAGCGCATCGTCGACAGGCTTGTATTTATAAGCATCTAAATCACGATACGATTCAAGACTTGTAAATTCATGTTTACCGTCCGCCTTCGATTTAAAAACTTTTTCCCCCATTGCCACATGCCTTTTGGCACCGTCGTCAAAAACAATAACTGTAATCTCAGGCCCGTCGATAAACTCTTCAACTATAACCGGCAACTTATAGGTAGAAATTAAATCATCTACCCTTTTATTTACTTCTTTTTCAGTTTCTTTAACCGCTTTATTATCAATCCCCACACTTCCCCCACTCTCATTGAGCTTCACAATACACGGATACTTAAGCTCGCTATCAAGTTCTGTACCAGCTCGCCTCACAAATTGAAAGTTGGGCGTAGGAATATCATAAGCAACCATAAGCCTTTTCGTTAAATTCCTATCGTTACCTATTACAAGGCCGGCAAGCCCTGCCCCAGTGTATTGAACACTAGCAAGCTCCAAGGCTGCAGGGACTGAAGATTGAAGTTCATCTTTGCCTCTAAGAGTATCAACGAGATTTAGTACCAAATTCGGCCTGTCAACTAATAAACAGGTTAAAAAATACTGGTCTCCCGGGACTCCTTTTGCCGGTACACCCAAATCGATGAGCACCTTCACTACATCTTTGGCACGCTCCTCTACCTCTACTTCTGCCTCATAAGCTTCTTTTGTGGGGAACATATCTCGCTCAACATTAGAATAAGCAACGGTCACAAGATTTAATTTTTTAAGGATGTTCTTATCTTTGGATAATTTAATCTTCGCAGCCATCAAAATGATGATATCACAGACGCTACTTCCACCTCTCAATCTGCTTCTGAGGCAACTTCAATTTCTTGGGCAAGACAAAAAACAACATCAAACACATTACACTCATAGCCCCGCCAACGACAGAAAAGGTCATCTTTTCACCAAACTGACTTGCAATAAGTCCACCAAGCATGGGGCCAATAATATATGAAACACTGGTGGCAGAATTTGTTAATCCCACCAAATGAAGCCTTTGCCTCCCCATTCTGGCGATAACATCTGAGTACACCGCATCAATCAAGGGATATGAAAAAGCAGATAAACAACTAGATATAAAAACTAAAAGCAAAATTAAGAAAACGCTATCACTTATTCCAAGCATCGCAAGAAGTAATCCAGAAGCCGCTAGTGACATTGTAGCCTTCCGCTTCTTGCCACTCACTATATTGAGTCTCATCACCCAAAAACCCATAAACAACGATGGGGCCATATAAACCGACAAAAAAAGTCCACCTAACCAACTGGTTTCCGAAAGCATATCAGCGTATACCGCCCCTACAGTCCAAAAGATTGCTTCGACGGTCCCCACCAATAAACTCAATACAACAACAGGCCACACACGCCAAAATAAAGCGATCCAATGGCCAACCTCAGCCGTAAAGTTTATATGCTTGAAGCTAACCTTTTCCTCCACACTTTTAGTCATCCCAAACAGCAAAATCAAATAATATCCGACAACGGCAAGAGTTATTGCAAATATGATCATTTGGCGATCACCCCACTTCAGTAATAAACCAGCTACGAATGGCCCAAGTGTATACGCCAAAGACCTGAATGTACTGATAAAAGCCCAAGTAGAAGCGTGTAAGGCCGATGGAACAGAATTTGCAACAAACTGTTGAGTAGCAAAGCCCAAAAATTCATAATAAATTCCCCACACTGCCATCCCAATTAAAAAAACGAAAACGTATGGAAACCAAGTGGCAGACAACATAAAGCCCGAAAATGCAAAGCTCGTCACAGCAGCTAATATTATTAGCTTCACAGAGGATACATTCTTAAACATCTGAGGAAGGACGATATCAGCAAGTAATCCCACAATAGACGAAAATCCCAAAATAAACCCCATCCAAACTGCACTATTTGTAGTATCTTGAATAAAAACAGGTACCCAATACGACAAAAGTGCATCTGAAAAATAAATAAAAAACAAAACAGAAGTCAAAGAAGTCACCCGAATCCAAACCGGATCACGACTTATGACAAACCTTTTAATTTGCATTTTTATTAATCCCTCTCTATCACCTCAAAGTGATACTTCCCTCCATATCTTTTCTGAAGTAATTCAGCAGTTTTGCGGTCCATTAATTCCTTATCCACAGCCCCAGTACCAGTTATCATCTTACCCAGATCCTTGCCCCCCTAAGCTGTCAAACCACCAGACGATCCTGTCAAATAAACATAGCCACCCCGCACTGCAGCCAACCCAGCATTTCTGACAAAAGTCCCCTGAGCCTTCTCTCTGTCTTTTGGATCTATGAGTTGCCAATGACTAACCGCTTCTTCCAAACCAAAAACCACTTTCCCGTCTGGCATTTCAACATACTTATATAATTCGCCGTCTGTTAACTCAGGCAAATCTTCACCCTCACGCACAACGACACTTTCAGGAATTTTTTGACCGGACTCCACACCCAAAGAATTTTCAGCATCACTCATTCTATATAAACTCTAAATCATTTATAGCGCTAAATGCAAATCATCAATAAAAAGCCAACAATACGGGAAAAATCACGTATGAAACTTGCAAATTGATTGATTGACACGCCTTCACAAAAAGGTTTAAATTAAAATAATATTACTACCGTGCAAAAACTACTCTCACTGCTCCACTTCGCTGACCCATGCCGAATGGTAAATAAGGGTCATCATTAAATTTATTTAAAGGGGGTGGTGACCATGCCAGCAAAGAAAAAGAAGAAAGCAACAAAAAAGAAAGTTGTTAAAAAAACAGCAAAAAGGAAAACCAAAAAGAGAAAATAGTTCTCTTTCATAAGCTGAACCAGCACTTGGATTTCAGGTGCTGGTTTTTTATTTCATGTAGCCAAGGCGCTACCGCCACCATCCGCTTTACTTTGGGATACACCATCACAAACAATAATAATCATCTGCTAAACTTAACATCATGCCACCAGAAACCAAAGCCAATATCAATAATCCCCTTAATATCCCAGGACCAGAACTTACGAAACGAGATGAACCAGCACCTTTACCCAAATACAAAGACCCATATCTGAAACATAAAATTGCAGGTGCCATCATACTTCTCCTATTTTTAGTCGGTATTTTGGGTAATGCACTCATCGGCGATGAAGCTCCAGAAGAAATAAAGGGCTTGATCTCACAAGCAAATAAACAACTCTCGAATCTACCATTCCAATCACCACCCCCAACGCCAGAAATTGTAAAGAACCCACAAATCCACCATTTATATTTAGGATCAATCAACAACCAATCCGTAATCTACCGAACCGATGAAGAATACAAAGAGCTAAACAATGAAAGAAGGAGTGCCACAAACATCCCATACTTTGGCGAAGCACTAGATGCAAATAGCCAAAACTACAAAACAGTACCTTTCTCTGATATAGAAAAACCTATTGAGATTTTCTTCAACGAAGACATAACAATCAACAAAGTTGAACAATACTTTGTCAGTAGCAGTGATCCAAACACAATTTTTCTCTCCATTATAAGTCCTGGATCAAGCATCAACTATGTCGGCATCACACAAAGGTTATACAAAACAAACAAGATGACAGGTGAATCCCGATTAATTCTTGCCCATGAAGTTGGATCCGAAAAATACGATGGTGGCTACGGCAAAATCAAGATTGAAGAAGAATACGGACCATCCCACTTGCTATTGTCCATTGTGCGATGCCTTACAGAAGACTGCATAGCAAAAGGACCGGTTGGACATATCGTAATAAACACACTCTCACGCGCAGAGCGCTACCATACGAGAGTTGGCGGCTTCCTGTTTCACCCTGACTCAAAAGAATACACTGTCAGAATCCTCATACCCTTCAGTGACGGTGATAAAAAATTCTACAAACCTATTGGTTCGGAATCGAGGTTCACTCTTCCTTAAACTCAAAACTGGCGAGAATCTTCCTATAGACGCTTTCACCCTCCGGATAGCCATCAGGATCATACCCAAACCTAATTACGTAGCTATCACCCAAGTGCATCGCGCGCGCTTCCCACAATTCCCCCTCCTTAATAATGTCATCCCTATAATTAAATTCGTAGCCAGATTCACCACCAATCAAGACATCGCCATAATACTTAGTAGCATCGAGGGTAGGCCAATAAGATGACTGACTCTCCCCACTATAAACAGAAACCGTCACAAAACCACCATTCCGGTAATACACATCATAAATTCCGTCAGCAATCTCCCGTTTATCCACAAGCATATCTGGATCAACCAATCCAAAATTTGAAATCAAGTCAGAAGTCAACTGAAGCTGCTGATTCTTCCAATCCTTGGGAACCTCAACACTGTAGTAACCATAAGGATCATCGACTCTAGCAACCTCGCCTTGGTATTCCGTCTTTTCAACACCACCCACCTGAGTCTTATCCCGAACTATATATATCCCAAATCTTGGATATTTAATTTTCCAGTAAACCAGGAAAACACTGACCAAGCCAATTATCAAAAGCGAAATCTTGAGATACCTCCAAGTCCGCCCACTGAATCTTCCAGCAATTTTTTCCTTCACACCAAATTATACACAATAATTCTTGCAAACCCACACCCCTCAGTCCTACGAGGGGTTTTTCAATCTTGCAATATTAGCGTCCACCAACATCTCAACCAATTCCTGAAAAGAAACTTTTGGTTTCCACCCCAACTTTTTCTTGGCCTTGCTTGAATCCCCAATCAGCGGACCAGTTTCAGTTGGCCTTACAAATCTCTGGTCCACATAAATGTAATCTTTGTAATTCTTTCCAACATAGGCGTACGCTACTCGGCAAAGCTCACGAATCGTACGCGTCTCCCCAGTCGCAATCACATAATCATCAGGTTTAGTCTGCTGCATCATTAGCCACATCGCCTCTACAAAATCCCCTGCATACCCCCAATCCCTCTTCGCAGCCAAATTCCCAAGCGCCACCTTACCGTTTTTCACCACAGGCTCACCCTCCTCATTTAGGTGTTGACTATTTTCAATCCCAAGCTTAGCGCAAGCCGCAGCATATGCGACTTTCTGAGTCACAAACCCAAATCCACGCCTTGGAGATTCATGATTATAAAGAACCCCACAGCATATAAACATTCCATAACTTTTTCTATAAATACTTGCAATATTATGAGCATACAATTTTGCAGCTGCATACGGATTAGCCGGATTTGGAGCCGTTTTCTCAGATTGCGGAATTGCATTCACCCACCCGTACATCTCACTGCTGCTTGCCTGATAAATTTTTGCTTTAGGAACAATATCACGAGCAGCCTCAATCAATCGGTGCGCACCAACAGCAGTAATCTCAACTGTATGAATAGGTTGTTTAAAACTCTCAAGAGGCGAGCTCTGTGCAGCAAGATTATAAATCTCATCTGGCATAACTTTCTCGATAGCAGTAGATAGCGAAACCCCATCAATCAAATCCGCATAAACCAAATTCAACCGGTCTTGTATATGCTCAATATTTGCATGTTTAAAGTGGCTAGTCTTTCGCACAATTCCGGCAACCTCATATCCCTTTTGCAAAAGAAGCTCTGCCAAATAACTTCCATCCTGCCCAGTTACCCCGGTTATAAGTGCTTTTCTTTTTTTTCTGGCCGCCATGACCACATGAGTATATCAGATGCAGAATTAAAACTAGTCTGCTAAAATACAACCCAAAAGGAGGCGATATTTATGGTAATGGTAAAAAAACTAAAAGGTGAATCCGAAGACAAGCTCATTGCACGCTTCAGAAAGAAAGTGCTTAACTCTGGCGTGATTTTGGAATACAAAGACCGCGAACGCTTTAAGAAAAAATCTGAGAGAAGAAAAGAGCAAAAGTACAGGATCCGTCACCAAATAGAAATCGAGAAAAAACGAGAGGCTAGATAAACTTCCTCACAAACAAACTCCTATGGTGAGGTGTCAGCCCGTATAGTGCTATCGCGTCTCTGTGTGCTTTTGTACCATAACCAACATTACTACCCCAGTAGTATTGTTCGTGCTCACAAGCAAGCCTGTGCATAAGCTCGTCTCTATAAACTTTAGCGATTATCGAGGCAGCAGCAATTGAAAAACTAACTGAATCTCCCTTCACAATTGCAGTTTGCCTAGTTCTTGGAATTCCCCTCAAATACGGGATATAAAACGCATCAACCAGAAGATGGGATGTCTGATGTGACATTTGTGCAATAGCCCTTCTGTAAGCCATATTCGTGGCGAGAACAATGCCAAACTTGTTAATTTCAGCTACAGATCCTTCCCCGATCCCAAATGTTAAACAATTTCCCCTAATCCACTTATCCGCCACCTCGCGCTCAAGCCTTGTGAGTTGCTTCGAATCATCAATCCGAACACTGTCATCCCGGACAAGTGAAACGCGATCCGGGATCTTAAAGTTAAAAGGCGCAAAGACGACAGTTGCAGCCACCACCGGTCCCGCCAACGCCCCTCTACCAACCTCATCCGCACCTGCCACCATCAATCCACGCTCCCAATGTGCCCTCTCATATTGAAAACCAATCATATAACCCAATAGTATAAACCACCCCAATTTTTTCAAATTATAGGATACAATCTCCTTATACATTCACATTAACAAAAGGAATTTTTCATATGACTATGGAAGATCTTCTGTACCCACACATCGAGCCAAACGAAGAGTTTATCGTTAATGCGCCACAGTGCCAGAACTCGTGTTGCCACCCCTTGGGGGACAAAACCGGCAAAGAATTAGTCCAGGCACTATTGACCACCAATATTTGGCAAGGCGTCAGAACGTTGCCATTCGCATACACGCTAAGTGGCAAATACCTGCCGCAATCTGTGGCCGTAGTCGGAATTCGACGACAGGCCCGAGGCTAATTACCAAAAAGGTGTCCCGATTTAATCGGGACACCTTCATTTACCTCCCACTCCATGTTAAAATAGCCAGGCACAAATGATTAACCCCTTAACCTACTTATCAGAAGTAAACACTGAGCTTAAAAAAGTCACCTGGCCAAAAGCAAAGGACACTATCAAATTAACCACAACCGTACTCATCATCGCAGCCATCGTAGGTGCATTTCTAGGAGCTCTCGACATCGGCTTCACCAAATTATTGGAATTTGTCCTCACTTAATGTATAATATTTGACATCCCCTATAACCTAAGTATTGTTTTCAATGGCAGACAAAAATATAACAACAAATCAAGCTCCCACCGGCAATGCCGGTGTGGATGAACGTGGAACAGGAAAAAAGAAAATTCCCGGTCACATTACAATTACAACTACAGATAATCCCGAAGCCAAATGGTATGTTGTACACACTGCTTCCGGCCATGAAGCGCGTGTAAGTGAAACTCTCCGCCAAAGAGTCGAATCGATGTCACTTCAAGATTTAGTATTCGAGCTCCTAGTCCCCACTCAAGATAGAGTTGTAATAAGGGGTGGCAGAAAAGCAACAGTCAAAGAAAAAATCTTCCCAGGCTATCTTCTTGTTAAAATGATCGTCACAGACAATTCCTGGCTCGCAGTACGCACAACTCCAGGAGTCACAGGATTCGTAGGAACAGGCAATCAACCCACCCCACTTTCAGACGCAGAAGTCGCAAATATCCAAAAATTCGTCAGCTCCCCAGCCCCAAGATACAAAACAAAGTTGAGCGAAGGTGAAGCAGTTAAAATCACAGATGGTCCATTCAGCGATTTCTTGGGCACAGTTCATGAGGTAGACGAAGCACGAGGCAAAGTCAAAGTCTTGGTCAGTATTTTCGGAAGAGAAACCCCAGTCGAGCTTGACTTCCTCCAAGTAGCCAAGGTCTAAACAAACTTAAGTCTTGACATTCCATATCCAACAGTGGAAAATAAGCCATGCCAAATCACGAACCAAAAACAGAACACATTCCTACTGGTTCAAAGGAAACCCACGCTGAAAGAGAAGCCAGAGGCAATGAATACATGAGAGAAGAAATCACACAAAAACAAAAGGCTCTTGATGCCAAACCTAAGACGCTCCAAGCAATGCAGGATGCTTCGACACGATACCACACAAGGTTTAAGCCAACAAGTTAACATCTAACAAGATCCCTTAGGTATTCAAAATTTCAAGACCTCACTTGACGCCCATTACAAAAGAAGGTTGCCAGACAAGAGTACAAGGGACAGAGGTCAAGGTACTAAAAGTAAAACCCCCTTTGACATTTTCTGCCATACCCCATATAATAACAATCAACAATGCCTATATATTTAGAAAGAGACCCAAACAACCAGGCTACCTTTTTGGATCCCAGTGAAGCCCGCAAAAGAGAACAAGAAGCGGCAGATACAGGCCGCAAGACACCTATTCAAGTGATCCACGCACAGCTTGGCGAGTTAGAACCACTTATTAGACAACATCATAAATTCCGCACTGGCGGCTTTGGCGAAAGAGTGATCGATATAACTAAAAAGGAAATAGCCTCAACAATCAGACACCTAGGTGCATCCTATGTTATTGCATCATCATCCAAACAATCAATTGAACTAACAGAGAAAGCTCTTAATAAACATGATTTGTCCATAACAGAACAAGCTGCTCACAAAGCCCTAGATCCTCGGGAGACTCAAACCATATATCTCAATCCAGATCTTGCAGACACCCAAGAATCACCACGAGTAGAGTTCAATACTTTTGATGAAATTTCTACCCAAGAAGCCCTGGAGTTATCAAATGCAGATCTCAAAACCTTCGAAACAGGTATCGCCCAGCACGACGCCGACGTTTTATCAGACCTCAGACAGCTTGTTGCCTCGATGGGTGCTGGAGACTAATTAATTTTATCTACTAAAAGACGTCGTCCTATCTACGCTTACCAACATAAGCAGGATCCGCTGGCCTCTCAGGAGCATCCCCTTCAAAATCTGGATCGAATTTGACAGTTTCAGCCTCTTGAGTGGCATGTTCATCATCATCAAAATCGTCACCAAATCTCACTTGCTTAGTAGGCTGAGTATCTGTACCAGACCCTTTATCAGAATATACTGTATGCATAGTCTGCTCACGCCTAGGATCAAAATGCTCACTGGCTTCTTCTTCCTGAACTACCTGAAAAAAAGCATCTAAAACGAGAGATCGATCTTCCCCACGAGCTTCAGCTACCTCCGTCAATCTGCCCTTCGCGAAACTAATAGCTGCCGGATTATATTTACCCAGCAATTCTCTCACCTTATCTAGCCAATAATCCTTATTTCCATCATCTTCCCCACTAACTTGAAATTTATGTATGTCATCATAGCCCACAAAAATAGAAATATCCGTCACAAGATGTTGCCCTTTCTCAGCTTCCGATATGCGTCTTTCTAGCTCCTTCGGATCAATCGCTTTCAATGCTTTTTTTTGTGCTTCATCCAAATTTAATACATCAATCCTTCTTTCATAAACGACATCAGCTACTTTCCTTCCCTGTGGTATTTCACTTGCTCTATAAGCTTTTAAAGCTTCTGCCTCGTGAGTCAAACGATCCGGGCCTGCTTTTTTAAGAACATCAAGCACACTCCCGTGCCAAGGACTTCTCTCTAGTGTACTTACTCCCATAGTTCCAATATTTTATCACAACAACTTTACTTTTTCCACTTATTCCCCTAAAATACCCCTACCTCGCTTAAGCACGCTTATTCGAGGGAGATTTTTTATAAAATCGAAATGGCAAAGAAAATCAAAACAACTGTAAAAGTAAACCTCAAAGCTGGTGAAGCAACCCCAGCTCCTCCACTTGGACCCATTTTAGGCCAGCATGGTGTTGCAATCATGGAATTCGTCAAGGCTTATAACGACCGTACCATGGCAATGAAAGGCAACGTGCTCCCCGCCCTCATTACAATTTACGAGGACAGAAGTTTTGATTTTGAGATCAAAATTGCCCCAGTATCCAATCTTATCAAGAAACAGTTGCAAATTGACAAAGGCTCAGGCACAACTCCACGCGCAATAGTAGGTACCCTTACAAAAGCTGATCTAGGGTCCATCGCACAAGAAAAACTTGGAGACCTAAATACCAAAGACCTCGAAGCAGCAAAGAAAATAGTAGCAGGAACAGCCCGCTCAATGGGCGTCAAAGTAGAAGAATAATGGGCAAGACCAAAACAGCACCAGTCAATGATGATGTCAAATCAAAAAAAGAGGAGACTAATGCTGTCGTGGATAAAAAAGTTGAAGCCAAGACCAAAAAATCCCGCGTAAGGGGCAAAAACTACCTCGCGGCACGAGCAGGCATCGACAAAAACAGAAGTTACCCTCTAAACGAAGCAATTGCCAAAATAAAGGAGACTTCGTACACAAAATTTGATGCGACAGTTGAGCTTCACGTCACAGTCAAAAAACAGGGCCTTAGCGTCCAGACAACCCTTCCCCATGGCACAGGCAAACAAAAAAAAGTAGAGGTTGCAAACGACGAAACCATCAAAAAGCTTGAGGATGGCAAAGTCGATTTCGATGTCCTATTGGCCACTGCCGATATGATGCCACGACTTGTTCCCTTTGCCAAAATTCTTGGTCCCCGAGGCCTCATGCCTAATCCAAAAACAGGGACATTAATAAAAACAGCAGGAGACGCCAAAAATTTCTCTCAAAATAAAATCACCATAAAAACAGAGAAGAAAGCTCCCATTATTCATGTTTCAGTCGGAAAGTTAAGCCTCACTGACAGTCAAATTACAGAAAACACACAAACAGTAATCGAAGCACTCGGCAAAAACCAAGCAGTAAAGGCTCATCTCAGCTCCACAATGTCTCCTAGCTTAAAGCTGAGCCTTGATGGTCTTGAGCGACCTGTTTAATAACATTAAAATAAGATTTTTCATTGGGATTCTCCGTAACGTACTCCTCCATCCACCCCACAAACTCTTTTGACCTAAAACCCTTACTAACCACTTCCTCGTCAACAGGCGACTGTTCCTTTCCCCACACGCTCCTCACAAATTCCTGACGCTTTTCAGGAGGATCCCAGTCCACTAACTGTCCAAACCTCATAGTAGCAAAATTAAGAAAAAATCTAGGATTTACGGTACTTTTATCAGGGTCCTCAGACGCACCCTCACGAATCAACCCTGCTACAGAGCCTTCATCATCTTTCCTAAAATAAGAACTGCCTATCTGATCCATCGCCATCACAAATCGAAAAAACTCAGGTTCCCTTTGATCCCGTACGTATTCCCGTACGCCAAAAATAAAACGGGTGTTTGATATTAAAAGCGTAGAGAGCTTGATGTAAGCTTCCTTTTTATCCAGAGGAATACTATTATCATTTCGAATCATCTGCTGCATAATAGCAATACTCCTGTCCTCTGCTTCTTGTGGATTTCCATTAGCGTCCGTTTTTGCACGGTATTTATCAAGATATTTGGGAACTAAATTGCCTCTTTGGTCAACGCTTACCCCCTCCATTATATTCCCCGTATCATGCGCCGAAAACGCTATCTCACACACAACTTTAAACTCCTGCAAATCCACAATCTCATGGCCAGGATTATTTTCGTTCCAACGCTCAAGATCTTTTTGAAGATTAAACCACTCATCTTTCCCTTCTATAGCAGCATCAATAGTAACAAGTGCAGATTCTATCGCAGCATCAATATGTTCCTCATTGTGAAAATCTGGCCCCTCAATTTTTTTATGAAACTCTCCATGCCACTCCAATGCCTGGCGGTGAATCTCCGACGGATTAACAGCCTCTTTTTCCCCACCATCCTTCGATATCTCACTAACACTCTGCTCTGGAACTTCAACCATACGCCCAATATAACAAAAAAGGGGGTAGTAAACAACTACCCCTCAACTTCCTAGCGGACAGCACGAGATTCAAAAATCTCAATTGCTCTCCCCAACGCTTCAGGCGGCCACTGCCCACCAGCCAGCTTCTTATTTAAGCTCTCCCGAGCGATCGACTGATTGTTTTGAAAGATTCGGACATCCCTCCAAGCAATTAGCAACATCCGAACAAAAAAACGGACTCCTTCATCACGACCCATCTCATCCTCGCCAACCACGACATCAATCAATTTTTGTACTTTAGCCTCGGTCGGATATCTCCCCGTCGCACTTGCAGATTTTAAGTCCATTCCCAACACATCATCGATCACCTTTACCATCTGATCTGGAAAACTCAAATTGACGAATTTTACAAACGTTTCCGTCTGCCATGCTCTAAGATGGTCTTCTCTATAGGAAAAAACCACATCCTGCGCCAATGTTGCCATCATTCCCTCACTCTCACTAACATTCCAACTGAGGGTATTATATATGAATAGTTTGCCAATCATCAAATTCTTCTGCTATACTAACCCGACAACCAAAGACAGGAGGCTCCGCCTATTGGCAGAATAAGCCCTCCCGAGGCTGATACTTCATTTAGTACCCCTCATATTTGGTTCATTATTAATCTGACACATGACACCTAAATCAAAAATTAAACAAGAAAAAGTAGACGCAGTCAAAATGCTTTCTGATGCATTTAAATCAGCTCACTCTGCTACATTTATCGACTACACAGGGATGAACGTAGTCGCTATGAACAATCTTCGCACAAAACTCTCAGAAGTCGGTGCCAGAATCCTCATTGCCAAAAATACCCTCATCGGCATCGCAGCTCACGAAGCCAAAATGCCAGAAGAGCTCTCGTCAGTGCTTGAAGGACAAACCGCAGTCATTTTCGGCGACAATGATGCAGTTGCCCCAATCCAAGCTATAGGCAAATTCACAAAAGAAACAGAGCTAGCAACTTTCAAAGCAGGAATCGTTGAAGGTGCATTCCAAGACAAAGTTGGTCTTACAAAAATCTCCACTCTCCCCAACCGAGAACAATTATATGCAAATACCCTCGGAGCAATCTCTGCTCCACTTTATGGCATTGTTGGCACACTACAAGGCAATCTACAAAAATTAGTATATTTATTGGATCAAAAATCTAAACAGTAAGGGGGGTGATTACTATGACAGACAAACAAGACAAAACAAGCGAAGCGAAGTCCGCCTCTGGCGGAAACGTAGCAAGCTTAGTTGAAGATATCAGCAAACTGACTGTCCTCGAATTGAGCGAACTCGTTTCCGAGCTTCAAGACAAATTAGGCGTTTCCGCCATGCCAATGGCAGCTGCACCAGTAGCAGGCGCCGCCGCAGTAGCCGAGGCTGGAGCCGCCGAAGATGACGGTGGGAACAAGACTGTTGTAATCACCGCTGTCGCAGACGACAAAAAGATTTCAGTCATCAAAGCAATCCGTTTGATCGACCAAAATCTAGGATTAAAAGAAGCAAAAGATATGACAGAAAATGTCCCTGCAGAAGTATTAAAAGACGCAAAACCAGAAGCAGCGAAAGAAGCAGCCGCTAAATTAAAGGAAGCCGGAGCGACAGTAGAATTGAAGTAATGTTCTACTTCCAACCAAAAAAAGTGGGCCCCTCGGGGCCCGCTGTATCGGTAGATACATCTAATTTACAACCGTTTCTACGACCTTAACCTCGCTAATATCCAAGGTACGACAAAGTTCCTCAAGGTCCCTCCGACGCCCAAGCAAGTTTGAATAAGCAACAAACCCACTCGGAACCAACAAATCGTTGACTTCGGTAAATCCACTTGGAATTTCTCTACTTCGCTCCAAATCAATTGGAACGACAAGAAGCCAAAGCGATAGCCCTTAAACACTCCTCTCTCTAAGACCAAATTATGATACTAGATACTACAAATATCTCCTAACATAAATTGGGGCAGGCCTCAGCCTACCCCAATACGCTACGCTACACATACAAATGGACATCCTCCACCCCCATTCCAAAGACCTTGGCCACATCTGAAATGTTTCTTACTCCTTCCAAAGTCTTATAGACGAACCCCTTGGTTCCAATCTGCCAACCTTCGACTCCCAGGGTTCTCCAAAAAAACTCTGAGTCCCGCCGACAGATACAAACCGCGTCCATTACTTTACCCCTTCGGGCTTCCATCAAGATGACGGCATTGCAGCCATCTTCAAAAGCCCCTTTCAACGCCTCTCGGCAGGTAACAAAACCCACCTTCAAAACCACTGTTCTTGTGGCCATCGAAATCTCCTTTCCAGCCATAACTATACACGCAGCTTGCACCAAATTTCCTCTGCGCCACTTGGGCCCAGATTGTAAACTTTCTTCACCAAAATCGATGTGTCTGCGACACGAGTATACGCAATTGCCTCAGGCACAACTTGCGCAACAATGCGCGCAACCCTTAAGTCCCGACAATAAACAGCAACATCTTGCGGCGCATCACCAACGAGCAGTAACGCAACATCACACCTTGCATTTAGCCTCTCCTCAGCTTCTTTAGGGCTTTTTACCAAAACAACCTTTAAAAGTGCAGTCATAACCTACCTCCCATCGAAACAAAAGATAAATCAATTATAGGCTACATGTTTACAATCCACAAATTGACTAGTAAAATAGCCAATCAGAAAGTAGTTTCAAAAGGAGAACAACTGTGGACACCACAGAACGTCTGATTGCAGAACTTAACCAGTTTCTATTTGAAGAAGGTTGCACTTTGCGCATCAGAACAGAAGGGAGTAGTACGTTCTTAGGAAATTCGAGGCTGGAAATCCAAGTCAGAATTTCTGACATCGTCCGGCAACACACCAATTCGCTCACTGCCCCAAAATCTAATGCCGATACGCTTAGGGCAGAAGTGACCAAACTCTGCGAACAGTACCGGTCCAAAACCGACCCGACTGGCAGAAAAGGTGCATTAGTGGCAACGGTTTTTCACGCTATTTTTGAACTTGGCATATACTCAAATTCCAAAAACATAAATGGTATCACCGTTGCTGTAACGCCTAATACCATCAACCCAGATTTACGCGAGAAGATCGACTACCAGGAGATCAGTTTACACATTGCACTCGCTACTATCGATTTATGGGGCTAGTAGTAGCAGAAATCTTTTCCCCGCTCCACCAATTGGCGCAGCGGGGATATTTTTTACATAAAAAAAGTGCGCTCCGGGTACATACCAAGAGCGCACCGGCAAAAGTGATTCGGAGGCAACTAACCTCCAAAGCCCAACACGAACTCGATCATTTCGGTCAGATGATTCTGAAAAACGCTGATGACACTGACATCATCGTCTGCACCAGCCGCTTTCAGAACATTATCAACCAACCGATTAGCAAAGGCTGCCTCGTCATGTTGCTGATAAAGATCAACAATCGCAACCACAACGGCTAGCCGTGCCCGGCTGTCATTATCTTTGGCAAGAAAAAACTCGGCAGCCTTGCCAAATACTTCCCGCACAAACTCGCGCCGTGGCGCGAGGCGCACGCCGGGCTTACCCGGGATGTTATCGAATTCCCGGATCATGCCCATTCCTTCAAGCCGAGCAACGACCACATTATTTAAGTCCATAAGTAAGTTGCTGGCTAATGTGTGCAACCACACCTCAGGACTTGTATGCTTCGAGTCCGCGACATTCGCTTTGGCGAATTCATAAACTCGTCCGACACATTCTTTTTCTTGGACACTCAATTGTCGTGGCATTTAAGCCTCCACTATATTAACAGTACCCCCATATTATAGGCCAGAAGTCTACCTTAATCAAATATATATCCCCTTTTTCGGCAAGAAGAAGCCACGCTTCAATTCCTTGATGAAGACATTAAGATTCGGCCCCAGATTCAGTTTGTCCCAATCGGACAATAACATTATCGCCAATATGTTACGGTGCTCCAGTCTCTCCAAAGTTGATTTCGCTCCCTCTTTTGGAATAAGCCCACGGTCCTCATCAAATACTTCGATCAAATAGTCTTGGCACTTCTTAACAATTTCGTGATCACCCTTGCCACACAATCTAAAGACCAACCCAACTTCAGCAATCAAATCAGCATTCCGCTCCTGCAAAATCCTTTCAAAATTCTCTTCAAAAAACTTGAGAACCCACTCAAACTTCTCACCATCCAAAGTCCTCTGGTAATAATAAGAAGCCGCCAAAATCAAGTGGGTGTGGCCATATATTTTATTCTCAAAGAGGAGACCCTTGAAATCCTTTTTGTTAGCCCAATAGTCACGAATGGCATCAATCAAACGGTCTTCGTAATCATGTGTCCGCAAAAACTGAAGATAAAAAGTATAATTTGAAACGCCAGAAGGGTTGTCTTTTAGCATTTCTGGGCTAAACAGCCACTTCGCAAAATCAATTTTCTTAAGTTCCTGCAAAGCAACATCAAAAAAAGGCTTTACCTTCGGGTGTTCATGCAAATAAAAGGTTTTCAAATAAAACATGTACTTAATTACCTGGAAGTAGTAAAGCTGTTGCGGATCTCCCATATAAAGCTCGCGACGGGCAACCATCCTCTCTGTCTTCCCACTCCATTTAGAAAGTTTCCTCTTGCCCTCCTCTTCTACATATTTCCTGTTCGCGATATTGACTACATAGTCAAAACCTCGAAGCGAAAGAAGTTGATAACTGGCAAGTATCGGCTGGATATAAAGATGGTCATTATCAATCCTCCATTTACGAACAAGGTAATGCCACTGAAATTTCGGCCGCAAAAAGACCAAATTATCCTCATAGGTTTCCACGATTTTATCGGCAATTTTTGTATATTTACTCACAAAATTTATATTTTGGTCTTCCCTATTAATGACTCAACATGCTCTACAAGCTTCAGTGGTACATTGTCGCCAGTTGCCTGGTGATAACCTTTAAAATTCGCGCTTCTGTTGATTTCAAGTATGTGAGGTTTATTGTGCTCATCATACATAATGTCCACCCCACAATAATCTGATTCAAATACAGCTGCCGCCCTCTCAGCCAAATCGGCGAGTTCTGGTGTTGTATCCTCAGAAGTCACGATCCCACCCTGAGAAAAATTAGTAACATGCGATCCCTCCCTTGCTTTCTTCTTCATCATACGAGGCAATGCCCGACCACCAATCACAATAATTCGATAATCCTGAGCAGTTGGTAAAAAATCCTGAATGAGGTAATCAGTTGCTCGTTCACCTAAAGTTATCTCAAGCTCATGGCCATGATGTGCTTTCACAATCCCTTCCCCAAGCCTCCCAAAATTGGGTTTTACCATTACAGGGAAGTCTTTTTCACCCTGAAGAGCCTGATCCTTGGTTGAATAAAGCCTGGTGCTAACAACAGGCAAGTGAGCTCTACTTAGCTCGAAGTTTTGAACAAGCTTCCCCAAATGTGGAAACTTAACAAAAGAAGCTCCATTAATGACAGGTATATTGTGCTCCATCAAATGCCTCGTCAAGATATCCTTATACCAAATCATCGACTTTCCCTCCGCCATCCGGAGAATCGCAGCACCATAGTTGCCAATCTGCTCACCGCCAAAACTAATATTGCGATCGCTGCCAATCTCAATACTCAAATCTCCATAATATCTGAGGTCAACTTCATGTCCTCTCGCTTCAAACGCGCCCGTTAGCTCACCGCTTATGAAGCTCGAGCCCGGCATAGTGACAATTAATACTTTCATTTTTCTTTCTTTTTCCTGGGATTTATTAGAAATCCAACCAAATCTTTCCTCCCTATTATAACTTTAAATCGTAAATTTTTTCGGGTAGTAACTGATGCAACAGTATCAACTCTTCGGCCGGAAATCCAGTATGTGAGTCCAATAACTGTACGTTTTTGCTTCCCAAGTGCAGACCGAAACTGCCTCTCCCAAAGTATATTTGATGGAACCAATAACCCAAGGGACTCCGCCAACTCACGATCAACCGAGGTCCTCCAGGCACCGGAGTCGATTTTAGCACGCGCCTTAAAGCGTTTTTTCTTGCCTTTACCCTTCACAATTACGTCCTCTATAACACTAACTGTCTTTACGCCCTCCTCATTTTTTATTAAATGTGTAAAGTGAGTCGCAAACAAAGCCTCAGAAATCTTTACCCCACGCTCTGGGGTCTTTACAGGGAGGTCATCCACCCGATCAAGTCGCTTCCGCAGTCCCGCATTGTTGGCAAGCTGTATCTGAAGTCCCGGTTGGCTATTAACCTCCACAACCATCGGACCACGTTCAGGATGTAAAAAGATATCAACCCCAAGATACCCAAGCCCTTCAATATCTTGACATCGAGCAGCGATGCTTAAAATTTCTTTCCAATGTGGAATACGAATACCATGAAGCTTTCGCTTAGTGCCTGGCTTAAGGTTCACCGGCTCGCCATGCCACACAGCATGGGTAGTTATACCACTTGCAATATCGACACCCACCCCAATTGCTCCTTGATGAAGATTGGCGCGACCCCCAGATTCACGCGTAGGGAGCCTAAGCATTGCCATTACAGGCACATAATTAAAAATAATAATTCGAATATCGGGCGTCCCACGGTATGCATACTTTCTAAATGCTTTATGCCTGGGAACATACTCTTGAATGAGTGCCATATCACGACTAGATCTTTGGCTATAGGCACCTTCGAGTATGTCCAGAACGTGAAGTTGCAGATCACTCTTGTTTACCTTTTCTCGAGTAGTTGTAATCCAACTCGTGCCATCCTTGGATTTCTTCTTAACAACCAAAATCCCGTCACCGCCAAGCCCTTTATTTGGTTTAACCACAAAGGCAGCCGGCAAGCTATCCCAGTTAAATTCAAGTACATCAGACGGTTTCTTAAACTTTTTGAAGATTCTTGGAGTCGGAATATCAAGTTTCTTAAGTGCTTTATTTGTGAGATTCTTCGATCTGGCGACTTTCTTGCCCCGCTTCTTATTATACGGGTAAGAAAATAAAGCTGCTCTTGAATTTAAACCCAAAATTGATGACGGCTTCATGCGACATTATTATTAACTTTTGATAAGCTTCCTAAACCTCCAATATTCCAAAAAGCGAAGGCCAACATACTTACCTAAACCATAATTTATAATTGCTACCACAAGAAGCAGGAGTTCAGGGTTCAAAAGTGCCCACGATTGCATCGCACGGAGTGTTAAAAACATAAACGATACAAGTGATAATATTATTGTCTCAGTTGTCACCATTACAGCCGTCCTTCCGCTTTTTCCTATCTGCACTTTACTGAATTCCTCACTCAAAAGAACAAGTATTAAGACTGGGAAAATAGATACGTTAGTAAAATCCGGGTGACGGACTATTGGAGCCAAATACAAAAGTACCGCAAGCACACCAACAACTACAAACCAAAGTATGAAAGCAAGCCTCGGCAGATACTGAAGTCTTATGTGAGTTTGTCTAAACACAATACGCAGGAACATCGAAGCAGAAACTATAACCATAAAGAGCCCGATCCCAACAATTGGTCCGATAGCCAAAAATACAATTGACAAAGCAGCCGGCAAAAAAAGTCCAAATCCTCGAAGCCCAATAACATGTCGGGCGCCAGCAATTACAGTGGCAACAACAGGCAACAAAAGAAGAAGCACAATTGTGTTAACAGGAACACCAACATTGACAGAGTTCCTAATAGCGTATTTAAGTGGGTTGAATGGAAACAAAGACCCAATCTCTTGATCTCGAAGTAGTTTAACAAGTGGCTCCACCGTCTCGGGAACATCTTGAGTTATATCAGGACGAACAATAGGCATCGGCTGAGGCGTGATCTCTGCAGAAGCCGTAGCACTGGCAGACGCAGTAGCATCCTCCACCTTAACCACCGTCGACTTCAGACTCGGACTCGCTTTTTTAGCTTGAGCTGAGGCGACACCCGGAGTCCCAAAGAACACAGCCACGACAAAAAGCAAAGTTATAAAAAATCTGGAGTTCATGGGGCTATTATACTACAAAAAAGCCGAAAGCAAGCGAGATCTCAATCTTGTATCTGAATCCCAAGCATGTAAAGAACCGCCTCTTTTTTGTAGCGACGATCGCCACGGGAATTGATCCTAATTGGAGGAAGTTTCCCCCGCTTACCCCACCTCTTAATCGTCAACGGAGAAACTCTCAAAAGATCAGCAACCTCACGTACAGTCAGAAGATCAGGGAGATTCTTCATGTCCACTTGCCTCTTAATCGCTTTGGTATTCATAATCATAGTTTGAGCTAGTCTTGAGCCTAAGTCACATCAAACTCTGATCAGAAGATATCAAAGCATGTCGCGATGTGCAAGAACCAAATATGCTAAAATTTACATAATGCAATTGAAGCACTACCCTGTCCAAGAATTGGAATCGGAAATCAAGGCAATAATCGGCCAAAAACTCGACCTTAATGAATATGAACTTTTCTATTTTGGCAGTAGAGTTACAGACAGAGGAGATGAACACTCAGATATAGACATCGGCATAAAAGGCCCAAAAAAAGTTCCACTTAACATCTTGAGTGAAATTGAAGAAGATATAGAATGGATACCAACATTATATTCGATTGATGTTGTAGACTTTAATTCTGTATCAGATGACATGAAGAGCGTTGCCTTAGAAAAAATAGAAAAAATAATATGACAAAACAAGAAGCTCAAATCTAACAACTTAAGGATGCAATAGAAAGTCTCAAGGAAGTTCTCAATCTCCCCAAAAACGAGATTATCCGCGATTCATCAATCAAGAGATTTGAGATTACAATAGATCTTGCTTGGAAGACCCTCAAAACAATTCTTGAAGAAAATGAAAATGTAATCGTCCAATCTCCAACAAAAGCATTCAGAGAAGCATACAAACAGGGCTTAATCGACAATGAAGGGAAATGGATTAAGTTTATTAAAATGAGAAACGAAACAACACACATGTACAAAGAATCAATGGCCGATGAGGTCTACCAAAAACTCCCTGAGGTCCTTCAGAGCCTAGAAAAGCTCTACGCTACCTTGTCCTTCAAGGCCTCATAGTATAAGAGAAGATAATCAGAAGCCTTATCCCACCGCTCACCTTGTGCCTCATTTGCAGCCAGTGCACGAAGGTGCGCCGCCTTCTTAGCTTGAAAATCCGAAAGCCTATAAACTTCAGCCAATT
This sequence comes from uncultured Gammaproteobacteria bacterium, assembly GCA_964357925.1. Lineage (GTDB taxonomy): Bacteria > Patescibacteriota > Microgenomatia > UBA8517 > UBA8517 > CAYHMW01. Next base: position 32,309 of record CAYHMW010000004.1, read on the forward strand.
GTGTCCGCATAGTCTCCTCAACTTCCCCATTCATTGGAGCGCGCATATCCTTCCACAGCTTGACTTGGAGCGATGCCGCAATCGACGGCTCGAAAGCAAGCTTCACCTCATCGCGCAGTAGCTTATAAAACTCCTTCAAGCTCTCAGTTGCCTGCTTCCATTTGTTTTCGTTACGCTCCACACTTGCCTGCACCATCAAAGTCGCCGCACGAGCTGCAAGACCTTTTGATATACCCCACTGCTCCCGCAAGTGCGAAAGAGCATAATCTCGGAATCTCGTCCCTTCAGGAATATTCTGAAGCCTCCACCACTCAATCTCAAGCTTTGCCGCCAACCTTGGCTTAAACTTAAAATGCTCTTCCTTATCATTCCCGCCAAACCTTCTCCTGCGCCTCGAATAATCAAGGATTGCTTCCCGAAAAAGCGAGTTACTAAAACCAGGAAAATGAGCGTCGACCCAATACATCTCAGCGTAATTCATTTGCCACATCAAAAACCCACTAACTCTCTGTTCCCCAGAAGTTCGAATCACAAGATCAACATAAGGATACGGCTGGTCACGAGTATCTAAATATTTAGAAAAAAGGTCTGCATTAATGTCTTGAACTTGTACTTCGTCTTGAACTATAGCGCGAACCGCGCGAAGAATATCATCCTGTCCACCATAATCTATAGCTATATTTCCGATGTGCTTTTTGTAGTGCATAGTTTCACTCTCTGCCCATTCAATTTTTTTGAGCAAAAACCCTGGAATCCGATCTTTTCTTCCTAAATGAACAAGACGAATCTTTTCCTTGTGTGCATCCTTTATGTATATATCTATAAGCCTCGCATAAAGCCTCATGAGATAATTAATCTCACGCCGAGCCCTATCCCAATTTTCTGTCGAAAAACCCCAAAGTGTAACAGTGTGAACCCCCATCGCCCGAGCTGCACGAGCCAGCTCAACCGCACGATCGAAACCAGCCTTATGTCCCTCCAAAGTATTTAAACCACGAGCGCGTGCCCAACGCCTATTCCCATCAGGGATAAGAGCAATGTGGTTAGGAATCTTGGTCCCGGCTGGAAGTTTAATGATTTCGCTTGAAGTCATATCAGAAGGACCAAATTATACCACAGCATAACCTTAAATTCCTCTCATTTACTCTCAAGAAAGTACATCACTATAATCATTGATTATAATCTTAAACCACGGAGTATAAATCTCGGGGTGCTTTGCCATGTCGGCTCTAAGTTCCTCAATACCCACCCATTTGTGATCGGAGAGCTCCTTCGGATCAGGCTTAAACTTCCCATCATAAATCCCTGTAAACACATGATCAATTTCATTCTCCCCATATTGCTCATCATATACAGCACTATATATAAAGCTAAACTTTTCTATCAAACCAGTGCTAATTCCCAATTCTTCCTTAAGACGCCTATCTGCACAATCATTGTAGCTTTCACCTGGAAAGACATTTGCACAAACACTATTTGTCCAATAGCCCGGCCACGTAAACTTCTCAGGTGCCCGCTTCGTTATAAGCATCTCCCCCCTAGAATTAAACAGAAGAATCGAAATCGCTCGATGAAGCTTTGCGGGGTTTCGATGTGCTTCATAAATCTCCGCTACACCCAACTCCCTGTCATTCTCATCCACCAATACTACCTCACGCATAGATGCACATTATAATGTAGCCGCCACCCCGCAAATACTCTCGAAAATACCAGGAATAATTGCTAATGACTATTCAGGGCTGATATCATACACCTTGTACTTTGAGAGAGAGGCAGAGCGCAACTAAAAAAGGAGGCACAGATGAATAAGCGACACAAAAAGAGCAAGAGTCGTTCATTGCACAGCACAAGCACAAACCTATTTTCACAAGCTCAATTTCAGAAAGACGACGTTCCCAAACAAAAGCCTATTCAAACCCACGAACAGTGGATCAACTTTTTGATCCACCTAACCCCTCAAGAAAGAAGAGACTGGGGTGGTGCTATCGATTGATTTGATCTTAAGTTCTCCTCTCTCTCAGCACCATCCACAGGAAAACTGCAGTTGCCTTCCAAACTCGCTTGTAATGCCCGCCCTCCATCAATAATCTCCACAACCACTCTAACCCAAACCTCGCCATAAACTGGGGGGGCAGAGTCTTCGATCCTGCATAATAATCGAGAGCGCCGCCAACGACCATAACTCCACCAACTTTAAGTTGGTTGTAATTTCTAGCTACCCACAACTCTTGCTTCGGAGCACCAAAGGCAACAATCAACAAATCCGGACCAAATTTATTGATTCTGTCAACTATATCTTTCTCATAACTAAGAGCTAATTTTGTGTCAGGGACGCCATCCCGGCCAATAACAAGTATCCCGTCACCATCAAACTTAGCGCCACCAAATTCCTTACTGGCTTTATCAACTGCCCAATTGTTTACAGTCGCCGACGCCCCCAGCAAAAAAACTTTTAAATTACGTTTACCTGCAAACTCAAACAACTTGAGCATCATCTCCCTACCGGTTATTCGCTCAAGACTACTGTTTATGAGTAATAGTCCAACTCCATCTGGCAATGCTATGTCCGAAGTGTTCAAAGCCTCCAAAAAAACAGGATTATCTGTAGACTCCACTATCATTTCAGGGTTCGGAGTTACTATAAAAAATTTACGCCTCAATTTGAGGCTAGACTCCACAAAGTCTAGCACTTCTCCTACGGAAGTGCTAGATAACTCAACATTTAATATCTTGACGTCTTTACGGGGTTTATTTAGTCTCATAATATTTATTTGAACCTGCTGTGCCCTTCCGTAGCCTTGGCGAAGGAGGGTCATCTCGCACTTCCCAACTGTCATCCCGCACGGAGATGCGGGATCCAGAATGTTTAGCCGATACTAAATTAACCACTTTTTCACTCACCTTTCACGACCTAAAACTATAAGTTCTAAATCCCAAACAACTTTATTTGCAAAATTGCAAGTTTGTACACAAAATTAATTCAGATTTTTAAGTTCAAATATAGGGGCTTACCCTCACCCTATCCACAATATCTTTCTCCACCTACCCCTATTACTATACACACAATACAAATCTTGCGTTCCAGTTTACCTTCGTGTAGTCACACTCCTCTTCCAAAGCTCAATATTCTCCATCACCATCCCAGTGCCCCGCACAACACAATAAAGACTATCCTCAGCAACATGACTAGGCACACCAGTCTCCTCAGTCATCAGTTTAGCAAAATTCCTAAGGTTACTGGTACCCCCACTCATCACGATCCCCTTATCAATAATGTCAGCAGCAAGCTCAGGCGGAGTATCCTCTAAAACACCTTTCACAGCCCCAATTATCTGCTGTAAGGGTGGTCTGATAGCCTCAACCATGTCATCTGAAGTGATCACAACTGTACGTGGAAGCCCAAAAACCAGATCACGCCCAGATATCTCAAGTCTCTCTGGCTTGGGCAGCGGAGTAGCTGAAGCCAGCTTAATCTTAATCTCCTCAGCTGTCTGATCACCCACAATGAGGTTATATTTTTTCTTAATATAATTTTGTATCGCCTCATCAATCTTGTTACCAGCGACACGCACACTCTTGTGAATAACAACACCGCCCAGGGAAATTACAGCAGCCTCGGCAGCTCCACCTCCCATGTCTACAATCATGTGACCAGATGGAGCGGAAACCGGAATATTCGCCCCAATTGCAGCAGCCAGCGGCTCGTCAATTAAATACGCATGAGCAGCCCCAGCCTCAAGTGTCGCATCAAGCGCAGCACGCCTTTCAACTTGAGTGCACCCAGCCGGAACACAAACCATGACATCAGGCCTCAATAACTGCACTCTCCCTGCTACCTTATTAATAAAATACTTCAGCATGGCTTTAGTCACCTGGTAGTCTGCAATGACACCATCACGCATCGGCCTCGAAGCAATCAAGCTATCAGGTGTCCTCCCAAGCATACGTTTTGCGTCCTCTCCAATCGCAACGACAGCATTATCCTCAGCTGATACTGCAACAACAGAAGGCTCATTCGCCACAATCCCCTCACCCGCCACCCAAACAAGAGTGTTTGCTGTCCCCAAATCAATCGCCAGTCTTTTCCTAAGTTGCATTTAATTTATTTTGATATAATTTAATAATAATAAGCACCAGTTATGGAAACCTCAAGAAATCCATTATAATATCCACATGACGAAAGTTCGACTCCTTATTTTGTTGCTAACTTTCGCTTTCCTCGGAGTATTTGGAACAGCTACAATCTACTATGCCCAAGGCTACAGGCTCAATAACGAAAGCCTCACACTCTCCCAAAAAGGTCTCCTCGTCGCGAATTCAGAGCCCAACGGAGCAGAAGTAATTGTAGATGGTGAGCTTAAAACCGCCACTAACAATACTATTGCCCTCGACCCAGGCAATCACGATATCATAATTCAAAAAGAGGGATTCATTCCTTGGTCCAAGAAAATTGTCATCGCAGAAGAGGAAGTTACTCAAATAAACGCTTTTCTCCTTCCTGTTGCCCCCTCACTCTCAGCACTCACTCTCTCGGGTGCCAGCAACCCAATCATTAATACCGAGATGACCAAAATTGCCTTTGCTGTCTTCCCAGAAACTTTACCTGCGCAGGCAGGAGCCTCCCCATCTGCCACACCCATCCCAAATAGCAATGGCAAGGATAAGTCAGGGCTCTGGATTTTTGAAATGAATAACCTACCACTAGGATTCAATCGAGAACCACGCCAAATCACATCTGGTGATCTAGGAGGAGCATCATGGGAGTTCTCACCGGACAACACTCAAATTCTACTTACTACAAAAACTGGAAGCTTTCTTGTAGATACCGCCAAGCTCAACACATCAAGCGACTTAGTAAATATTGCCTCGAGCCTACCCACGATCAGAAAAGAATGGCAAAAGGACAAAGATAGAAAATTGGAATCACAACTCACATCATTCCCTGAGAAACTCGACACTGCAATGAGAAAATTTGCAAAAGACATCAATCTCTCGCCCGATGCGAATAAAATATTATACACCGCTTCTGTCAGCGGCACACTCGACAACGGCTTAGTCGTTCCACTTCCAGGTGCTTCCACCCAAGTCGAATCAAGACAACTCGAAGAAGGCAACAAATACGTCTACGACACCAAAGAAGACAAAAATTTTGTAGTAGGCACCAAAGAAGACATAATCTATTGGCTCCCGAACTCCCTAAATCTTTTGAACCCTCAAACTAATGGTGTATCCGTACTCGATTACGATGGCACAAATAAGAAAGTAGTATTCACTGGCAACTACCAATTTCCACACGCCTACCCATCAAGCTCAACAGGAAGGGCAATAATACTTACAAGTTTTGGCTCCGCAACTTCACCGCTCAATCTCTACTGGCTCAGTCTGAAATAGTTTTGTACCCCAGGAAGGAATCCCTGCCCGCCATTGGCTACGCCGCAGGCGTTGGCAGGCGGGGAACCTGAACTCTTGTGCTCCAACCAGGAATCGAACCTGGATCTAGCCCTTAGGAGGGGCTTGTTCTGTCCATTGAACTACTGGAGCGGACAATCCCTATTATACCAGCCAATTTTTAAGCCACAAAAAAGGCTGGTTAAGATAACCAGCCAACGAACAAATCACTCTGGGCGCGTAATAACCTTAAAACTCGTACCCTCTATCACAAATGTGTGTGGCCACGAAGTTGGCTCAGTTGTCATTTCATGCGCCACCTGATAGCCAACGAGTTGAACAAAAGGTTCAAACGCTTTCCATCTACTTTCCCCGACCAACTCAGACTGGATTCGACCGAGCTCGTCCATATATTGCCCATTCGCATGGGACACAAGTCTCAAGGTGAAAAGCAAGTTCCGATCATAGAACACCTCAGCAATTACACCCATTTTCCCTCCCTAACACGATAACGCTCTAACTATATTCTCCAGGCTGCAAGCCCTAAAAAGGCCAGCCACAAGGCTGGCCAAAGGACAAGAAACCGACTCTCTACCGCTCCTCCGCAACGTAAATACTGAGTACACCCTTCTTGAGTTCGAAGGGCACCTCTCGATGAGCCACTATCTCCTCGCTCACATATCGAGCGACTCTTCGAGCTGCTATGTGCAATCCCGGATCTGTTGCCATCAGATCAAGAGAATATTCCCCTTGATCGTCAAAAACAACAATGAATCCGAACCCGCCCAAACCTCCTTCAACGCGAGTCAAAACCTTCAACTTCATATACCCTCCTTAAAATTGGGCTATGTCTTCTTTGATTCTACATTAGCACCCCATAGTAGTCAACCACTACTACTTTAACTCGACCACTACACTAATCTCTCCCTTAAGAACCTTCATTTCGCAAAGTTCGCTCATAACCTCACCCACTTGCCCTCTATAATGAGTCTCATATAGCTTTGTCATTTCCCTCCCAACGAGCACTCGCACTTCCCCAAAAACCTCTCTAACCATCTCCAAGTTTTTAATTACCCTATGTGGGGAATCAAAATATACAAAAGGATAATTTAATTTCCGCAAATTTTGTAACTGCTTCAAAGCCTTTCTTTTTGGAAAAAAACCAATGAATATATATCGTGACACATCAAACCCACACACACTAAGCACCGCACTCACCGCGCTCACACCCGGTATGGGAATGATTTTAATTTGATCTCCAGCAACACTGTTACGCGACGTAGGCATATCAGCAGCTAAACGACTGGCTGCCCCGCCACCGGCGGGGCCCTCGAAGGAGTGAAGACCTGATATGCCGAGAGGAGCGCTGTTATTGTACAAAAAATCAATTAACTCATTCCCTGGATCACTTATTCCTGGCGTCCCAGCATCCGTAATAAGTGCCAAATCCTGTCCCTGTAGAAGCATGTTAAGTACCTCGTATTTGAGGGCCTCATTACTATGTTGATGATAAGATCTGACCGACGTTTTTATATCAAAATGTGTCAGCAATTTTTTAGCACTCCTCGTATCTTCTGCCAAAATTAAATCCACATTGCCCAAGATTTGAACTGCACGAGAAGTCATATCCGAGAGATTTCCAATTGGTGTAGCAACGATGTAGAGGCTTCCTAACATATGTCTACACTATTATATATCACCACACACACCTACTCCACAATCCAAGGGCCAGGAACCCATCTCAGCAACGAACAATATAATTATAGGTATAGAAATATTGTACACAGAAATTGTGGATAACTTGTTACTCAATCCTTACTATAAGATATCAATAATAACTATGTATTAATTTACACGCATGAAAACATATGAGGAGTATTTGTATACATAGGAAGTTTGGGCTATATTAAGGAATATTCGGGGAGTAGCTCAGGGGTAGACCTGCCCGCCATCAGCTGTCGCCTCAGGCGACTGCAGGCGGGGTGCGCAGCGGGGACTAGTGTATCGGCAACACGCCATGTTCGGGACATGGAGACACCGAGTTCAATTCTCGGGTCCCCGACAAAAATCATTATCTTAACCCAGATTTTTTGACGTAGTCTCAAAAACTGGAGTTATCTTAACCCAGATTTTTTGACGTAGTCTCAAAAACTGGAGTTATCTTAACCCAGATTTTATACCTAAATAAACCGATATCTTATTATTAAAGACCTTCATTACTCCATTTTCTGCCGCGACTTCCAGTGCATTACCATCTGGTAGTAAAATCTTAAGTGGAGCATCAAGAAGAGTTATAAAGTTTGTGTGCATATCGACAACATCAAAAGTCCCTTTCTGGTTCCGGGATGAAACAGCTGCCACTCTCCCCTGGTAAACAATCCCATTTCTGTTAATGACCTTAAGGTAAAGTGCCTCCGCCATAATTTATATATTTTATCTTATCCAACTCTTTAACAACTGGCCAAAGGCCAGGTGCCAAGGTTCTGACTCCTGTCAGGTTCTTATTTCACTCGCTGAACCTATGTACAAAAACTTGTCATCAGAAATGTGATCATACTTCCCTGTGAGAATATCCTTCATATCCTTTAGCGTTGCACCCAAATCCACAAAAGTCCCCTTGCTTCTGCTCTGTGCTGAAGTGACAAAGAAATTTTGTGTCATAAAATTCCTGATCTTCCTGGCCCGTTGAAATATAGCTCGGTCTTCCGCCGATAGCTCACTCTCGCCGACCAACGAAACTATACGCTCCAAAGAGGCTGCCCTTTTTAAAATTGCTTTCGCTTGGAGTGCAATAATATTATGCTCGTCACCAACTACACTAGGCGTCAGAGCTGATGAGGACGACGCTAAGATATCTATAGCAGGCAAAAGGCCCTCCTGATATATGTCGCGCGAAAGAACGAGCGTAGAATCTAAATAAGGAAATATCGCCTGGACACCATGATCCAGAAGATCATCACTTGGGACATATATCGCCTCAATTGTCGTGATCATTCCAGATTCAGTGGAAATAAGTCGTTCATGAAAATTGGCCATCTCCCCCTCAAGAGTCGCTTGGTAGCCATCTTCCGAGGGAATCAAGTTCGTCATTGTCGAAACTTCATTACCCGCTTGGGCAAATCTAAAAACATTATCAATAAAAAACAGTACATTCTTATTCAATCTATCTCGAAAATACTCAGCCAAAGTCGCAGCACTATGAGCCGCCAAGAAACGAATTGCAGGATTTTGTCCCATTGTGCCAAAAATCAGAGACGTTAACTTCATTGCACCACTTTGCTGGAGCGCCAAATAAAGCTCTTGGCCTTCACGCGAGCGCTCTCCCACTCCTGAAAAAACTGCTATCGTTTCCTTTTCTTGATAATTCAAAATATTATTCAGGGTCTCCGTAAGTAAAATTGTCTTGCCGACACCCGCTCCACCAAAAAGTCCAACCTTCCCTCCACGAAGGATCGGACTAAACATATCAATAACTTTTATGCCAGTCGGCAATATTTCTTTTTTCGTTATTACTTTCTGCCCTTCGTCAAACAATCCCCTGATAGGAGCAGTTTCAGAATAATTAAGCTTGCCACCGCCATCAATCGGTGATCCAAATATGTCTAAAACACGCCCAAGAAGCCCTTCGCCTACGGGAAACTGAAGGGGCATTCCCATCATCTCCACTCGAGCTCCACGGTAAAGACCAGCCGTACTTCCAAGCGCAAGACAATAAAAACTCTCCTTACCGGAACTAGCATAAACCTCAAGTGGCAAGTTACTTGATTCCAATCCCACTACACTCAAAAGTTCACGTATATTTGGCTTCTCTCGGGGGAAAAGAACATCCACTACTTGTCCCTTTACGCTTATAACCTCACCAAACTTTGCCGTCCTTGCTCCCATATTAGTTCCTCCACAATTTCATACTCACCATACCATCAAGCTGTTTTCGATTCAAAACACTATGCCGTGCACGCAGCTCATCCAACGCAAGTCTACGAAGTGAATTCTCTATGTTTTCGTGGGCCCTGTTCATGGCAAGGATTCTGGAAGCAAATTTGGATAGCTGTGATTCACGTACAGTCTGATCCAAAAGCGAAGCAAAAATCTCAGTCTCAAAAAACATAAGCACCCGTTCCAGTGTGGGCTCAAAAATATATTTATTTTCCTCCCCGGACCCAGCCCCTAAATTAGTAAGCAATGTCGCGGCTGAGATCACCATCTTCGTAGGTTCCTGCGAGACTACATTTTGAAACTGCCCAAAATAAACATGTATCTCCTCATATTGAACAAGATGCCGAACCAGCTCCGATAACCTCTCACGATCTGTCCCATTATCAGGAAGTTCAAAATATGTATAAGGCCTACCCGGCTCATCATTCAAAAAATAATTACGCCCCACGCGCCCAACTATCGCAACTTCCACATCGCTTCTTCGCACATCTCTCATAAAAAGGTCAAAGCTACGTCTCACAACCTCACCATACAGACCGGTATTCGCAGATAGCAACAAGCTTACAGTCTTGCCATTATGCGACAAAAGCGTAACCCCAAGCGCAGGATCTTCTCCTCGGCTCTTTACAAGTCTCATAACCTCTGCACGATACGAAGCAAAAACCTCTTTAAACACATCATAAACTTCAGCCATAAAATCCCTCGAGGTCAAAACACTCTGCCTTGTCCGCTTCATGCGGGTTGAAGCAATCTCACCATAAATATCGGTAAGATTCGCCAAAGTATTCAATTCAGTAATTTGTCGCTCAATAGTTCGTGGTGTTTTCATGATGACTTAAAATCCAACTGATATTCTCCGATTCTCCCGTCGTTCTGCTTCAATACATTTACAAGCTCAACGAACGATTTAGTCGTAATAACAGCTTGATCAATATATGATCTAATTTTTATGTCCTGAGCGTACTTAGTTGCAACGTTCTCCATTTGATTCTTCATTTCGTTTATCCCGGTCCCTTTCCAAAATCCTGCCCAAAGCCCGGCCAATAGCACTGCATTTACGTGCAAAGGTACAGGCACGAGCTTCGGCTGAAAGAAAAACGCCTGCACACGATCCCCCAAAGCCAATTCCTGCTTGACCTGCTCATTAAGCTCGGCTCCAAACTGCATAAATTGCCTCAAGCGCTTCTGCTTCACCAAAAACTTAGAAAGCTCAACACTCATCTCCTGCACAATTGGTGCATGAGCTTGCCTTCCTACACGGCTAACAGACAGGAATGGACTAATTGCAGGCCGTTTACCTTCAGAAAAAAGCTCGGTATCAAAAAATATGTGCCCGTCAGTCATGCTCATAATGTTGGTTTGAATATATCCGGCCAAATCACCTTGAATTGATTCAGCCAATGGCATACAAGTAATTGAAGTCTTATCAAAATTCCCAGCTCTCTCCATTAAGCGCGAATGGACATAAAAAATGTCTCCTGGATACGAACTTCTTCCAGGAAAACGATTAGCAAGAAGCGAGATCTCTCGGTAATACTTAGCGTGTGTTGTTAAATCATCAAGAACAATGAAAACATGATAACCTTTATCACGAAAATACTCAGCAATAGTCATTGCAGTATAGGGAGCCATAAACACCTTCCCTGAGGGCTCATTCGCTCGAGCACTTACAAGCACTGTGCTTTTCTGAACACCAAGCCTTGCAAACGTCTCGTAAACATCTTCTATATCAGCTTGTTTCTTGCCCAAAGCAGCATAGACGCACACAACTCCTGCCTTAGCCTGAGTCACAATCGTTTTCATAATAAAACTAGTTTTCCCTGTTTTCCTGTCTCCAATAACTAGCTCCCTCTGGCCACGCCCAAGAGGAACAACCAAATCAACAATAGTCACTCCTGTCATGAAAGGCTCGCTTATTTGGCGACGAGCAGTTATTGGTGGCGGCTCAATATCTACGTATCTAGACTCAACATCACGCCCAGTTATACTCCCTTCTATGGGATTACCTAACCCATCCACTCGAAGTCCCAGAAGTGCCATCCCAACTTTCACTTTGAACTGATCACCGGTCCTCGCAACTCTTGCCCCCACTTTCTCCTCGCGATGCGTCAAGAGAAGTACCTCCACCACCTCTTTGTCCAATGAAACAACCTTGCCCAATCCGCCAGATTCAAAGACTACAACCTCATCTGGCCTGGCCTTTGGGATACCAGACACCCTTACCAATGAATGCTGAACTTCCTCCACGAAGCCTATTTCTTTCGTTTTCTTAAGTAGTGCATCAAATTCCATCATAATCAATCATCTTACCTCCAAAAGAATAGTCGCCATATTTTCCCTTATACGCAATTGTTGCCCCAACAATAAGTCTAGGATCATAGTGGATATCAAGAACAATGCCAGTACCCACATTAGAAAGTACCCAATCGTACATTTTTGTAATCGATTCATCAGAAGGTTCAAACGCCAGCGTTAACTGTAAAGTCGCAATCTTCTCAATCGCTTCAGTAAGCCCAGTTAAGTATTTCTCAACACCAACATCCCTATACTCTGCCAGAATACTTTGACCCACCCAATACCTTACAGATTTCGACAACACTTCCTCAAAATTACCATCAAAAACATACTCACTTTGGGCAATAACCTCAATTTCGTGCCTAAGAGTCATCAACTCCTCGAGAGTTCTTGTGCGTGAAATCAACTCAGAGTACATTTTCCTTTTTAGCTTGCTTCATTGCTTCAATAACAATCCGTTCATGCTCGCTATCGCTTAATCCACGACCAAAGTACTTCTTCGCCAATTTGTCAGCTAGCTTCAAGACTTCACTATCTATCGCCGCCATCCGCACCTTCTTATACTTTTCAAGCTCGGCAGTTATACTCTTAACGGTTGCGTCCACCATCTGAGTAATCTTGCCTTGGCTTTCAGCCACTTGCCCCTGAAGTTCCTTTTGAAAATTTGCCAACTGATTACTACTATTGGTCTGTATATCAGAAGATATCTTATGCAAGCTCCTCACAACCTCGTTGCTAGTTTTACTTAACACCTCAGTATACTGAACTACCTGAGCTTCCTTTGATTCATTAAAAGCGCGGGCAAACTCTTCACTCATCTGAGAACTAACGAGGGTGGCACTTGATATTATCTGCTTTGCCTGAGCACGAGCGCTCACAATAATATCATTAGCCTGGCGAGCTGCCTGTTCTCTGGCATCCTTCTCCCGAATCTCCAAATCGATAAATTTCTGCACCAGCCGCTTGTAGGAACGAAAAAGAACAAAATACATGCCAATCAGCGGCCCCACGATAACAAGGGATATTAACGAAGATAAAAATATAGCTTCCTCAGGAAGATTCATAATTATCACTGTAAACTAGCTTCCAACAAATTTCTACCTTTCATCTCAGGAGGTATCGGAAGTTCTAATAATCTCAATATAGTTGGGGCGACATCGTACAATGCTCCGCGGGGAAGGACGCGCGGGTTTCCTTCCCAGGCTTTATTAATCGCAATAAACGGCACAGGATTATTTGTATGGTCTGTATTAACGTCACCCGTTGTAGTAGTAAAGAAGAACGAAGTCTCAGCATAAGTAAGCATTGATTCAGCATTGCCGTGGTCAGCTGTAATTAATACTGTCCCATGGTGCTTGAGTACAGCTTCCACAACCATTCCAATCGCACGGTCCAGGGCTTCAATTGCAACAATAGCCGCCGGAACACTCCCGCTGTGGGCTACCATGTCAGCATTTGCAAAGTTCGCGACCAAAAAACTGTACTTCCCTTTCGATAACGCATTTTTTATCTCATCGGTAACGCCAAAGACAGACATCTCAGGCCGCTTATCATATGTAGCAACTTTAGGGGACGCTACAATTTTATATTCCTCTCCAGCAAAAGGACCTTCTCGAAGCCCATCAAAATAATACGTAACAAATCTTTCCTTCTCACTTTCAGACAAATGAATCTGAAGAAGCGAGTGCTCTGATATCACCTGCGCAAGTGGTTGCGCAACCACCTCCGGAGGATAAACTATTGCCCCAACAGGAAGACCCTTCTGGTATTCAGTCATCGTTACAAAAAAAACATTCTTCAGTCTTTTTTGGCGCTTAAACGTACTACCAAAGTCCACCTTCCCCTCCTTGTGAGCCGTATTAGGCTCAATTGGCTCATGTCCAAAATCGTACGATCGAAGTGTTTCAAAATCAGGTAAAACAAAGGCCATCGTCAGCTGTCTCGGTCTATCAATTCTAAAGTTAAAAAATATTACAGCATCATTATCATCAATCGTTGCAACAGGCCGGCCATCTTCCGAAATCACAGTCGGCTCTATAAATTCATCGGTCTGCCCGATCGCGTACGAAGTAGTCACTGCTTCAAATGCGGAGTTAACTATCCTACCCTGTCCTAGAACCAATGCATTATAGGCACGCTCCGTCCTCTCCCACCTTCTATCACGATCCATTGCCCAATACCTCCCAGTAACACTTGCAATCCTCCCGGCACGATTAATGCGAAGCATCTCCTCCAATTCCTTAATCACATTCTCAGCATCATTCGGAGGCGAGTCCCTCCCATCAGTAAAGGCATGAATATAAAAGTTTGAAAAGTCAGAAGACTTACAAAACTGAATGATCGACTTCAAGTGGGGCAAGCTCGAGTGGACATTGCCGTTCCCGACAAGCCCCATGATATGGAGCTTCGATCCATTCTGATTGGCATAACTTATAGCCTGTGCAATTGCTCGATTATCAAAAAAGCTCCCGTCGGCAATTGCCGAATTTATGCGCTTCAAATCTTGATTCATCGTGCGGCCAGCCCCAAGTGTCAGATGCCCAACCTCAGTATTCCCCACCTCATTCGCTGGCAAGCCCACTGATTCCCCCGAAGCAATAAGATCACAATGAGGGTAGGTTCGATAATACGAATCCATATTTGGTGTACGCGCATTAGAAATCGCATTCCCCTTATTCGGCGGCGCCAATCCCCACCCATCCAAGACCAGAAGCATTACAGGCCTCAAGCCATTTGAGCCAGAATTGTTCCTATTAAATAGATCAAAAAACATACTAGAATATCAGCATCAGTGCAGCAACAATAAGTGAGGCAACAATCATAATCATCCCAAGCATTACGTTTACAATAACGCTTACTTGAATTGCACGACGCGCCAAAGGATTGCGCCCTATAGCCTCGACACCGGTCCTAGCAGTTCGCCCAAAATACACAAATCCCAAAGTGAATCCGATTACAACAATTACAAATGCCAAGAGGTACCTCAAAGACACAAGCGGTGACAAAATCGGAATCGACAGCCCTCCCCGAAGGTTGGTTAATAGATTGGCACGCAAGCCAGATAAGCCACCGGCAGCATGAATACTTAAAGAAGCTAATATTAGTCCTTCGGAATTTGGATCAGAAGATTCAAAGGACTCAAGAGCCGTCCCCAAAACGTAACCATCCAAAGTTGCCAACTGTGCAACACCAGATGTTACTGAAGAAGTCAGAAAATCCCCAGCAGTGATATTTCCATTGACCGAACTAACACGAACAACAACATTGCCACTAGTCATCACGGGGTTAGTCTCTATTAATGTATCGCCAACAAATTCAACTGCCGGATCAAGAGCAACAACACCGAACATGTCGCTTGAATACTCACCCTGACAAAGAACATAACCATCTGGGCTAGAACAAACGACACTTCCATCAATCACATCACCGCTGACCGGCACATTGATAGCAACCCCAATACCACCAACCTGGGCGCTTACAACACTAACGCTCAAGAAAAACACAAGCAAAAATACAAAAGTAATCACCTTCATACATTCATATTACTACTTTTAAACTTGCAAAATGCAACGTCACAAAATACACCACATATACGGACATAATGTCAATTTACGGAAATAAAATATATTATTGCGGGTATTTCTAAATACTGCGGGTAACGCAAAACATAACTAACTATTAACCGCATTTTAAGTATACTTGCATGCAGAAAATTACAATATATACAAGAACACCATCCAAGGAACACTAAAGATTGCCAAACAAAACAACTACTATTTCTCCTTCACCTAATCAAACCTAAAGGGTCCCAGATCACTTTAAAGTACTGATTCACCCTTATAAAACCCACGCTCAAATTTTATATATTCGATTTTATTAGCCTGGCAACAGTCGAATCGAATACTCTGCTTAACGACAGAATTTAATTACTGCATCAAACACCATCATAATTTGTGTAGTTACTTAACCGCAATCGGTAATTATTTCTGCTTGACTTATGTGTCCAAATTTGGCTTAATGAATATATTAAATTAAGTTCAAAGTCCAAGTTAAAAAGTCCAAGTTTTAAATATCCGAACTGCCCAAATGACATATCTACCCAACAATACCCAAAACCAACCCTTAAGTATCCATGAAGCATCTGAATTTCTTGGCGTCTCAACTAAAACTCTCCGAAGGTGGGAAGCAAAAAAAGTTCTCGTCCCTGTTCGTACCGCTGGCGGCCACAGACGCTACAGTTTTAAAAAGCTTGTAGAATTCAAAAACAAAGGCGCCAAAAGTAAATCAAATACAACCTACGATTCATCAACAATCTTCCCCCCAAGCTTCGACGCACTCCCAACAGTTTCCTACTTCACAAAACCCCTGCCGGAAACCCAAACGTCGATTGAGCCTGTATTGCTTCCGCATTTAAAACCCCTCGAACCAAGCGAAGTACCAGGGGCAACTGATCTACTCAAAAATGCAATTTCCGCAACAATATTAACCTCACTCGTAGCCTTAGTCTTGGCTGGATTTTCTATTCTATTTACCGCAGTCAAAATCAACCTACCAAGCATCGGGGATGCGCAGCCCCGAGGCGATCGGAGTGAGCTTTTCGGGGCCAACCCCAACCAAGAGAACACAGTCATCCCGCACGAAGATGCGGGATCCAGAATTGAAAACGATGTATTGGCTGCCAGTTCCATTCTCCAAGATGTAAATCTCAACATTAACGTCCCCACAAACATCGATAATAGCTTTCGCGTCAGCGGCGCTTCAACCTTCGATGACGACATTGCCTTAAACGGCACAAACGTCACATCTACCCAAGATGAAGTGAATCTCTTCATTGGCACTAGTCCAGGGACGATCAACATCGGCGGTGGAGCTTCAACCACAAGCATCGGTGGAATTGCAAATCTGGGAGGCAATTCTCTCATCTCCCCTGGCGATCTACTGATTGACCCGGGCGGAGGCGGCGTGTCCATAGGCACGGGAACTGCAAGTACCATCAATCTGGCAGGAGACGATTTTTTCGTTTCTGGGGACTTCGAAGTTGACGGCTCCCTTGTCGTCGGCAGCGATTCAATTACTGACCTCACAGGTTCCGGTCTTCAAGTAAGCTCAGGTGCTCTCCAAGCAACCCTAGGTACCTCAATCACAACCGGCGAAATAGAAAACGACACAATCCTGGAAGTCGATTTGGATATCACAAACGATCCGACAGACAACTACATTCTAACCTACGATTCGGCAACAGCCGGCTTTACTTGGGTAGCATCAAGTGCCGCAGTAATCACAATCGAAAACAACGACACAGGGGTAGGCACAGATGTCACGACAATCGACTTCTCAACAGACTTCACAGTTGCAGCTTCCCCAGCAAGTGAAACAAACGTTTCCATCGCAGACGATATATTAAGCTTTACAGAATTCAGTGACACCCTGACAGCAGAAGACGGTACAATCCTCGACCTCTCGTCAATCAATCATTCAACAACAGCTATTGAAGGTATCAAACTACCGCAAAGTGCTCTCTCAAGCGGCCCGAGTTCTGGTGATGGCTTCTTGGCATTCGACACTGATGATAATCAAGTCAAAGTTTGGTACTCTGGTGCCTGGAGCTCAATTGCCGGAGCCTCAACCACCCTCCAACAGTCCTACGCCAATGATGCCGATGGCTCAGACGCAATAATCGCCCTTACAGCTGACGACGATTCCATAATCGTAAGAAACCCCAGCTCAAGTGGCACAGACTCTGGATACTTAATGAGCCTTGATCAGCTAAATACAGGCAGCGTTGATGCTCTTCAAGTCAGCAATTCCGGCACCGGCGACAGTGTCCAGATAACAAATTCGTCAACTGGTTTAATAATGAACCTCGCGGCTTCCGGTTCAGGAACTACAGCAGATGGCATATTAATATCTCAAACAGGATCGGGAACGATCACTGACGCAATTGATCTAAGCGATGAAACGATCACAAACGCACTAAACATCGGTGCGAATATAATCATAGGAACAACCGCTTCAATCGACTTCACCAACTTTGATGTTGCAACAACAGGTGCAATTACAACAGGTGCAGCAGGTCAAGATGGCCAACTCGTAATCTACAATGACCTGGCCACTGATAGAAGCATAACGATTAACCCAAGTTCCTCTCAGGGAGCAGACATCACCTATACACTCCCCCCAGATGATGGTGCAGCTGATAATTATGTGTTAACAACAGATGGCAGTGGAGTTCTCAATTGGGAAGCAGTTACGGGAGCAGGCGCTGTTGATGAGACAGGAACAAACACATCCGGCCAAATAGCGTACTTTACAGACGACAACACTCTCACCTCTTCATCGAATTGGGTATTTGTAGACAGTCAAACAACAGGCAACACACTCTCAGTAGCTGCAACGACTCTAACCACAGGTAACCTGCTTGATGGAACCGCAACCTATGTCGACGCAACAGGAGGGACAGATAGTGCAATTGATATCAATCTAACTAATAATCCAGTAACCAACGCAAACACGCTCCGTGGCTTAGACATTGGTTTCACTGATGCAGGAAGCCTTGCAAACACAATTTATGGGGTATACATAGATGCAACAACAGCAAACTCTAGTGACACTACATATGCAGGAGTGCTTCTTGGCGGCAACGTAGGAATCAATGATGCCACTCCAGATGCCAGACTTGAGATTTTAGCTACAACTGAACAACTAAGACTCACCTACACCGACGGTACTGTTGATGCAAGATTTACCGTAGACAGTAGCGGCAATCTCAATATAGACGTTACAGGAACCAAGACCATCATAACCGACGATCTTCAGGTAACAGGCAACGACATTCTAAGCTCAAGCGCCACGGCAGCCCTAACATTATCAGGAACAGATGTCACAGTAGCAGGTGATTTGACAGTTTCAGGCGGAGACATCATCGGCATCGCAACCACCAATCTCCTAAATACTGCCTCCACAACCATAAACTTCGCCTCTGCAGCCACCACTCTAAACATGGCAGACGCCGCAATCACAGGGACAATCGATATTGGAGGCGTCACAAGCGATGGCACAAGCACTATAAATATCGCAACAAACGGTGCTGCTAACGCAGATGTTATAACAATTGGTAATTCAAATGCAGGAACAACACTTGCCTTGACAGGTGGAGATGACTGGAATATATCAACAACTGGCATACTAACTCTTTCTGCATCAGCTGCACAAACCAGTGCAATAGTGGCCACAGATACCGACTACACAAACTTCGCAGATATCGGCGACAACGATATAACAGGGACCACGTTCGATATCATTGGAACAACAGGAACAATTAACTTAACATACTTCGACGTATCGGCAACCGGTGCGATCACAACAGGAGGGGCCACCCAAGATGGCCAATTTATAATCTACAATGACCTTGCGACAGACCGCACAATCACCATAAACCCAAGCTCCTCCCAGTCTCTAGATATCACCTACACCCTTCCACCAGATGATGGCGGAGCTGACAATTATGTGTTGACTACAGATAGTACGGGAGTCCTAAACTGGGAAGCTATAACAGGAGCAGGTGGAGTTGGCGGCTCTGGCACTCAAAACGCGCTAGCCAAATTCACAGTCACTGGCAACACTATTGGAGACTCAAGTATCACCGACGATGGCACTACAGTAACTCTCTCAACTGACGTCTCCTTAAGTTTAGGAGCGGGCGAAGAAGTCTCCCTTTCAAACACCGGTGCAAACTCTGATCAACTATCACTCTCCGTATCAGGAGTAACTACAACTGGGATTGACGCATTATCACTTTCCTTCACCCAGGCAGACGACATCGACGCAACCGACGACAACGCAGCCGCACGAATCGCACTTACATCCTCCTCCACTCAAGCGGATCTCCTATATGGAATCGACTTGGCAAATATCACGGCAGGAGCAGCGACAGAGACCGCTCTAAGAATTGGCTCTGGCTTTGATAATCTATTCGAACTTGAAGGCTCAACAAATGACGGCATAGAACTATTTGTTCAACTAACAGATCCAACTAGTACCGACAAAACAATAACATTCCCTAACGACACAGGAACAGTCTGTCTCAGTTCAGGCAACTGTGCAGGTGGATCAGGAGGCAGTAAATGGACCGATAGTGGTGTAATCACCTACTTCACAGCCTACACAACAGACGATGTCGCAATTGGTGATACCACAAGCGCCTCTGAATTCTACTTTGATATTTTGAGCACAGATAGCGGCCAACTATCGATGAACCCAAGCTCAGTTGGAACAAAGATCGACATCAATCTTGAAACTGAATGGACTAGCGGGACCCTAATCAACGCAGACTTCGGAAGTAGCACCACACAAGGGGCTGACCTAGACATAACCGGCTTGGTGCTTAATCTTAATACTAATCTAACCGCAAACGCTGATGCGGACGTGACGGGAATAAATGTCCAAACCCCAGTCTTAACCTCCACAGAAGCCGTAACTACAAATTACTCTGTATACAATAATTCCGCCTCAGGGGCTCTTACTCAAAACACAGCTGCAGGAACAATTAATTGGCGAGGGCTAAATCTCACTATGCCCAATATTACAGCGACGACTGGCACCATTACATCTGATGGCGTCAGAGTAGCAAACGGGACAATCACCACAGGGGGCACACAATCTCTCTTCCATGCCATAACAACTGGCGTCGGAGCAGGAACACTTTACGGCCTAAATATTGACGGCATCACAGCAAGTGGTGGCACAGAACAAGCAATCGCTATCGGCGCAGGCTGGGACACTGACATAAACGCAACAACTTCTCTCGAAATTGGCATCGGTGGAGCCAACGAGTTAACACTAACTGCAACAGCTCTAGCTCCATCGACTGATTCAGGGCAAGATCTCGGCACCTCAAGTCTTCAATTTGCAGATCTCTATCTTGATGGTGGAAATGTGAATATCGATAACGCAACAGACATTGATATAGATGACAATGTATCAGGTGCTCTTTCTATATCACAAGGTACCAATGACTATATAAATATAACAACAACAGACACGACTACTACATTTCTAATTGACATGCCCGTTGCCGGATCAAGC
Source organism: uncultured Gammaproteobacteria bacterium (assembly GCA_964357925.1). Classification (GTDB taxonomy): domain Bacteria; phylum Patescibacteriota; class Microgenomatia; order UBA8517; family UBA8517; genus CAYHMW01. The sequence goes on from CAYHMW010000004.1 coordinate 53,012, forward strand.
TCAACCACGGCAAACCTATTCACCTCAAATCTCACAAAAACAATAAATATAGGAACAGGGACAGACGGCGACACAATTAATCTAGGGGATGGAACAGGCACAAACGCAATTGATATTGGCGGGGTGGGAAACTCTGGAACAGACACTATAAACATCTCAACCGAAGCTACAGCGTCCGATGTCATTACTATTGGCAACTCCCACGCCTCTACAACCCTGGCTCTCACCGGTGGTGATGATTGGAGCATAAGTACGGCTGGGCTCGGCATATTCAGCCAGGTTGGTATAGGTACCACTGCTCCTGATGCAGCTCTTGAGATTAACCATGCAACAGGAGATAGCTTGAGGTTGACATATAACGATGCAAATGGCTCTGCTGCTGATTACACAGACTTCTCTCTAAGTTCAACCGGTGCACTCACCTTGACTGGATCTGCAGCAACACTGGCAGCCAGCGCAACAGCAGAGAAAACATTCTTGACCCTAACCCCAGGAACAATAACCTTAACCGCTCCAACAGCCGTGACATCTTTGATGGAAACCTCAGTGATAACAGGGGCAACAATTGCAGCAAATGCAGCAACCACAGTGGATAAGGCAACAACACTGTCTCTGGTAGCACCAATTGACAGTACTAATGCAACACTAACTGCAGACTCAGCTCTCCGAATATTAAATGTAACCTCTGGTGCAGGTACCCTCACAACTCAGTATGGATTGTTTGTAGAGGACCTAACAGCAGGAGCAAGCGACTACGGCATCTACATTGCAGGCGCTGATACCTACTCTCTATATACAGCAGCCGGGTCAGTGAGCCATCTCTTTGAAGCAGCAGAAGGCCTTGTCCTCGATTCAGAAGCAACTGATTCAACCGGCACAGCTGGAGTAATTGATCTTGATCTTGATGCCACAAGCTCACAGCAAGCCATTAACCTCGATATTGAAACCATAGCTGATGCAGGAGTAGATACTTTGATTGGTTTGGATATATTAGCAACGCAGACCTCCACAGACGATGATGTCGTCTACGGGATGAGAGTCCAAAACCTCGGAGGGACTCCTGATGCTGGTAACGAATATGGCATCTACCAAGCAGGCATAAGCTGGGACTATGGACTATATGTAGAAGATGCAGCACTTTTCAACACAACTGCCGTAATCAACGGAACGTATCTTGGACTTGACTACGATGCAGATGCAGGAAATGTAATATCGGTTGGAACCGGGCCCGAACAATCAACAGGGTCGCTATTCTGGGGCAATGACTTACTTTGCGATCCGGCACTAACTAACTGCGGCTGGGCAACTTCAGCCAGCTCTCCTTTTACCCAATCAGGAGCTGATCCGAATGAGATTATTGATAAAAGCGATCTTACAGCCAGACTGAGACTCCAATATGGTGATGCAGGAGATATCCAACTTGAAATTGACTCAACAAGTAACACAATTGTCCCCACAGCAGATGCGGTCTCGATTGATTTAAGCTCAGGAGCCACAAACACAGGAATCATAACAGCAGATGTTGATGGACTCTACTTGGTCATGGAAGCAGGTAATATAGTTGCAGATGGAGCAATCTCAGGGGTCCACATTAACTTTGATCCAATCACAGGTGGTGGTGCAGGAGATCTGTTCTACGGATTAAACATTGATGGCATCACAGCAACAGGTGCAACTGAGGCAGCCATCAATATTGGCTCAGGCTGGGATACAGGCATCGCCATTTCATCAGCCATCGCTGGTGAAGCACTTGATCTAACGAGTGTTGCGGGCATCAGGACAACCGCCCTCATTGATCTCAACGAAAACAATACAACAGGAACTGTTCCAACCATCCAATGGGATAGTGCCGCAGATACCACAAGGGGTGGATTCATGGACATCAACCTTGCAGGTGCTCTTGCTACTGAAAACTTAATTGACCTAACAACCTCAGCCGCCTGGACCAGTAACCTACTCGATATCAACCTAGGAGCTGGCATCTCAACTGGCAATGTCATGGATATAACCTTTGGAACTGCAGCCCACACAGGTAATGCCATTGATCTAAACATGGGAACCAATGTGGCAGGCCAAGCCATCGATATTAATTTGACAGGTGCAAGGACAGATGACGGCATCAACATTGATGATGATTCAACAGGCAATACTCCCATTCTTGACATGAACATTAGTGGAGTGCGAACGGGCAATGCCATCGATATTACATATGCAACTGCCGCCGCCACAGAGAATGCCATTGATCTAAATATGGGCACCAATGTGGCAGGAGATGCCATAAACATCAGTGCCGCCGCTACAACCGGAGATTCAATTGACATTACTCCCGGTGCAGCCAGGACTTCAGGTGCTGCTCTCAAGATTACAGACGGTTCCCTAGCAGCTGCAGTCACCGACGCCCTCATCCAACTCGACATCACAGGAACATCAGACACCAACAGCCTTGATTTTGACATCTCAGGAGGCAGCGCAGTCTCCGGTAACCAGCTTGACATCACCTACTCAAGTGCAGCCCACACAGGTAATGCCATTGACCTCAACATGGGCACCAATGTGGCAGGAAACGCTCTTGCCATCGCTACCGCCGGTACCACGACTGGCCGCGCTATTGAAATCATTTCTGATGGTACTATTGTGGACTCACTCATCGATGTGGATATGAATTCGGGTGATTGGCAAGGCAACATTTTGGAAGTCACCACCGGCGGCTCTGCTTCTGACGGTGACGTGTTTAACATTACTTTGGAAGCTCTCGATGTTGCTGTACAAAATATGGTGGTAACAAACGCCGCCGCTACAACTGCAGCAGGATGGCTCATGGATGTCGATACTTCAGCTGCCTGGACTGGCATTGCCATGGATATTGATATTGCTGGTGCCGTCATCTCAACTGGTAACTTCCTGGATGTCACCTACTCAAGTGGAGCTCACACAGGTAATGCATTCGACTTAAACATGGGTACAAACGTGGCAGGTAATGCAATTGACATAGCAACTGCAGCCACAACTGGTAATGCAATCGACATAACAACAACCGGGGTCTTCACCAACGAACTCATCGATATCAATGTAGGAGCCAATGCTGCCACAGGCGATGTAATTAATATAGATATGGGCTCAACGGCCACTGGTGCCCAAGCCTTTGTTCTAACTAACACCTCAGCCTCAACAGTCAACCAAGTTGACTTAACAGCCAACTCACTCGTTAGTGGCAATCTAATTGACCTAAACTCCACCTCAACAGGGCTAACAACAGGAAGCTTCATATCATCGTCATTCACAGGTAATTCAACCTTCACTGGAGACCTAAACTACTTTGAATGGGCACCAACCACCTCGACAACTGCCAGTGGCGATATCTTCCAAATAAACATCGGTACAAGTGGCACCACAACAGGCAAGCTTTTCCGTGTCAGCGATACAGGCAGTGACTTATTCGCCATAAGCGAGACAACTATCACAAGCGCTCTTCCTCACGAATTCACAGCCGCAGGAGACCTAAGCGTCGCCTACGATATCGCCTTTACAAATCAGACAGCCAGCTACATCAAATCAAACGGCCCAGTAACAATCGAGGCAGGCGAGTCTTTTGAGAGCAATAACCTTACACTCAAAACCTACAACTCAGGCGATATCGTCTTTGACGTTCCAGCAACCGGAACAGCAATTGTACAGGGAGCATTCTCAGTTGATTCTCAACAAACTTTAACTGCGAATAGTACCACTCCCTCAGTTGCTGCCGGTTCGCACTTTATAACTGCAAATACCTCTGATCCTACTCTTATATCTAATTTTACAAGTGGAACCACAGGTCAAATGATTTTCGTTGAAGCGGGGGATGCAGTAACAGATTTTGATTGTACTGCTTCTAGTCTGAACTGCGGCAATGCAGATATTACCGCAGTTACTGCTGGAGACACATTCAATTTTATATACGATGGAACCAATTGGAACATGATTAGCTGGATAGATAACGGCACCAGCTATGCCACCGGCGGCGCAGATTTAGCAGAGCTATTCGTTAGCTACATTCCTCTGGTCCCAGGCGAAATTGTGAAAGTCGATCCAGACAACGACAAACAAATTGTCCCAACTAACTCAAGCTATGACCACTCAGCTGTAGGGGTTGTATCAACAGCTCCCGGAATCACTCTAGGCACGGAGACCGAAGGGAAAACAAACTATGCCATAGCCCTCGCAGGCCGCGTCCCCGCCAGGATCGCCGAAAACTCAGAACCAATCAGAAAAGGCGACTTTATTGCTACATCAAATGAAGTTGGACGTGCAATGAAGGCAACTTCCCAGGGCAATGTAATCGGTACCGCTATGGAAGACTGGACCCCGGGATCCGGCCAAGACAAGATCGTCATGTTCATAAACAACAGTTACGCCAATCCAAACCCAGCCCCCGCAGATTCGGGCAGTGTCATCCCGGACCCGGATCCGGGATCTGAAACATTGGTATCAGACGTTGAGTCCCTTGAAAGTCGTGTCACCCTCCTCGAAGACCAACTCGACATATTCTTGAGCACAACCCTCAACACACCAGTCGCCACTGATTCGGGAACAGCAACATCATCCGGAAATATTGTCATCCCGCACGAAGATGCGGGATCTGGAAGCTTCGAGAAGCTGACCACGACTGACCTGTCTGTCTCAGGAGATGCAGTCCTTGGGGATGTCACAATCACAGGTAATCTCAACATCGGTACGCTATCAGTTGACGGTTTTGGCAATTCTATTGATGCAATAGGAACATTGGCCATCCAACCACTGGCCCTAGGCAACATCGAGTTCTTGGGAGGCCTCATAACCTTTGATACAGATGGCAACATAGTGGCCAAAACTATTGAGGTAGAAAAGATCTCAATCAAAGGCGATTCAGCCGGCATTGGTGCAATTCCAGAAGGTGAAAACGAAGCCTACATCGCCACAGATCAAGTCACAACAGACTCACTAATATTAGTAACACCAACAAGCGGCACCCGCTATCCATTGGTCGTAGCCACCAAAGAGCCAGGCCTCGGCTTCACCGTTCAAATCCCAGTGGCACCACTCTCAGACATTAATTTTGATTGGTTAATTGTGGACAAACGATAGTTTGTCAAATTTTCAATTTTCAAAACTCAATTTTCAATCAAATTAAAATGAATAAAAACCAAAACAGTAAATACGATCTCGAAGAACGAACTGCAAAATTAGCCGAAGATATCATTACCCTTGTCAAAAAAGTAAAGGCCAACCACATTAACAAAAGAATAATATCCCAACTTGTCGGAAGTGGAGGTTCCTTAGGAGCGAACTATTGTGAAGCAAATGAAGCTGAAAGCAAAAGAGATTTTATACACAAAATAGGCATCTGTAAAAAAGAGACAAAAGAAACTAAACATTGGTTAAGATTATTGGCAACCTCAAACCCTGAAATTAAAGACAGCCTAAAGTTGATCTGGAAAGAAACCCATGAGTTACTATTAATCTTTAGCAAAATAAAAGAAAATGCTAAACAAACAAAACATTGAAAATTATGAAATTTAAAAGTTCATTGAAAATTGGTGGCTTGAAAATTGAAAATTTACACATAAAAACTTACGTTGCCCTTGGTCTCATCCTCATCCTCTCCCCAATCATCTTGTTTGGAATCTTTAAACCCAAAGGAGCAGAAGCTGAATGGTTTGATGATAGTTACTCATACAGACAAAGGTTCAGCTTTACCCACAATGCAACAATATCGGCAGAACGCGCCATTACAGTTACCTTTGACAATGCAGAGATGATCACAGACACTGTAATGCAGAGTGACTGTGATGATGTGCGCTTTACTGATATCAATGGCAAGGTACTTCTTCACGATTTAACAAGTACTTGTAATAACGCATCAGCAACGTATGAGGTAATCTTCAACTCAATTATAAATGGTACAAATGTAGGATTCATCTACTACGGAAACCCCAGCGCAGTGAATGCTGAAGTAGACTCAACAGTCTACACTGCCCTAACGCCCTCAGGCGGTGACCCAGCAGCCATTACAAACCGCACAAATGAAACCAAAGGCCCAGGCCCTATAGGTTGGTGGAAATTTGATGAAGGAGTAGACAATACCTGTAGTGGTGGAACAAATGATGTATGCGATAGTACACCAGGTGCCAACAATGGCGCCATGACAGGGGGCACAACCTGGAAAACCAATGATTTCTGCATCTCCGGTAACTGCGTCCAATTCGACGGCATCAACGACGATATCGTCCTCACAGACAACGATCAACTGGACATGGGCACCGGATCATTTACCATACAATACTGGATGAAGCACACCAGCACCTTTGGCGAATGGATACTCAGGAAAAACGAGACCGTAGGCGCTGATGGAGGATACGGATTTGACATCCGAAGCGACGGAGATATCCATTTTGGTATCACGGATCAAGCGGGATTTCCGAGAGACGCCGCGGAGTCCGCGTTTAACGACAACAGGTGGCACGACGACGCCTGGCACTTCGTCGTCGGAGTCAGAAACGGATCGACAAGCCTTCTCCTGTATGTTGATGGCGTGGAAGTCGCATCTGACCTAAGTATATCGACATCCACCACCATTTCCAACGACGATCCGCTCTATTTCGGTCAAAACGGGTCAAACGGAAATTACTTTGTCGGCATGCTGGACGAAATCAAGATGTACAAGTATGCACGGTCAGCGGCCCAGATCAAAAACGACTATATCCGATACACAAGTTCCGAAGGACTATCGGCAGCGATAGGTACCAAGAGTCAATCGCCACTGGCGGACGGCCTCCAAGGATATTGGCCCATGAACGAGACAGGCACTACCGCACCGGTCGACTATTCCAATAATGGCAATGATCTGCTCAGGAGAAATACTCCCACTATGGCAGCAGCAAAGTACGCCAACGGAGCAGACCTTGAAAGCGCGAGTACGACATACTTCTCACGCTCTGATGACTCCACGTTCTCCATCACCGGCGATCTCTCCATAGCCACCTGGATCAAGCCGGAGTCCAATACAGCGTCCACGCAGTACAACATCGTCGCCAAGATGGATGGCGCCAACGATAGCTATGCCTTGGTCCAATACGGCGACGAGCTAAGAATGTACATTGATTCAGAATCCGACTACGCCACAACTGACTCGACAAACCTGGCAACAGGTACCTGGTACCATGTACTGGGCACGTATGATGCCAGCGCACAAGAAATAAAAATCTATGTCAACGGTATCTCACAAGCGGTAACCGTCACCGGTACGATACCCACATCCATAGGTGATGACACCGGAGTTTTTCATGTCGGCGCACAGGACCATACCACAACACCGATCAACTCCTATGACGGCTTCATCGATGACGTACGTTTCTACAGCCGGACTCTCTCTCAAGACGACGTAAACATGCTCTACAACTGGGCCCCAAGACCCATCGGCTATTGGCCACTAGATGAGAATACTGGTTCCACAACAACGGATCGTTCTGGAAATTCCTACGCAACTTCCATGGACAGTTTCACAGGTGATGGGTCGGACTGGGTACCAGGCAAATACGGATCAGCTCTCAACTTCGATGGTACAAATGATGAAATTACGATTACAGACGGTGCAAGCTTTTCCACAAACACATATTCAATATCTGCCTGGGTATACCGCACAAGTGACAGTGGCACAAATGAGGTAGTCTTTGATAACCGGGATGCACTCGACGACGGCACGAGAATAATTGTGGATGGAGATCTCGACAGACTCAGATGTACATATAACGCAACCAATACATCAACGGCCACTAGCTCAATATCGACTGGAATTTGGTACCACGTTGCGTGCACATCTGACGGTACAACCCAAACAACATACTTAAATGGCATAAAAATCAATTCAGACGCAATCACAGGGAGCATTGCTGAAACGACAAATGCCGTAATTGGTGGCCAAAGCTACTCCGCAGGGAATAACTTCCCGGGCAACATAGACGATGTAAGGATCTACAACTACCCCCGCACCCCAGGACAAATAGTGGAAGACATGAACGCCGGCCACCCCCTCGGCGGCTCCCCCATTGGAACCCAAACTATTTACTGGAAATTTGATGAGCAGTATGGAACAGGGTCGGGCGCTGCTAAAGATTCGATAGGCAATGAAAACGGCGACATCGATGCCTCTGCCAGCTGGCTCACACAAAACTCATGTAAATTCAATGGCTGCCTACTCTTTGACGCGGCAGGAGAAGAAGTCTTAATAACAGATGCCAACGATACCGATATCAATTTCAACGGCAGTGAACCATTTTCTGGATCAGCATGGGTATACGTAACGACAATGCCGGGAGCCTCAGACGAGGATGCCATAATTGCAAAATGGGATGAATCAGCCGGAGCCGAAAAAAGAGCTTACAGAATGTACATAACAGACGCAGATGGTGATTCAGCTGCAAATCTCGTGGCAGAAGTATACGACGAATCGGCAAACCAAGCACTCTCTGCCGCAACCACAACCGAACCCATTGCAGTAAACACTTGGTACTATGCTGCCTTCACCTTTAATGGTGGTGTAGCCGGAGCAGCTGGAGACCTCAAAGTCTACCTAAACGGCAACATCACAGCACAAAACAGTGCAAATGCCAGCTTTCTCGGAGTTGAAGATGTAGCCACAGACCTCACAGTGGGAGAATACGATCCCTCTGATGCATTCTCAGGAAATACAGCATTCACAGGTAGAATTGACGAAGTAAAAATTTACTCATCAGATTTATCTCAAACCCAAATCCTCATTGATATGAATGCAGGCTCAGCAACTAATGTAAGCACTGGCTACGATGAGTCCTCCACCACCTATGGCGGCCCCGGCGGCAATTCTCCACTTCTACTCTGGAATCTGGATGAGAATACAGGGACAACTGCAAATGATACATCAGGAAATGACTACTCAGGTACAATCACCAACTCTCCAATATTTGCGCCAGGAAAAATTGGTAGCGGCCTAACTCTAGCCGGAAGCAATCAACATGTAACGAGAGCAGATACAGCTAGTGAATTAGATTTTGCTGCTTCAGCTGCATTTACCCTAGAAAGCTGGTTCAAACACAATACAGCAAGTGCGATAGAGTCCATTGTTGCAAAACTAGAAAGCGTAGGTACAGATGGTGGTTACAAACTTAAAATGGAGAGTGATGGCGACATTACCTGCGAAACAGATGACGATGATGCAGATACAACAATTGATGATACAGCCACAACAACTGCTGCAACATACGACGACAATATCTGGCACCATGTAGCCTGTGTATACGACACAACCAATACCGACCTACTTATTTATATAGACGGAATACTGACCGCATCGGACACAACCACTACCACAAACTCCCTAGCCAATGATGACGCCTTTTTCTACGGCATCGATGTAGCCACAGGAACTGAAGACTGGATAGGTGATCTTGATCACCTCACGATCTACAACTATGCCAGGTCTCAAGCCCAAGTTAGCTACGACTTCAACCGCGGCCGACCAAATCATTGGTATAA
>CAYHMW010000005.1:0-55129 GCA_964357925.1 uncultured Gammaproteobacteria bacterium
AGATTCGCACTTACGTATTCTATAGTTGAGAACAAATCATTACAGTTCTCACTGCCCATCGCTAAATTTGCAGTTCCCGACGTGGCTTATAGCAATAACAACTACGTGTCGCTCTTTGCACCTGCAGTTTCATTCGCCGTGATCCCAGGCTACATACTAGGCAAAGCTCTTGGTGCTTCCCAACTAGGTTCATTTGCAGCTATTGCAGTATTTGCATTGCTCAATATGCTTCTAATCAAAAACATAGTCTCGCGTCTGACCGGAAACAACCTTGCTGGCACAATTTCTGGGTTAATATTTCTCTTTGCCACACCAGCATTTCCTTATGCCGTGACGCTTTATCAACATCACTTGACAACATTTTGCCTATTGCTGTCAATATATCTCGTGTTGAAGTACAACAACCTGCTCTCTCTTTCACTTGTCCTATTTCTCAGCGCGCTCTCAATACCAGTAGATAACCCAAACGCTATATTTATGTTTCCAATTGGGCTTTACGCCGTTGGGAAATTTATTAAAGTAGAAGATCTCGAGAAAAAAATCATCTTCAAAATAAATTACTTGGGCAGCATTGCCATCGTTGTCGCTATCATTCCAATTTTTGGACTACTAATGTTTAACAAGCTTTCTCACAATCAACCGCTGAAGCTTTCAGGAACACTAACGGCAGTAAGGACAATTGGCGATGATGGGCTGCCAGTGAAAAGGCCCGAGCAACAAAATTTAGATCTTGAAACAATTATTAAGAGTAACGAGAAAAGAAAAACCGCATCAGGATTTTTTAGAACAAGAAACCTTGTTAATGGTTTATATATTCACCTAATAAGCCCCGATCGCGGAACGATCACATTTGCACCAATTATGCTTTTCGGATTAGTCGGAATTCTTAAGTTTCCCAAAGAACATAAAGCTATTAGAGAAACTTTAATTGCAACCGGTGCGTCTATACTTCTACTTTACTCACTTTGGGGGGATCCCTGGGGTGGCTGGGCTTTTGGATCCAGGTATATGATCCCTGCATATGCAATACTATCCATTTTCCTGGGAGTGGGACTAAAATATTTAACGAAAAATTACTTACTTTCGATCTTTTTTGTATTGACATTGATCTATTCCCTTGCAGTAAATACAGCGGGAGCAATTTCGTCCAATAGGAACCCTCCTCAAGTTGAAATACTGGCCCTCGAAAAAATTAGTAACCGTGTTGAGTTGTATAGTTTTGACCGCAACTGGGAGATGTTGACGTCTAACCATTCCAAATCATACTTTTTTACTAATTATCTACAGGGGGGGCAAGTTAGCGCCAAAGACTTCTATTATGTCTTGGCAGGAACAAATATATCAGTACTGCTTTTACTGTACACAATTTTTGCCTACCGCAACTTTAAAATCAGAAATGCATAGATTTAGATTTGATACCACGTTCAACATTTCTATAAATAAAAATCTTCTTAGAAGACTCTATCTTTTACTAGAAGAGCACAGTCTGATGATCTTGTTTTCCGTACTAGCAATCATCTCCGCATTATCTTGGATATATTATTACCAAAACGGGTTAGGACTCGCCTATAACGATGCAAGGTCGCATTTGAATATTAGCCGCCGCGTAGTCGAAGGACTAAAGCCTGGATTTGCACAAATTGGGAGCGTTTGGCTCCCTCTCCCTCACGTTCTTATGATCCCAACCATTTGGAACGATTTTATGTGGCACACAGGGTTATCGGGAGCAATGATGTCCATGATCTCATTTGTATGCACAGGGGCATTAGTTTATCTGTTCCTTAAAAAGCTAAATTGTGGCCTCTTGGCGAGATATTTCGGGGTAGTTCTGTTTGCAGCAAACATCAACATTCTATATCTTCAATCGACTGCGATGACTGAGCTATTGCTCATTGCCACTATGACGGCTGGCTCGTACTACTTACTTCTCTGGGCAGACGACAAAAACGTTCTCAATCTGATTAAGTCATCCTTTTTCATAATGCTCTCAACTCTAATTCGTTATGATGGCTGGTTCCTAATTTTCTTCGCAACCCTGCTCGTTGCATACGAAGTCTGGCGTAAAAAAGGCTACAAGGAAATGGAAGGCAATGTAATTTTGTTTACAACTCTCGGGGGCCTCGGAATATTCCTCTGGGTAATTTGGAATCTATTAATCTTTGGCGATCCACTGTATTTTGCATTCGGTCAATACTCTGCTTATGCCCAACAAGGACAACTTGAAGCTGCAGGGGAACTAGTAACCAAAGGTAACCTGATTTTATCCTCAAAAATTTATTTGTATTCACTTCTATACAACTCCTATACCTTGATAGCGTTGTTCGGTCTGATGGGATATACGGCACTCTGGCTCAATAAAAAGGTCAGTCTTAGCATAAAAGTGGCTTCTTTAGCACTGGTCGCGCCTCTTATGTTTAATATACTTGCGCTTTTTCTCGGACATTCAGTACTTTTTATCCAGGGTATTTCCGGAAATACTTGGTTCAATGTTCGTTATGGGATCATGCTTGCGCCCACGATTGCCATTTTCGGAGGCTACTTGATAGAAAAAGTAAAAAATTCTAGGTGGACAATTATTGGTCTTTCGGTGTTGACACTATATTTTGCATTTGTGAACTATGACGCAGTTACAATCGATGATGCCAGAGTCGGTTCGAGCCAAAAAAACGTAACAGAGGTAGCTGGTTGGTTGTCTGATAATACAAAACACAGAGAAGGGTTCGTGTTAATATCAGCAGCCTCTCACGACGCTATTATTTTCAGTTCAGGCTTGCCAATGAAAAGATTTATCCACGAGGGAACAGGCACCTATTGGACATCTGCATTGGAAGCCCCAGATAGATGGGCAAAATGGATCATTATGAGAACTCACGATGATAACGACTCAGTTTGGAAATCAGTAAGCCGCTCCGGAGCACTCTATAAATATACCCTGGTTGAGAGTTATCCTTTTGCAGACATTTATGAGCTTCATAGTGACTATTCGTTTGATCTCAACACAAAACCAACTCTACCTCCTCAAAGATAACTATGAAATTGTCACTCAAAAAAGCAGCTGTCTTCTCATCGCTAATTATTGTTACCGGCTTCACAGCGCTAAAAATTTATGCAAAAACAACCACTATAAATGAACCTCAAAATGCCAAATGGTGGAGCATACAAAGCATCGACACTGTTAAATACAGTCGTGATATCGCACGAGAAAAAGCCAAAGACACTTCATTTGATCAAACTATCGATAATCAGGTTAGGTTAATCGCAGAAACAGGAGCAACACATATTTCATTAGGAACACCGTACGACAAGGAGTTTGTACCTTTCCTGGAACGCTGGGTAAAAGCAGCCAGAAAATACAGCCTTAATGTTTGGTTTCGAGGAAATTTTTCCGGATGGGAAAAATGGTTTGGCTATTCCAAAATTGATAGGGAAGAACACAAAAGGCTAACAAAAGACTTCATAATGGCAAACGGCAAACTTTTTGAAAACGGCGATGTATTCACAGCATGCACTGAATGTGAAAATGGCGGACCGGGGGACCCTCGTCAAAACGGTGATGTCAAAGGTCACAGGCAGTTTTTAATTGATGAATACAAAATTACAAGTGTTGCTTTCAGAAACATTGATAGAAATGTTCGCTCCAATTTCTTCCCCATGAACGGCGACGTTGCAAAGCTCGTTATGGACAAGGAGACAACAAAAGCACTTGGCGGAATTGTTGTGATTGATCATTATGTAAAGTCCGCGGACAAACTAGTGGAAGATATTAAAAGTTTAAGCAGGAGTAGTGGTGGCAAGATAGTACTTGGAGAATTTGGTGCACCAATACCGGACATCCACGGCAGTATGACCGAAAGCGAACAAGCAAGTTGGCTCAGTGAAACCCTGGAAAAGTTAATTGAATCAGAAGATCTAATAGGCGTTAATTATTGGACGAATACAGGCGGTTCAACCGAGCTTTGGAATGGAAAATTGGTGGAACGGGGGGCTGCGGAAACTCTCAAAGATTTCTACATGCCAAAAACCATTAGTGGGGTAATTATAAACGAATTGAAAAGACCTATAAGTGGTGCAACAGTAACACTCGGTCCAAGGTCGATAACAACAACCACAAATGGCACATTTACGATCCCAGGCTTAAGTGGCATCGCCCAAATCGAAGTGTCAGCCAAAGGGTATAGTGATAATATGGTGGAGATTCTGGCCAATTATGCAAATGCCCCAATTGTTCTACAAAAACAAAAACCTGGCCTCATTTATAGGATTACAAGTCTCCTCCTTCGTCTTGTGGGTAAAATTTGACCTACTTAGCCATAATTTGATATAATCCCATAACGAAAACCTATATACGCTATTAATTGTTTGAGTTATATAAAAAATCTTATTTTTTCTAAAGCTAGTTACTATATATGAGTAAATTATGTCTTTCTTTAGTCCTATTTCTAATTTTAACTGCGGTTAACCCCGCAGTAGCTTTTGCTGCCACAATACCAAGTTTCCCCTCTTGCTCAAATCCAAACTCACCAATTCGTGTTCAATACGATTCAGGTACCCATGGCATTGTGGGGGACTCTAAAACCTACACAGGCAAGGATACTGTTTACAATCTTAGCGATGGCAACGTTCTGCAATGTTTCTGTGCCTCAGATGGCGCTGGAATAGAAACTTACTGGTGGAAAACAAGCTCCCTAACGGAAAACGAAATCGATAGTTTAACTGGTGACGATTGGGTTTATATTCCAAATGGTTCTGCCTGGGGTCTAGATCAAGGAGGCTATTTAGCAAAAAATACTAATTACTCTTGCGGCGGCCAAGTTACTCCTGCCGCTGCATCAACATCTGGCTCAGTTCTCGGGTTAGCAAGCACAGGTAGTTTGGTCTCAATCTACACTTATCTCGTGTTCGGCTTGATATCACTACTTAGTGGCATAGCTTTGAAGCGCCAGATCAATAAATGAAGTTTCTTGGCTCCATACTCATCTTCTCAGGAATATTACTTCTAGCATTCACTTCGCTGTTAATTTATCAAAGACAATCACCAGAAAGACTTAGCTTTACAAATATTGAAAAACTAAAGTCACAAAGCGTCAAAAAGGCTGATAATCCAAACAGAATCATAATCGAAAAAATAGGTGTCGATTTGCCAATTATAGCTTCCGAAATTAGAGACAATAATTGGCCAACTTCATCCACAGGAATTTCCTATTTAACAACAAGCTCTGCGCCAGGATCAGTTGGCAACTCAGTGCTATATGGTCACAACTGGCAATCCATTCTGGGAAATCTTTATAAAATTAACCCTGGAGATGAAATTAAAATAAGAAACGCAGACGATCAAATACTAAGATTTGTAGTTACAACAACTCAAGTTGTAGACAAAACACAAAGCTCTGTACTAAATAATACCGAAGATTCACGAATTACACTTTATACATGTACTGGCTTTCTTGATCAAAAACGCCTCGTCGTCACAGCCCACTTAATTTAAAGCAACAGTTCTCTCAACTTTGGTAACTCTTCTCCGAAGCTCGTCAATCCCGTTGTCATGACGATCAAGCCGGTCATCTTGTTTAGATTGTTTTCCCTCAATCCTAAAAACTGTATTCTTTACAACACCCAAGTCTCCTTTAACCTCCTTTAGATCTTCTTTAATAACCTCAAGTTCTGGCACAACAACCTCATGAAAAGCCTTTGCAAACAATTCTGAGAATTTTTCCTCATCCATAAATTCATAATACACTAGTCGATCAACCTCTCAAGCGCGTCTTTTTTGCAGACTCAGTCACTCTCCACTTCTCAATCTCAGCATGGTTGCCGGAAAGGAGAATCTCAGGCACCTTCCACCCATTAAATTCCTCCGGCCTTGTATATTGAGGATACTCAATATTGCTGCCCTCCGAAAATGATTCTTTCTCCGTAGCCTCATCTTTTTCAAGTACCCCCGGCACGAGTCGTGCAACTGTTTCTGCTATTACCATTGCGGGCAGCTCCCCACCAGTCAAAACATAATCTCCAATAGAAATTTCCTCATCAATTAAATGCTCTCGAATCCTCTCATCAAACCCTTCATACCTCCCACAAATTAATATTAAATGTTTTAATTTTGATAGTTCTTTAGCTTTTTCTTGAGTAAATTTTCGCCCCTGCGGTGTGAGCAAAATAGTTCGTGAAAGCCCGCTGTCATCCCGGACTTGATCCGGGATCTTGGCTTTTAACGCTTTTAGAGCGTTGTACACAGGTTCCACTTTCAGTACCATCCCAACCCCGCCGCCAAATGGCCGATCATCCACCATCCTGTGTTTGTCCACTGCATAATCCCGCAGCTGATGAATATTAATTTCCACGATTTTTTTATCCTTCGCCCGCTTAATAATCGACTCATCAAACGGCCCAGAGAACATCTCAGGAAAAAGTGTCAAAATATCAATTTTCATAATTTGTATATTTTACAATTTTAGTTGACATTAGGTAGTTATAATATATAATATACCCTATAGCTCGTACAAATAGCCAGTAGGAGAGTACCTTATGCCCTCATTCATTGTATTTCTGCAACCAGATTATACTATGTACCGGGTGTCTGGAGATGGCACTTTAGTCCGATTGCAATCATATTTTGATCGCGACAAGATCGTGCAATTTGAGAATAGAGTATTGAGCAGTATTGGATCACCTCCTGATCGAGCACTCTCTCATGGAGACCAAACAATTTTAAAAGCAATACAAGAGGCGACCCAGAGGCTAAAAAAAAGCTAAGCTAAAACTCCCGAGCCACCGGCTCGGGAGTAATATATTCACAACTAACTTGCAGAGCCTTGACCCTTGCTTCGAAAATCCAACTCATGTCGCCCTCCTCCTCGAGCAGACTAATTACATACGAGCAATCCGTATTGTATCACGCCCAAACCCATCACTCACACAAACAGCCTTGATGAAGACAGAAAATCACGCTCCAATAACGTGTGCAATTGGCTCAAAAATTGGAGGGAAAACCATAAAGAAGAACAAAGTTGTCGCGGTTACATAAAACCAAAACGCCACGGTACTGCTCACCTTAAGAGGTTTGAATAAAAACATAAACAATCCAAAGGCACCCAAACTTAAAAGATAGACCCCAAGGAGTGGTCCAATTGGTGGATAAAAATTCAGAGCATCGCCAAACCCTTTACTAGCAGTCTTTACAAGGTTTATGACCCAAAAAAACGTCAAAGTCGACCCAGTCGTTATCAGTAAATTGTTTATCAAATTCTTCTTCATGATATCTTAGGAAACAGGCGCAACTTTAGTCACAAGAACTGCCTCGGCGGCGACCACAAGGGTAAAAACCAGTGCCGTCACAAGCGAAAAAATGATCGCTCTTCTTGCATAAATAAACTCCTTTTCACCATAATCCTTTCCTGTACGCCAAAGTAGTAAAAGTGCCGTTAATACAAGAAGCGGAGGTGCAAACGCCAAAAACTCCTTGTGTTCAAACACTATTGCATGGAGCCAAGATGTCGATTCAGACGATTTAAGAATTGTCCGCGGCCCCCCAGCTGCCCGGTAAGGTACATAAACACTTAACCCAAAAATATCAAGGATCACCAGGTCCGTAAACAAAGCGAGTAGGGTATTCTTGAACCAACCCAGAAGATCGCGATTTTTCAAAACTGCAAAATACAAAGCTATTGCCGCTCCATACAAAACCAAGGAAAACATAGCCAAAGAACCATGCGCGTCAGCAAACTTCTCCCAAAAACTCAATTCCATCAACCTTTCCAAAAGCTCCATGTCAAACTAAAGCTATCACAAAACCAATGTGCAGTGCAACATCCTCGCCCTAGACCATCACATTAATTAACCAAAATTCTATTCTCAAGCACACGAACTCTCTTCTCCAAGTTTTCATGCCTGCCGTCTTTTTCGTCGAATCGTTCCTCAATGCTCAAAACGCTCTGTTCAACTCTACGTATTGATTTTCGATTTTCCCTTATCTCTCCCTTTAGTTCATCTTTCATACTCCTTATCTCTCCCTTTAGTTCATCTTTCATACTCTTCATTTCTCCCCTCAACACTTCATTATTAGCCTCAAGAGAGGGTACAATCGCCTCATGAAAAGCCTCAGTAAAGATATCTAAAAATTCTTTCTTTTGTTTTTTATCCATCACTCATTCTAACACTATTAATCAACAAGATTACTCGTATCGTATGGCCTCAACAATCGTTTGAAAAACGAGTGCTACAAGCAATTCTTCACGTTTGTTACTCATACCTAATCGCCTCAATTGGAGTCAAGTTAGCAGCCCGCCTAGCAGGGAATGCCCCAAAGAAAATTCCAATTAGGCTAGAGATACCAACTGCCAAGCCCACAGATAGCATATTAATTCCAAGTGGGAACCATGGTTGTGCGGCAATCACAATTATAACGGCAAGTAACAACCCCAAGACTCCCCCCAAAAGTGAAAGGAGCATGCTCTCCGCCACAAATTGAAGAAGTATATCGCTTTTAGTAGCTCCAATTGCACGCCGAATACCTATCTCCTTTGTACGCTCAGTAACGTTTGCGTACATTATATTCATAATTCCGATTCCCCCCACGAGTAATGAAATTGATCCGATTGCAACTAAAACCCCATTAACAATCGCGAAAACTTGAGACACAGTGTCTAGTATTTCAGACGGCTCAATCACAGCAAATTGATCATCATCATATCGCTTAAGTAGAATTTCCTCCGCCTGTTTTTTTGCATCTTGTACCGCATCATCGCTCTTAACACCGATAAACATGCCAAAAAAAGTCTTATCTGTATTCAAGGTATTAAAGGTAGTTGTATATGGAATAAAGACGCTATGATCCTGTTCCTGGTCGCCTGTGTTTTCAACAACACCAATAATCTTTATTCGCAAGCTCTTTGCCCGCACTGTTTTGCCGACTGCATCTTCTGGATCGCCAAAAAGGTCCGTAGCAATTGCCTCAGCGATCACACCAACTTTACTTGCAGAAGAAACATCAGTCTTTGTGAAGAACTCTCCATCCATTAATTTACTATCAAAAACTGGAAAAAATTGCTCGTTGACTCCCTGCACATAACCAAACTTCTCCTCCTCATCTGATTTGAGTTGCATAGACGTTAAATAACCAGGTACAACATAGTCTGCTGCATCTATCCTTTGGAGTGATCTGTAATCTCGTTCATCAAATTGTATGGCTCCAGCCAAACTGGAAAACCCCCCTCCAAACCCTCCCTCGCCACCAAAACCTTGGCCAGGAAAAATAATAATAAGGTTTGCTCCAAGGCTCTCAAATTGTTCTTTTAAATAATTCTTAAGTCCAATTCCGAGGGAAATTAAAAGTACAACAGAAAACACACCAATCATAATCCCAAGTGAAGTCAAAAAAGTCCTGACTTTATTACGCTTAAAATCAAGAATCGAGTTTTTTACCAAAAATACGAAATACCGCATTTAAATATATTTCTTAACAACCTTCCCGTCCCTCATATAAATTTGTCTCCTAGTACGTTTTGCAATGTCAGGCTCGTGAGTAACAATAACGATAGTAACTCCAAGCTCATGGTTCAGCTTCTCCAAAAGCTTCATTATTTCGTTCCCTGTGGTTGTATCGAGGTTCCCTGTTGGTTCATCCGCAAGGATTAGTTTTGGCTCCATTATGAGTGCCCTCGCAATCGCAACCCTTTGTTGTTGCCCTCCCGATATTTTGTTCGGATAAAAATCAATTCTCTCACTCAATCCCAACCTATTTAAAACTTCAATTGCCCTGTTCCTTGGAGTTGTGCCATCCTTCAATTCCCCATACATGACTGGCAAAAGCACATTCTCGATAACAGTTAATTTTTCTATGAGATTATATTGTTGAAAAACAAACCCAACGTATTTCGAACGGAGTTTTGAAATCTCGTTATCATCAAGCCTGGCAACGTCCTTATCAAACAAGTTAATTCTTCCGCTTGTTGGTTTATCCAGAAGTCCTATCATGTGCATAAGTGTAGATTTGCCAGAACCCGAAGACCCAAGGATACTTACATATTCTTTCTCCTTTATTTCAATTGAAACGTCATCAACCGCTTTTACAACTGCATCCCCAAGATAGTAATTTTTCGAAACATTCTTGAGACTAATCATATATAGTGAGTCCCTCGGCAATTCCCTCTCCTTTCACCTCAACCTTTTCCTCACCCTCAAGTCCAACTTCAACATATAATTTTTTGAGACCTCTATTTCCTGTCAATAAATAGTCACCCTTGTCATCAGACTTAATAAAATCGGGAGGCGTATACAAAACATTTTCCTTCTCTTGAAGCACAAGTACTGAGTCCCCCGTCATCCCATATCGGAGAGTAATCCCGCCATCTGCAATATCAGTAAATCTAATTTTAACAGCATACACAGTCCCAACCTCACCAGCCTTTGGAGAGTAAGAAATATGCTCAATAACACCAGCAAGATCCTTATCAGAATCGGCATCCAGTTCAATCCTCATCTTTTGCCCTACGCTTAAAGTAGTAACTTCAGTTTGATCGGCCAGTACTTCAAAATAAATAGTTGTCGGATTAATAAGTTCCACCTGAGTCTGTGTGGCAATAATGTTAACTCCGGCAAAAGGGTTCGTGACAGTAGTCACAATGCCGGCAAAAGGTGCAACTAATGTCGAATTTTTCAAATTATATTCAGCCACCTTAAAAGCCTCATACGCCTGATCTTTTGCCCCCTCAGCAGTTGTTCTGGCATCTTTTTGAGTATAAGTTTCATCGCTCGCATGGTTTTTAACATCATCATGCACCTTCTGCAATTCCGCCTCGGCAACCCGGAGCGCAGACTTTGCAGTTTCAAACGTGGAATTGAGGGTAGTTGTATCAAGTTTTGCCAGATACTGCCCCTTTTTAACTTCATTACCAACCAAAACTCCCACCCAGGCAATTTTCCCAGATGTGGGATAGGTAAGCTGTGCATACTCATCAGCTTTTACAGACCCGGTGAGCACATAAACCTCCTCGACCTCCCCGCGTTTTATCTCGGAAGTCTCAAGCCCATCAGTGGAGGGAAAAGCATACTGTTTTATTCCGTAGCCAGAAACCCCAAGAATCACGAGAGACACTAATATGTATTTCCAGGAAAGCCTTGGTTTTAGAAACGTTAAAATCTTGCTAAACTTACTCATAGCAATATACATAATACACCCATGACCCTAGAAATCGACATTTTTGATGTTATAGCTAAAAATAAAAGCATTTTATTGCACCCCAAAAGTTTTATGCTGGCTCTCTCAAAGGAAAAAGGTAAGAAGAGTGCCTTTTCATTTTTTGCTACCACATCACTCGCGGGCAATATAGTTGGCATCACAGGACTCTTATTATTGTTTCCCCTCTTAACCAAAATGGTCCCACAAGTGGGTTATGAATTCGCGGCTCTTGAAGATATACCTAAGAATCTTATCTTTCTATTGTTTGCTTATCTCCTTGGGCTTCTAGGCAGCTTTGTTTATGCGGGATTTCTCCTGTTTTTATTAAAAGTGTTTACCAAAAAAGCAACATTCAATCGAACATACAGACTTTACGTCTACTCATGGGCGCCAAGTCTCCTCTTGGGCTGGGTGCCAATTGTTGGCATAGCAATTCATCTTTATAGTCTAGTTTTATTTGCATTGGGCCTCGGCTCTGTTTATAAATTCAGTTTTAAGAAGACCTTACTGTTCATGCTTACACTCATTATGATTCTCTTTTTCCTCAATAGTACAATTGAAACATTGGCAATTAACCAAACACTACAATAGAATAAAGGTTGAATGAATAAAAATAAAATAGTCGTAATAATGCCTACCTACAACGAGGCAGAAAATATCAAAAAAATGATCGACGTTTTGATGGGCGAAGAATTTCCTAAAATAAAAAATAGCGACATGCACCTTCTAGTTGTAGATGACAGCTCACCCGATGGGACAGGGGATGTGGTAAAAGAAAAGCAAAAGAAGTTTAAAAATCTCCACCTTTTAGTTGGCCAAAAAGCAGGGTTGGGGATGGCATACGTACGTGGAATGAAACACGCGATGAAAGAACTGCACGTTGATGGAACTCTAGAAATGGACGCAGACTTTCAACACAACCCAGTTCATGTTAAAGCAATGGTCGAAGCTTTTGAGGGTGGGGCAGATTATGTTATCGGCTCTCGATATATCAAAGGCGGCTCAATCCCGCAAGGGTGGGCAGTTTACAGGAAAGCCATAAGCTACTTCGGTAATCTATATGCAAGAATTGTATTGTTTTTGCCCAAACTTCACGATGTGACAACTGGCTTCAGGCTAACAAGGGTCAAAGGTGTTCTTGATCAAATTGATCTCGATAACTTGATGGAGCTTCACCGCTTCGCCTTCAAGGTCGATCTTTTCTACCAAAGTGCAAAACTTTCAAAGAAAACCGTAGAAGTCCCGATTCAATTCGCGCAAAGGACAAAGGAAAAATCGAAGTTTAGTTTGGCAGAGATGGTATCAACCTATAAAGTTGTTATGCTACTAAGATTAAGAGCCAGTCAGAAATTTTTAAAGTTTGCGACGGTAGGATTTCTTGGATTCGTTGTCAACTTTGTATTCCTAAGAGTTTTTAGAAGTTTTGGCCTGAGAGAAGTTTTTGTTTGGCTCTATGCAACAGAACTCGCAATTATTAATAACTACGTATTGAACAATGTCTGGACCTTTAAGGAATCAAAAATAGGTGGGTTAAAAAAATCAATTTACAAATTTGCTCAATTCAATCTTACTTCAGTCGGTGCTCTTGTAATTCAGTCGATATTTGGTCCACTGGGGGTATATTTAATCGGCGAGCGTTTCGACTGGCTCGTATTGGCGTTTGTAGTAGCATTCATGGTCTTGCCCTATAACTACTTCATGTATAACGTTGTAATCTGGAAAACCTGGCACGCTCCAAAAATCTTCAGCAAACAAAAAAAATAATTCGACGATTGCATATTGCATAGTCCTGTAGTAATATCCCCCAAACGGTCTAGGTACTGCTCGGGTACCTTTACAACGGTCCTTGAAAGGAGGACACGATGCGTAAATTGTTACTGGTCATTGCAATGCTGTTTGCAGTCCAGCCAATAGTGACCAATGCCGCTCCAATATCAGGATCTGCAACTGTAAATTCAGCGGGGACAAAGCTCAAAGCCTTGCATATAAACTATGGACTCTTAAACAGAGTTGAGTTCCCAGCAGAGGAGACCGAAATGACGTTCTCCCTCGATGTAAAAGTAGGTGAGCTGTTTGCGATCAGGGTAAGGCTAGACGAAGAAACGATTCCATCTGTAAGTCTTTATGACGAGCAAATGGCTGAGTTATTAGTCTCAACAGAGGCGGACGGTCTAACCTTTTTAGATGCCGAAGGAAAAAACCTCAGCCTCGTCCAACTACCAGACTTTAATGTAAATTACGATGGGCGATATTACATTAAAGTCCTCAGGCAAAACTCAGACGATAGCTCCCGACTGGTCATATCAGTTATTGAAGCAAAGTCAAAGAGTTTCTCTAGCGAATTCAGCCTGAGCGCCGACAAACCAGTCTATACGGTAGCATTGGATCTCAATGCCAATGATACCATTTATGTGACCAAAACAGGAGGGCCAGGTACCATTATGGTAATAATGTACACTCCTACCGAAGAGTACTTTCAACCCAACGATCGTACTGCGGACAAACAAGCCTTTAGGGTTAGGTTTGGAGGAAGGTACCTTTTGTTCTTCACTACTATGATGGATATCATGGGCAATAACAGCCAAACCCACCAAATAGACGTGGTGTTTAATCCTAGTTAGTAATTTAATCAGCCGCAGCTGTTGAGGTGGGCAATCCCGCCCCAACAGCTGCAAACTCTATAACCTTTTCTTCTGGCTCAAATCTATAAATCTTAACTGCTCTAGTAGGTATATCACGCACTTCCAATGTAAAACCTAATTCTTGTTCTCCAGATTTATTAGTCACCCACTCACTAGTGGGTCTCAGTGAATCTTGCATTCTCCAGTTCATTACACATCGTTCGGTTCCACCGCGCTCACAACTCATATCCCAATAGGATAATCTAGTAATAACCTCAATTACTATCGGAATATTTGATACTTTTTGATAGTTTCACGAAATTACACTAAAATTCACACATAAACATGAGTGAAGGATTCTCATCGCCAAATTTTGAAGCGTTTTCTAATGACTGGCTGGCCGATAGGTATTTGAAGTTTGGCTCAGTAGAAGAAGCGATAAATAGTTATCAAGGTCACTTTCCCGTGTCCGTTGCCGACTATCATCGAAAAATTAAACAATTTGGCATAATTAAGAAAGTTGGTAGGCGAAAAGTAAGTTTAGCAAAGACACTTTACTTCTTTACTCAAAAGGCTTTGGAACCAGCTATTCCAATCGAAAAACTTTACAAATCAATGCCACTCACTTTTCAGGAGTCGGCCTCCATCGCCACTATCCACAGAATCTACAACAATCTGATGGAAAAAGTTGTCCGTCTTGAAGCCGCAGGAGTAATTATTACAAAAAGTGGCCAGCCAGAAAGAGTCTTAATAGTGGACGAACTCGAAAGTCGTGCTGGGACTGGAAAGGTATCAGGCAGCTCAACAATCCCATTTAGCTTCGCCAACAGAAAGGAAGACATGAGAACCAAGGCCCTGAGGGTCCTTCAGCAGGAGTTTTCAACTCATTTAACTCTTGGAAAAAAATTGACAACAAAAGGTTCCCTCGCAAAGAAATTAGTACCAAAATCGATTAGCCCCATACTTCACTTTCATCTTTTGGATGTAGAGATCAACATTTTTCATATTGAATTACCTAGTGACTTCGATACGTCGACTCTCAGTAGTTATAATGTCAAGAACCACAGGTTTGTTCATGTTGATGATATTGTGAGGCAAAGCCCAATCAATTTCCGTGTAAGTGTTCCTGAAATAGTTGCAGCATATTGTAAGCAAATGTTTGGGCAAACTGCAGAGGACCCCCAGATTATTACATCTTCCTTAAATCACGCCCTCCTTGCTGTTGCTACAGAAGCGGTCCCCAGTCAGAAATAGGCATTACATTGTTTGATATATAAGAAAGCGAAAAGAGATAAATAGGCAGAATCAAAGCGACGAAAACATACTTAAATTCCTTTGATGTAATAACGTTCGAATAAGAAGCAAGAAGAAACGGCAAGATAGGAAGTGAGTAACGAACAATGTCCCGATGCGAAACAAAAATTATTGACACTAGAAAAACGGCGGAAAACCAAGCAGCTGCGCCCATATCTTTTTTAAACATATAGAGAGTTCCAAGTCCGGCAAGCAAATAAACAAAGACAATCTCCTCTAGCCAATGAGTACCTACCCAAGGTTGGCTATAATCAAAAATCTGGAAAGGTGGGAAGAGGAGATGGATATTGTCCCCCGAATGAAAATAAGCGAAGTAGTCTCCCATCCGAACTCCATAAAACATAAACACGCCAAGAAGTGATAGTGGAATGAGAAGAAGCGGGTAGGATCTCCATTCTAATGTTCTAATCCACTCGCTTGGCGAAGTGGTAGCGGCCCTCTGTAATTTAGGCAGTAGTAAATACAGCCCATAACCGATAAACAACAAAATTCCAGGAGATTTTGTTAATTGAGCAATTGCTCCCCAAACGCCAGCCCTCATATATTGTTTTTTGTTAAAGTGGTAAATTGAAGCAAGTATCCCAGCCATAAATAATGGCTCCGGAGTCCCCGTTGATCTAGCAATTAGCCACCGAGCGGGGAACAGCGCAAAAACAATCGCCACAAATATAACCTCGCTGGGAGAAACATAATCTGCAATATACTTGCTGAAGTAATAAACACAGAGGATTGAGCTTAATACAGTGACAAGTAACATGGCCCAAGGGAAACCAAAAACATCTCCAAAGCCGAGGTGCAGAACGTCTCCAAACACTGAAATTAGCGCGGGATAAAGTGGAAAATGGGCGGCATAATATTCCACGGGAAGTGGAAACGAAAAATTAGCTTTGATGTACTCAATACTATAAAAACTTTTTGCTACCACTATGTAAAGTGGTCCATCATAGTTCGCCGCAATTACCTGCATTCCTCCTGTGGGTAGGGGTATGTTCCAGAATTCAGGTAGCCTTAAAATAAACGGAAGCCAAACCAAAAGTGTTGGTATCAATGATATGACAACTATCTTCAAAAAGTGAGAAAGTCTGGTACGCATCCTAATATGTTAGCACGCGCAACAATTTTTGTGCTAGACTTTGGGGTAAATTAGTCATGAAAACCCTTTCAGAACTCTCAGTCTTCTTTCCCTCATATAACGAAGAAAGAAATATTACAAATACTGTAGAGAAGGCAATCAAGGTGCTTCCATCAGTTGCCAAGAGATGGGAAGTGATTGTCGTTAATGATGGCTCCAAGGACAAGACGAAGGAAGTGGCACTAAAGCTTGCAAAAAAAGACAAAAGAATTCGCCTCATTGACCATCCAATAAATCGTGGCTATGGCGCAGCCTTGAAGTCAGGATTTTATAAATCGAAGTACGAATGGGTTGCCTTCACCGATGCTGACGGCCAATTCGATTTTAGTGAAATTGTCGAATTTATAAAAGTTCAGCAAAATTCAAATGCAGACCTTGTCATTGGATACTATAAAAATAGGCAAGTTCCGTTTTATAGAAAAATAAATACTTTTTTCTGGGAGCTAGTCGTCTATTTAGCCTTTGGATTAAAAGTAAAGGATATCGACTGTGCTTTTAAATTAATTAATAGAAAAGTAATCGACACAATTGATCCACTCGAAAGTGAACGAGGAGCATTTATTAGTAGCGAGTTTCTAATCAAAGCCAAAAAAGCGAATTTCAAAATTGTCGAAGTTGGAATCACACATTACCCACGAGTTGAAGGGAGTGGTACCGGGTCAAATCTCAATGTAATAATAAAAAGCTTTGTGGATCTTGCTCAATTGTGGAAAAAGCTAAGATGAAAAACATCAAAACTTGGATCAGCCAAAATAAAACAGAATTTTATATTCTAGTTGCAATATTGCTACTAGCATCATTCCTGCGCCTCTACAGAATCGGTGAATATATGACATTTCTGGGAGACGAAGGCCGCGATGCCATTATCGTCTGGAGACTCCTAACAAAAGCCGACCCAATATTGATTGGACCAGGCACTTCAATTGGTAATATGTATCTGGGCCCACTCTACTACTACTTTATTGCCCCAAGTCTATTGTTTGCCAATTTCTCACCTATCGGTCCATCAATTTTAATTGCGTTAGTTGGT
Organism: uncultured Gammaproteobacteria bacterium; assembly: GCA_964357925.1. Taxonomy (GTDB): domain Bacteria; phylum Patescibacteriota; class Microgenomatia; order UBA8517; family UBA8517; genus CAYHMW01. Next base: position 17,274 of record CAYHMW010000005.1, read on the forward strand.
GTCGCCACTGTATTTCTTGTATGGCTTGTTTCTCGCGAGTGGTTTGGAAGAGAAGGGGCAAAGGCAGCGGCAATACTTTATGCAATCGCCCCCACAGTAATCATTTATAGTCGCGCTTCATGGAATCCCAATATAATGCCTTTCTTTGCATTGCTTTCAATTTATTCAATATGGCGAGTTTGGCAAAACCAAGAATCAAAGTGGCTGATAGTCATTGGTGTTTGCATCGCATTTGTCCTCCAGTCCCACTACCTCGGCTTATTATTGATCCCCACACTTGGTATTTTCTGGATACTGACTTTTTATAAATTAAGACAAGGAAAAATCAATCCTAAATACCATATACGATATACAATATACGGAGCAATCCTGTTTGGACTGCTTATGTCTCCCTTGGTTATTTTCGACTTTCGACACAATTTTATTAACTACAATGCAATCAAACTTTTCTTCACAGAGCGCCAAACTACAGTGTCGGCGCGTCCTTGGAGTGCACTACCAAACATCTGGCCTCTCCTGCAAGATGTTGCCACACGTCTTCTTGCTGGTCGGAATGAATGGCTCGGTTCTTGGGTGAGCGTTGGTATGGTAGCCTCACTACTTTTATTAATTAAATCAGAAAGATTTAAGTTGCAGGACCGATCATTGAAAGCACTCATCCTTATTTTTATTTGGCTCGGAGTTAGTTTAGTTGGTCTTGGAGTTTACAAACAGCACATCTACGATCATTACTATGGATTCTTTTTTCCAGCACCATTTTTGCTTTTCGCAGGTGTTGCTCAGACTCTTATCACGCGCGCGAAAATACGCGGACTCTGGCTTGTCTCAACTGCCATGGTTTTTCTTGTTTACTTCAACATGCTAGATAATCCACTGCAGTATCCACCAAATAGACAGCTCCAAAGGTCTGTCGAAGTGGCAAACAAAATAAAAAATGAAGCCAGCGGTCAAAAATTTAATTTGGCTGTAATAGCAGAGAGAAATTATGAAGACGCATATCAGTATTTTCTGGAAAGAGACAAAGCGGGAGTTGTTGATATCGACCCGCTAAACTATAAAGCAACGAGAACCAATCAGTTATTTGTTGTTTGTGAAATGCCAATGGAGAAATGTAATCCCACGAATAGTCCCAAGGCAGAAGTTGCTAACTTTGGCTGGAGCAAAATTGAAGAAGATTGGGAAGTCATGGGCGTCACAATCTTCAAATTAGTCCCGGCACAATGAACTACCCCGAATCGCAACTAATTCTCGAAGAAATCAAAAAAGCCAATAAAATCTTGGTCAACTGCCACAGGAGTCCAGATCCAGATTCCTTCGGCTCTGCTCTAGCAATGTATGAAGAGTTGTTAAAACTTGGGAACACTGTCGAAATAATTTGTCCAAGCGAAGATTTTATAAACTATGCATTTTTAGACCACTTCAATCAAATAAAGTACGTCAAATTCGAAGAATTTAATTTTACAGACTATGATCTCTTGATAGCAATTGACTCTTCAAGTTGGGATCAAGTTACAGATGTGCAAGATTTTGCCCCTCCAATCAAAACAGTTGTAATTGACCACCACGAAACTAATACAAAATACGGAGCAATTAATTTAGTAATGCCAGATATAAGCTCAGCCGCAGAAGTAGTTTATGGGGTTTTGGAAGACTGGGGTAGCGAACTAACAAAGTCTCAAGCAAATGCTTTGCTAACCGGAGTTATTGGCGATACTGGTGCGTTTCGTTACCCTGAAGTAACGGCGACTACACTGAAAATTGCAGGAGAGTTAATAGATCTCGGAGCTAACAAGAACGAAATTATTTTCAATATTTTCAACAATTTAGATGAAAAAATGCTGCAATTTTGGGGTCTAGTCCTAACCAATCTAAGAGTTGAGCATGAACATAAATTCGCATGGAGCGCTGTAAGCTACGTTGACTATGCAAAAATAGAACCTCCACAAAAAACATCTTCAATCACTGCGAATATGTTTTTCGCAAGCATCAGAGACACAAATTTCGGATTTATATTGATAGAATCCCAAATAGGAAAACTAGACTTATCACTCAGGGCTCGCACCGATTTTGACACATCAAAAATCGCAGTCGAGCTAGGCGGGGGCGGCCACAAAGCCGCGTCAGGCGCAGAAATCATCGGTAAAAGTTTCGACGAAGCAGTTAGTTTGGTTTTAGAAACAGCCAAAAAATATGCCAATCAATAACACAAAAAATCTTAAATCAGAAATCCTAAACAACAAGCTTGTTTATATTCTTTTATCAATTATTTTATTAGTAGGATTTTTCCTTCGTGTCTACCGCATCGACCAAGTTCTTGGTTTTTACTTTGATCAAGGTCGTGATGCCATGGTCGTCTGGAACCTCATTCACAATGGAAAATTCTTCCTCATCGGCCCGACTACTGGCATCGCCGGAATATTCAGAGGCCCACTTTATTATTATTTAATTGCCCCATTTTATTTTCTCGGCGGAGGAGACCCAATCTGGCCATCTATATTTTTATCTTTCACAACGATTCTCGCAAATCTTTTGATGTATTATCTGGGTTTTAAATTCCACTCTCGCGTCGCCGGCCTATTGGCAGCAACGGTTGCAAGCTTTTCTTTTAATATCACAATCGCCAGCCGCTGGCTCAGTAATCCCACCCCCATGATGCTTTTATCCATGTTGCTGATTTTTTTTATGTACCTGATAAGCAACAAATCCCAAAGTATAAATAAAAATAAATACTTCTTAGGGTGGCTATGGGTGGGCTTGGGATTTATTGCAGGTGTATCGTTATTCCATTTCGGCTCCTCCGGCGAATTTTTCTACCTTCCTGCCCTTGCCATTTTCGCCCTTTGGCAAAGGAGTACCTTAACAATGAAAACGATTATTTTTGCAGGGCTTGCATTTCTGGCAACAGCCTCACCACTTATAATTTTTGATCTCCGTCACGAGGGAATTTTGAGAAACAACCTAGTGGGTTTTCTTTTTGGCGAAGAAACTTTCAAATTAACTTTCACAGAAGTTCTCAAAGTTCGCACCAACTTTTACTACGACGTCTTCAAAAACAAAATATTTCATTCAGTCAGAACTTATGAATGGTGGCTACTCTCCGGAATAACCACAATTTTTTTGTTTAATTTCAAGGAAATCTGGAAAAAATCCGGCAATAAAATTCTTATGTTAACGCTGGGGTCTCCAATGATCGGACTTTTATTTTTCCAAGGCAATGAAGGCAATATTTATGACTATTACATGACAGGCTACTATTTAATTTTCATCTTACTTTTTGGAATAACGCTAGCCACAGTCTGGCGATTTTATTTGGGAAAGGTACTAGTACTTTACTTTCTCTATATTTTTTTAAACAACAACGTCCCAATTACTTGGAGTCGCATCAACGATGGATTGGATGGTCCCCACACCATTGCTTTTGGTAATCAAAAAGAAGCTCTCGATTGGGTGTACAAAGATGCCAAGGGGGAGAATTTTAATACTGACGTTTATGTTCCGCCGGTTATCCCACATGCTTATGACTATTTGTTTGCATGGTATGAACAAGACCATAATGGCTTAATCTCAGATCATGTCGATCTACTATATACGCTCTACGAAGTTGACCCTCCACATCCTGAGAGATTGGAAGTGTGGATGGCAAGGCAAAAGGGGATAGGAGAAGTGGAATACGAAAAAAGTTTCGGTGGTATCACTGTTCAAAGAAGACACAGAATCTAGATGTTGAAATTACTTTTTAAAAAACGAAGTTTGTTTACCATTTTACTTCTTGGTCTCCTCCTTCGTACCTACAACCCAATGGAGCTCTTCCAATATGGTCATGATCAGGATCTTATTGGCTGGTTTGTTAAAGATATCGTAGTTAATCACAACCTCCGGCTAATTGGTCAACAAACGTCTCAACTGGGAGTTTTTATAGGTCCGCTATTTTATTACGTAATTATTCCTTTTTACTTGATTACAAATATGGATCCAATTGGTGGAGTTATTTTTGTTACATTAATCGGCTTGATCACAATTTATAGTTTCTATTATGTTTTTAAAAACGTGTTCGATGAAAAAACTGGACTGATTGCAGCTGCAATCTATGCTACTAGTTTTTCTACAGTCCTCACAGATCGCGAAGTGGTACCAACAACTCCAGTTATGCTCTGGTCAATTTGGTTTTTATATGACCTCCACCTTCTACTTAAAGGAAAATTTAAATTCGGCCTTCCACTCCTTGGAGTGCTTGTTGGTTTAATCTGGCACATTAATATGGGCTTGGCCCTTCTCACGCCAGTTGCAGTTTTAGCAATTATTTTAAGTAAAAAGCTACCAAAGCCCAAAACTGCAATATTGTCCCTTTCACTTTTCTTGCTGTTATCCGCCCCGTTAATACTTTTTGAGCTTCGCCACAATTTCCTTCAAAGCCACGCAATAATAAGCTCCTTAGCTGGTAATTCAACTGGAGGGTCAGTCCAAGCACCCTCAGAAAAAATATATCGAGTAGCCCAGCTAGTTAACGCAAATATTAAAAACTTGCTATGGGGATCAGTTATTGATCTACCTGAAAAATATCATTATTTGCTACCCGCCATATTATTTGCTGGCCTGGCCTTCTTTAAAAAAATAAACAAAAAATTAGCACTATTACTTGCACTCTGGGTGTCATTATTTGTAGTATTTTTAACCTTTAACTCAATAATAATCTCCGAATACTACCTTAATAGCATTAACGTAGTTTGGACTTTGCTTCTAAGTCTGCTAGTTAATTGGATAATTTCTTCCAGATACAAAAATTTTGGTGTACTAATCCTTGCAATATTTATTAGCCTAAACATAAATAGGTTTATTAAGCTACCAATAAACAAAAGCGGCTATATAGAGCGAAAAGCTATTGTTGCAGAAATTGCCAGAGATTCCAGAGAGCGAGGTTACCCCTGCGTCGCAGCCAGTTATATTGTAAGCCCCGGCCGCGATCTTGGTTATAGATATTTTTTCTGGCTACAGGATCTTCATGTTAACTCTCCTAAGTCTTTGGCACCAGTTTACTCAATAGTCTTTCCTCACAGCTTGGTCGATAGCATTGATAAGAGTTTTGGTGCTTTGGGACTTATTTATCCTGATTACGATCGCTACACAAAGGATGGAGTGGCAAATTCTTGCAGTGGTGACAATTCTAACCTCACCGATCCACTTTTCGGGTATACTAATTAAGCAATGAAAAAAAGCATTTATTTAACCGTAGTAATTCCTGCGTTTAATGAAATAAATAACCTCAAGAAAGGCGTACTTGAAGATGTCTACGAATACTTGCACAAGCAAGATTACACATGGGAGGTACTTGTCGTTGACGATGGTTCGACTGACACAACGTCGGTAGAAGTTGGCAAGTTCGCAAGCCGTCATAAAAACTTTACCCTTTTAAAGGAACCCCACCGAGGTAAGGCAGGCACTGTAATTGCAGGGATGCTCAAAGGGAGCGGGAAAAATATTGTATTTATTGATATGGATATGGCAACGCCAATTGAGGAGCTCGAACACCTTCTCCCAAAACTTGACGCAGGCTATGACATCGCAATAGGTAGTAGGTCAGGCAGAAAAGGTGCTCCAATCGTAAGAAAACTTATGGCATACGGCTTTACGGTTTTACGATTCTTAATACTTCGGCTGCCTTTTAGAGACACCCAATGTGGCTTCAAAGGATTCTCAAGAAAAGCCACTCAAACTATATTCCAAAGAATGTTAGTTTACACAAAAGAGCAGTCCATAAAAGGCTCTGCCGTAACTGCTGGTTTCGATCTGGAAGTGTTATATGTCGCAAGAAAACTCGGCTTTAAGGTTGCCGAAGTTCCTGTTAACTGGCACGACGCAGGAGATAGAGGAGGCCACGGAGTGAACCCACTGAAAGATTCCTGGCAGGGACTCATCGGCCTGTTGCAAGTTCGCAAAAACGCCCTACTTGGAAAATATAAAATCTAATTATGCCAATTAAAAAGCTGCTCCATGAATGGAAATCAGTTCTGATTTTTGCTCCGCTAATTCTTGGATTGGGAATATTTCTACGAACTTACAAGCTCGACACAATTCCCGTCTTTGTAGATGAGGCAATTTATGTCCGTTGGGCTCAAGTAATGAAGGCAGAGTCCACACTCCGATTCCTTCCGCTTTCAGATGGCAAACAGCCCCTTTTTATGTGGTCAATAATTCCAGCTCTTGGTGTCATTAACGATCCCCTGATCGCCGGTCGGCTTGTATCAGTCGCAGCTGGTGTCGGGTCTATTGTTGGTGTTTTTGCAATTGCGCAAGTCTTGTTCAATGACAAAAGAGTTAGCCTGTTTTCCAGCTTTATCTATACAATGTCGCCATTCACAGTATTTTTTGACCGGATGGCACTTGCCGATTCCACGCTCACCTTCTTTGGAATTTGGACTTTATTTTTTGCAATTCTTACGGCCAAATATGAAAGGCTCGATACAGCTATGCTAGCAGGTTTCGCTCTTGGAGGCGCATCCCTCACAAAGTCTCCAGCATTGTTTTTCGCATTACTTTTGCCATCAACAATAGTAGTTTTTGATTGGGACAAAAAGAAAAATAGACCACTTCGTTTAATTAAACTAGTTGGTCTGTGGGCCATTACATGGGGGCTTGCCTTTGGGTTTTATAACATCCTAAGGCTTGGCCCCAATTTCCATATGATTAGTTTACGAAATAACGACTATGTGTTTCCAATTAGTCATATTTGGGAAAATCCGAGAGACCCATTCATGCCGCATTTTGACAGAGGGTTGGAATGGATACAAATGCTTGGCCCAAGCACAATAATATTCCTTGCAGTTTTTGGCTTTATTGAAAATTTCAAAAAATATTGGAGACAAACATTTCTTTTACTGCTTTGGGGGATTGCCCCTATTGCAATACAGTCGGAATTTGCAAAAGTTTTTACAGCACGTTATATCCTTTTTTCAATCCCTTACCTGCTGATATTGGCGGGAACCGCAACTTTAACATTCCGCACATTTGCTAAAAAAAGCTACGTCAGGAAGTATCTCTTTCCACTCTTTGTACTTATGGTGGCTCTGCAAGCGTTAGCTTTCCACTACACATTATTCACAAATAAAGAAGAGGCGATACTTCCGCGTAGTGAACGTTCAGGGTATCTGGAGGAGTGGACAGCCGGCACAGGCATAAAAGAAGCTGCAGATTTTTTAATTTCAGAAAGTACTAAATTTCCAGATACCCATATAGTTGTCGGCACAGAAGGCTATTTCGGCACACTCCCCGACGGACTTCAAATTTACACGCAAAACCTGACCGGTGTAACAGTCATCGGAGTCGGTCTTGGTATAAATGGTATTCACCCAAGCCTGGCCGAATCAAAAGACGCAGGCAACAAAACTTATTTGTTAGCAAACTCATCCCGACTCGACTTCATAGGCTTTCAAAACTGCTCAGCCGGTCTTGACTACAAAGACGTAGCATGTGAGGAAAAGATCATCAACGCCAACGGCTTTAATGTTATAGAGAAATACAAAAAAGCTAATCGACCAATGGGCATGAGAGAGCAAATACATCATGGCCCATATGATTATTTATATCTCCTGGAAGTTAAAGGAGAAGAGTAACCCCTATTATGTGTTAATATCTTATTTATGAAAAGACTGTTTGATCTCTTAAAACTCTACACACGTCCAGACTTCTGGCCAATATTAACAGTTATCGTCGCAGCTCTTCTAGCCGGAAGGGGACTGATGGGGGAGGGATACTTCAACATGCATGATGATCTCCAAATGATGCGCCAACTTGAGATGGAGAAGTGCTTTTTGGATCTCCAGATTCCATGCCGTTGGGTACCTGATATGGGCTACGGTTTTGGCTACCCATTGTTTAATTATTACCCGCCTCTCCCCTATTTGGTTGGACAGGGGATAAGGCTACTGGGCTTCGCTTTCACAGATACAGCTAAAATATTATTTATTTTATCCTTTGTAGTTTCCGGCTTAACAATGTATATGCTGGCTAAAGAATTTTTTGGCCGCATCGCAGGTACACTTTCGGCTGTGTTTTATATTTGGGCTCCCTACCACGCAGTCGATGTTTACGTCAGAGGAGCTATGAACGAATCGTGGGGACTGATGTGGTTTCCACTCATATTATGGTCGGGTTACAGATTAATTATCGAGAAGAAAAACAACCATTATTGGATCCTTGTCCTTTCCCTATCCTGGTTCGCCCTATTTACGTCGCACAATCTTATGGTTCTCATCTTCGGTCCAGTTTTTGCGCTCTGGCTCATGCTTTGGATGTTTGTGACAAAAAATTGGAACAAAATCCCCCAACTCGCGCTTGCAGGAATTTGGTCGTTTGGCTTGGCAGCTTTTTTTACTCTGCCAGTATTTATGGAAAAGGGTATTGTGCAAACCAATACTCTGGTCAAAGGCTATTATGAATATACAGCACATTTTGTTAGCATACCCCAGCTTTTTACTTCAAGATTCTGGGGCTATGGCCCATCAGTTTGGAACACAACAGATGATGGCATGCCGTTCCAAATCGGCTGGCCGTTATGGGGAACAGCAGTTCTTGTTGGTATCTTTATCCTTCTCCGGCTATATAAAGCTAAAAAAATCGATCCCGTTCTACTTCCTACCATCTACATGTTACTAATCGGTGGCTTTGCAACCTTCATGACCCACAACAAATCCACTCCAATTTGGCAAGCTATTAAACCTCTTGAATTTGTTCAATTTCCCTGGAGGTTCCTTACAATAACAATATTAGGGTTAAGCTTTTCAGTAGGATATATAGAATCTGTCGCGCCAAAGGCTTTAAAAGCAGGTCTAGTCTCCCTCCTAATCGCTTTTGCCATCGGTTACAGCTTTAACTACTTTAAACCTGAACATGGTAAGCTTGGACCCCTCACAGACAATCAAAAATTCACCGCCGCAGCTTGGGATCTACAACAAACAGCTGGAATATATGATTACTTACCCAATACCGCGAAAACCGCACCAAAAGCACCACAAGTTCACTTAGCAGAGATTGTAAAAGGGGAGGGCGTTGTAACAACGGCTATACAAGGCACTGACTGGGGCATTGTAAAACTAGATCTAGCCGAAGATTCAATGATAAGATTAGGAATCCTCCAATTCCCAGACTGGCAAGTCCGCGTCGATGGAGTTTTGGTCAATGACTATGTGTCAGAAGATGAACAATGGGGTCGAATCTACTTTGACGCTCCCAAAGGTGAGCATACAGTTGAAATAAACCTAAAAAGCACCCCGCCTCGGACTATTGGCAATGTGGTAAGCACCCTCTCCTGGCTTCTGGTTTTGGGTTCAGTTGTAGAATTGAAGCAAAAAAAGAAAGTTAGTTAGTCTTTACAATTCTATAGGCAACATCACCATTTGGATACAAGACCTCTCTTATTAAATGTAATTGATGCTCAGCTATTTGGCCTTTTGAAATTGCCAGTTCGTCTCCAATTAAATACTGCTCGACCATCAAATCGCGCCCCCAATTAATTTCCCTGGTTGTGATCTTTCCAATTTTTTTATCCCGTACTCTACTCATGCTTGTGTAATATTGATCCGGATGCACTTCAAAATTGTCTCTCTGATAAGTTGCAGGGTCATGTTTTAAGAAAAGCAGAATCTGGGCATATGGTTCAAATCTGTTGTTATCAATAACAATAGGAAGTTCATCATCAAAACTTTTTATAACTTGAACCACCTGCTCCCATCCATAATCCCAATAGTAACCTCTGTAGTGCTCATTAAGAATAATTGCACTGCTCCACAATTTAGCTAACGAATAAATAACAACAGCAATTCCAAATAAATGAATCACCAAACTAAACCGGCTGAGTCGAAAGTATTTATAAAGATAAATCATCCCTAAAGCAATAACTATCAACTGAGGTATGACAAGTGGAAGTGCCCGGATTGAGGCATACGGATCACGAGTCAAGGCAGCTGGGATTGGACCAATCAATAAAAAAGCAATCGTAAAAATCCTTAACTCTCCTAATGACTTTTCTTTAACTAAAATGTAAAGTCCGTAAACATAAAAAGGCAATTGCCAAACAAAATAAGTTGCTATGTCAGGAAAAGAGCTCCTCGGGCCAAAATCACCAAGGTTAAACATATTTCTAGGTGTCAGATAAGCAATATAAAGCGAAAAAAATTCCTGAAACCACAATAAATACTTAAAATTTACAATTGCACCGATCAACCCGTCGACATCAGAAATGTATCCATAAGGGGTGCCCGCTGAAATAATATTAAGGCCTGAAGCTCGGGCTAAAAATCCAGGTGTAGCCATAACATAAATTGTTGGCAAGGAAACAAGTACACCTAATATTAACGCAGCAATCAGATAGCTCTTGCCTTTTTGATTGAAGATTTGTTTTCTATACCTTAAAGATAAGACCATCAAGAGTAGTGGTGTTATCACTCTTTGCGAATGATATGCAGGGACTGCAACCCCAAGGAGAATTGCAGCAACAGAGAACCATTTTGGTTTAGATAAAGCTCTATAAAAAAAGTAAAAACCAGAAATCAAAAAGAAGAGTGCAACATTGGTTTCAAAATCTGTTCTTCCAAAAAGAACATGCCAGGGTGAAAAAGACAGAAGAAAAACAGTCACAAGTCCTAATGTCACACCGATTTTCTTTGGAGAAAAATCCCGAATTAGTAAATATAAAAAAGGAATAGTAAGAAGACTGAATATGAATGATGGTAACCGAACAGTAAATATTGTTAAATCAAATATTGCTATGAGTGGAACCAAGAGGTATATGTAAACTGGAGTTTTAAAATCGATAAATGATCGGAAAACAATTGGAAAAGATTTTCCAAATTCATCACGTCCAGTAAGTAGGATCGAATACGCATTCCATCCCTGTGCTGCCTCATCTACATAAATTCCCGCAGGAGCATCTCCCAGCATAAAGAACCGAGTAGCAACAGCAATCAATATGCTTATTCCAAAGACGACAGCCACCTTAAATCTTATTAAATTACGCATAAACAACTCTTAATAGCTCCCAACAGCTTACTGCAACAAAAAAAAGCATAAAAATAGGAAACCAACCCTTTTTTTCAAACTGTTTTATTCCATGCCAAACAACAAGAAATATCGGAATCCACAAAACAATGTCATGTCTATCAAAACGATTTAATAGCGATAAATTGACTATTGAAGCAACAAAAATACTAATTAAATATTTTTTAATTTTTATATTTTTACTAAAATAAAATCCTGTAAGTACCAAGGGCAATGCAAGCATTGGAAACTTTTTTAAATTCTGATTGTCAACGTTTACTTCCCTTGGGTGAAACGCGAAAAAATAATTACTAGGGTCAGTCAGAACGAAAAAATTTGAAAACACTTTTTCCTGCACTACTCGGGCTTTGTTTTGGAATATTCTTGCCGTTAAAATAGTAGGATAAAGCTGCTGCTCACGTATCAGCAGTTGCTGCTCTTCGTGAGTTATATTTAAATTGCTCTGCGCTTTAAACTCGCGGAAATTTACTCCAAAAATCAGTAAACTCACCGTGAGTAACACTAGGTTTAGTCGCGTCGTGGCTTTCAAAAAAAACAAAAAGAAATAAATAAGGGGTAAGAGTGACAATTTTGGTTCGATAATCCCAATTGGAAGAATAAAAACTTCGGAAATAAAAATACCAAGTGCTATTAAAGACGCTGGTATTATGTGATGAATAAAATCTGCACGCGTGTTTGCAAGGAAAAAGCTCAGTGGCCAAAAAATCAAAATTAGAAATAGAGATATTTTCTTAAGCATGTAGCAAATTATAGCAATGTCCGTGGTAAAATTATCTTGTGCCGGAGCTTCACACAGAAGAACACTTAGATCCAACAGCAGAAATCTCTTTGGAGACCGTTAAATCTCGTGCAATCAAAGGTGTAGCAGCACTTTCCGGCCGTTATGTAATTCTCTTTGGTATTACACTTCTAGCTCAAGGTCTCCTTGGAGCTTTTCTTTCACTTGAAGAATGGGGAGTTTTCGCTGTTGTTTCGGCAGTCGTTAACTTCCTTGTCTATTTTTCCGATATTGGTCTCGCAGCATCACTAATCCAAAAGAAAGATAAAATTACCCGAACAGATCTCGCAACGACTTTTACAACACAACAAATTCTCGTTTTTACCCTGCTTTTGGCTCTCATTATATTAAGCCCATTTATTAGAAACCATTATGGCTTATCCAAGGAAGGCGTTTATCTTCTTTATGCCCTTGGAGCATCATTCCTGATGTCTTCACTCAAAACAATCCCCTCAGTATTGCTCGAACGTGAACTAAAATTCGAAAAACTAGCAGCTTCTCAAATCCTCGAAACCCTTGCCTATAACGGAGTACTAATTTATTTTGCAAGCACAGGAGCTGGAGTTATGAGCTTTACCTGGGGGGTCTTGGCAAGAGGTATTGTTGGATTAGTTTCGCTCTATTATTTCAAGCCTTGGAAGCCCACTTTTGGAATTTCCAGAGACTCATTATCACATCTTTTAAAATTTGGCATCCCATATCAAATTAACTCACTCATTGCAGTATTTAAGGATGATGGCATGGTCATAATTTTGGGTGGAATACTTGGTTTACAATCAATGGGAATACTTCTTTGGGCACAAAAATGGGCACAAATGCCCCTTCGGCTTCTTTTAGACCAAGTGACCAAAGTCACATTCCCAGCTTTTTCCCGAATGCAAGACGAGAAAGACCAGTTAGAGCGCAGTGTCACAAAATCCCTCTTTTTTTTAACACTTCTCATTTTTCCAGCAACAGTTGGTTTAGTATTAATCGCTCCAATAATAATTCAAATTATCCCTCGCTATGAAAAATGGGAACCAGCTCTTATTCCGCTTGCACTTGTTAGTGTAAATACCTTAATGGCCGCAGTTTCGACTCAGCTTACAAACCTTCTAAATTCAATTGGCAAAATCAAGACCACTTTCAAACTCATGGTAATGTGGGCAGGTCTCACTTGGCTTTTGGTGCCGAGCCTTGCTAAAACCTATGGAGTTAACGGTGCAGCTCTTGCATATGCTTTAGTTGGATTAAGTTCCGTCGTTGCAATCTACATTGTCAAACGTCAGGTAAACTTCTCGCTGTGGAACGCAGCAGGCAAAACCGGCTTGGCAACATTTGGCATGGCAATTCCTCTTTTTCTACTCAGACCACTACTTCCTGTTAATCTTTCATCGGTTGTAATTTTAACCGGGATAGGGGGGCTCTTTTACTCACTTAGCATTTTTGCACTCACAGGTCGTTCATTTTTCGAAGATGTTGAAAAAATTTACAAGGGCTTTTCAGGAAAACAATAAAGCATTTCTGTTGATATTATTGGGCTCTCTTTCGTGGTCATTGACCATGATCAAAAGTGGCTTTGTGTATAATTACGGACTCGGTTTTTGGGGGCCAAACGGCCACGATGGGATCTGGCACATTGCGCTCTCGCAATCACTCGCCAGAGGCTCCGTTGGGATGCCTGTGTTTGCAGGGGAGCAACTTAAAAACTATCACATCGGTTTTGATCTTCTTCTGGTTTTATTAAACAAACTGACGTTTATTCCCATAATAAATCTCTATTTTCAAGTTATCCCAGTGCTGCTGTCTGTATTAATTGGAATCGCCACATACAACTTTGTGTTAGCTTGGCGAAAATCAAAAAGTGACGCCTTCTGGGCAACTTTTTTTGTGTATTTTGGAGATAATTTTGGGTGGATTGTAACGCTATTTCGAGATGGTCAACTTGGAGGAGAATCGATGTTTTGGTCCCAGCAATCAATATCTACGCTTATAAACCCCCCTTTCGCCCTCTCTTTTCTCATTATTTTAATTGGCCTAAATTTGATAGTTAAATCATCTGCGCCTGCCCGCCTGTCCCGACCTGCGTGGTCCACAGTGACTCTAATTATCATTTTCGGCAGCCTAATTCAAATCAAAGCCTACGCCGGGGCGCTAGTATTGGGTGCCTTATGGGTTACATCCGCATACGAAATAATTAGAGCGAAAATACATAAAACATCAAACGCGCCTGCCCTCCAGCTTACGAAGTTAGCGGCGTGGTCCACAGCGACTAACATTTTATTATTTCTCCCACTTAATAAATCCTCAGGCAACCTTCTTGTTTGGAAACCCTTTTGGTTCCTAGAAACAATGATGTACTTAACAGATCGTGTCGGCTGGCTCCGCTTTGGAGAAGCAATGATGAACTATCGCCTCATGGGCTGGCTATTTCCTAAAACAATCCTCGCATACTCAGTAGCTTTTTCAATATTTATCTTTGGCAATCTCGGCACAAGATTTTTATCAATATTCCTAATAATTTCTTGGTTTAAAAACTACAAAAAAATTGACCAAACGCAAATATTTATCCTAAGCATAATCGCCGCAGGAGTAATAATTCCCATGTTGTTTTTACAAAAAGGCACACCATGGAACACCATCCAGTTTTTCTACTACACTCTTATGTTTGCGAGTATCCTGAGCGGAATCGCATTTGCAAGAATTATTGAGGCAAAACAAAACCAGTTTTTCAAAAAACCTTTAATGTTTGGTATGTTATTTCTAACACTCCCCACTACAATTGGCACACTAAGTCAGGTTTATTTACCAAGCCGCCCTCCATCAATGCTTCCCGCAACTGAAGTCGAGGCACTTAATTTTCTCTCGCAGCAACCAGACGGTGTTGTTATGACCCATCCTTTTGATCCAGGCCGAGCAAAGGAAGAATCCAATAATCCTCCTGTGCCATTGGCCTACTATGTCTCAACGGCTTATGTTTCAGCCTTCAGTAATAAAGATGCTTATTTAGAGGATGAAATTAATTTAGATATAACGGGTTACGATTGGAAGGAAAGACGCAAAGAAGCTGAGGATTTCTATAACACCTTGGACGAATCTCATGTCCGCGAATTTATTTCAAAAAATAACATTAAATATTTCTATTGGAGAAAAGGCCAGCGCGCCCGTCTCGGCGAAACACAGTTGGGCATCGAACGTTTATTTGAAAATAAAGAAGTGGACATTTATAAAGTTAAAGATTTTTAAAACAAGCCACTCTTCAAAAACTTATTAAACTCATCAAAATAAGGGTAATCATGAGTGTTGCCTGGTCCCATCTCTACGTTAATATCTTTATTTATTGAATGTATAAGCTGTTCCACTCGTGCATAACTACCATGTGAATCTTGCTCATTTTGAATAACCAAAACGTTTTTTGATTTGAAGTTGGTTAATGCCTCGCGATAAGTCTCTTGTCTGTCAGGAGTGATGTCCCCTAGAGGAATTCCACATAAAACTATTTTATTAATTTTGTCCTTGGCTTCGCCGATGAGATACATTGCCACAAGAGTCCCAATTGATTTTGCAATAATATTAACCTTGTCGCGTCCAATAGCAGCCAATAAATTCAAGGCTTCCCCTGCAGCAGAAAAATCGCCTGGGCTTCCACTTTGCCAATGCTTCCACATATAAACCTCAATATCATTTTTGTGCTTAAAATTCTCCTGCACAGCCAATGCCCAATCTTTATTTTTAAGTGAATATCCCGGAAGCACAATCGTTCTCACACACAAATTATATATGTTTCTTAGGGATTATCTAAATAGTAGCATTTTTTATATGCTAAAATATGCTAAAATCAAAAATTATGAAAGCAATCTCTGTAATCTTGCCTTGCTTCAATGAATCCAAAAATCTCAGTCCTCTCACAAAACTCATAATCAAAAAAATACCCACAAAGTATAAATACGAGATCATTATTGTTGATGATGGGAGCAGTGACAACTCAGTAGCATCAATTCGCGAGCTATGCAGCAAAAATAAAAAAATAAAAGGAGTTTTATTTCATAGGAATTTTGGCCAACAAGCAGCCCTTAAAGCTGGTGTGGATAACTCTCGAGGTGACGCTGTCATAACTATGGATTCAGATTTTCAACACCCTCCAGAAATAATTCCAATTTTTATCAAGAGATGGGAAGAAGGCTTTGACTTAGTTCTCGGGCGGAAGATTGATGATAAAACAGCATCAATCTTCCATAAACTAATGAGACAAATTGGCTATAAGCTTTGGGATGTTCTTACCAATAATATTATTCCACCTTATGTTTCAGAATTTAGACTAATGGACAAGTCAGTTGCTAGTTATATTAAAAGTGTTGACGAAAAAGAACCATTTTTGCGAGGCCTGGTTTCGCTTTTTGCAAAAAAGCAAGCCATTGTTCCATATAAAGTAGGTAGCAGAATCCACGGCAAATCAAACTATAGCACGAGAACTTTAGTTATAACGTTTCTAAACGGGGTTATATCCTTTAGTGCAACACCACTCCGCATAGGATGGATCATAGGCCTTGTAATCTCAATCTGCTCTGGTGTTTACATCTTCCTTGATACAGCAATAGCTATACTTAGCAATCGTCCAATTGTCGAAGGTTGGGAAACTATCGTCTCGCTTAATATAATGTTTGGAGGATTCAATATATTATATTTAGGAATAATTGCTGAATATATAGGAGCAATATTCAGAGAAATCAAAAATAGACCCTTATACCAAATACATGAAAAGTTAAATATTTGAGTCACGAAATGAAGATTGTCTTCTCTGCGGATGATTTTGGTTTAAGCAACACAACCAACAAAGCAATTATCGACTGCTACAAAAAAGGGGTGGTCAGAAGCACATCCTTTTTCTCAGACAGTCATTTTTACCCAGAGATAATAAATGATTTATCTTTTGGCCTTCACATAAACTTGACCGATAGACCAAACAAAAAAAATTATAATTACATTGAGCTCCTACTTTGTTCATTTAACAAAAAACTTTTAAAAAGCATTGAAAAAGACATCGATTCTCAATTTAGTCAAGTGTTATCAGAGAAAATTAATATTGATCATGTTGACAGTGAACGGCATGTGCATATGATTCCAAGTATCTTTTTCATTGTTTGCAAGATTGCTCAAAAATACAAAGTTAAATATTTAAGAAACATAAACGAACCACTTGTAATGCCATCAAATCCCCTCAAATTCTTAAGTATGGTTACCAATTTAGGAATTTTTAAGTTACTATTAATGAAATATTTTTCGAGGAAAAATAAAAAGATATTGAAAAACTTTAAACTTAAAACTGTTGATTATACATATGGATTACTCTATACAAATCGTATAACAGTGGGTGTAATCAAAAGTATGATTAGGGATGCCATTAAAAGGAAGGCAAAAGTTATTGAGATAATCACACATCCTGGATATAAATATACAGAGCCAGAAAAAGGGCTTAGTGATCGTCTGCTAAAATACTCTTCTCATTCAAATAGAATAAAAGAAGCAAAAATTTTGCAATCAAAAAAGCTCATTAATTTCTTGTATAAATCGAAGGTGAAACTAGTAACTTTTCAAGGAATATGATTTTCGAGTTTATTAGATCACTAACGTGTCCCTTTGATAGAATCGAGGCACACTTGCCAACAGCAGGCAATATATTGGACGTTGGCTGTGGACACGGAGTTTTCACCTTTATCATTGCCCAGAAATCAGGTAAGCGAAAGGTATTGGGCATCGACCCCTCTATCAAAAAAATTGCACTAGCTTTAAAACACAAAAAACATAAAAACGTTACTTTTAAAGTTGGATATATAAAAGATATCAAGACCAAATTTGACGCGATCGTGGTAGTCGATGTCCTTTATTTGCTTCCTAACAAACAAAAGTTGGAATTTCTAAAGCATGCCCGAAAAATATTAAAAAGGGGAGGAGACTTGATTATTGTAACTAATGGGAATAGAAAGTCATTTGTATATAGCCTACTATATCTAGAAGAACTCCTTATGGTAAAAATGTTGAAACTTACTTATTCTGACTATCCAAGGATATATTTCGAAGACGAAAAAAGGTTGGTCAATTTAGTTAAACAATCTGGGCTTAATGTTAAAAATTTAGAAAAACTCAAAAGCAAAATACACTATCCCCCTCATTTTCTTCTCCATGCTCAAAATAATTAAAAAAAATCATAAATTATTTTTGCTTTCAATGATCATTCTTTTCGCGGCATTTCTTAGGTTTCGTGACCTTCCAAAGATGGCAGGCTTTGATTTTGATCAAGAGTCAGCCTCCTTTATTGTAGATGAAATAATAAAATACAACCACACCCGACTTATTGGTCAGGAATTGACCTTTAGAGGTATTTTTATGGGACCTTACTATTATTACTTACTAACCCCTTTTTATGTGTTAAGCAATATGCATCCAATTGGTGGGCTCATTGCCTCAGTTATCTCTTCAATCGCTATAATCGCAGCATATTACTATGTAGGCAACGCTCTGTTTCACTACCCGGCTGGCCTCCTGGCAGCTCTTTTCAGAAGTGTCCTCTTTGAAGAACTTATTCACGATTGGTCAATGGTGCCTTCATATTTTTGTGAGTTGATAGTCTTATTGACTTGGTTCTGTCTATGGAAAATAATCCATCATAAAAAACAAAAATATCTATACCTTCTTACATTTCTGTTTGGACTATACCCCAGTTTTTACCCGATTCTCTTCCCATTTTATTTTATTTTTTTGTTTTTATTAACATTTCATATATTAAAAGTTAAAAAGGAAGTCCTTATTAAAAGCTTAGTATTCCTTACACTACCAATGACTCCCACAATAGTTTTTGAAGTAAAAAATAATTTTCTTCAGACACGAAGGCTTATAGAGTTGTTTATGGAACCAAGCACAAGCTCAGTAAAATTAATATCTAAATTCACGAAACACCTCACTTATAACACAAGTGAACTTTCAAGAATAATCAACTTCGATTTTCTTCCCAGAGGTCTTTTTATAGTTATGGTTGTAATAACTCTTTCTTACTTAATACGCAATAAAGTGAATTTTTGGCAAATAGGCTTACATAAAAAACTACTCATTCTCACTTATGCAATTTTTATCTTAAGCTTTACCTTTCTTCCTATGCCGGTATCAGAAAATTATTTCTTGGCTTTAAGCACGATATCACTTCTTTATATATCAGCCACATCATCAATCCTCTATAGATACCCAATTGGGAGAGTTATCTTAGTATTTTTAGTTGCCAATATTGTTTTCTACAATCTAAGCAGATTGAAGAGCTACTCAGAAAACCCCACTCTCGCAAATCTTTACCACAAGGAGCAGATAGTCAAAGAAATTGTTAGAAGGTCAAATAACCAAGAGTTTTATGTTTCATATATTTACTTACCTGGGTGGCAACATGGTTTTAGGTACCTGTTCTATTATTACGAAACTATACCCAAATCGGGCCCAGCCAGCCCTCCCGTATATACGATTGTGGTTCCTAAGTATCTGTCTCACGATGCAATAGACATAAGTTACGGCAATGTTGGTCTTATCTTACCTGACTCCAAAACCGGTTTATAAATGCTAAAATTGTAGTGATGACGAAGATATCCTTAATTATTAATGTTGTAGATGAGGAATTAGTCTATATAAACGATTGCCTGGCTTCAGTTAAAGGGCTTGATGCAGAAATCATCTTGGTAGATATGACGTCTTCAAACGAACTCGAGGCAATCGCCAAGTCCCACAAAGCCAACCGTTTCCCATTGAAGCGCGTCTCGCACGTCGAAATCGCTAGAAATTTTGGCATTGAAAAAGCCAAGACGGGGTGGATCCTAATTCTTGATCCTGACGAAACTCTCCCAAAAACCTTAGTTAAGGAGCTCAATGAGATCGTGGAAAACCCATCTGCCGATTACTTCGCCCTCCCAAGAAAAAATATAATCTTCGGTCGTTGGATCAAGCATGCTCGTTGGTGGCCAGACTACAATGTCAGGTTTTTTAAAAAAGGCTCAGTTGGTTGGGCGGAGACAATCCACTCCGTTCCATTGACTCAGGGCAAGGGGAGAGACATTCAAGCCACAGAAGATCATGCTATTACACACAACCACTACAGCACCATCGACCAATACATAACACGTCTCAATCGCTACACCACTGTTCAGGCTAAGGAAAAAATCAAAGACGGCTATAAATTCAATTGGCACGATATAATTAAACGCCCGACGGCAGAATTTGTAAGCCGTTATTTTGCAGGCGAAGGCTTCAAAGACGGCCTCCATGGCTTGGCAATCTGTAGCCTTCAGGGGTTTTCCGAATTGGTTGTTTATCTTAAAATCTGGCAAGAAACTAAGTTTGAACCAAAGGAATTAAGTGTTAAGCATGTAATTCATCAAATGAAAGATGCACAAGGTGAAGTAAATTATTGGCAAGCCGACACTTTAATTAAAGAAGGCGCAGGCCTTGCACAAAGATTCAAAAGAAAATTCAAACTTCATTAAATTATGCCGAAAGTAAGCATAATAATTTTAAACTGGAACGGTAAAAAGGATACCCTAGAATGCCTTGAGTCACTTTCAAAGGTAAAGATAAAAGGCTTTAAATTAAAAATTATTGTTGTCGACAACGGTTCCACTGACGACAGTTTGAAAGTTATTCGAGCAAAATGTCATCCCGCACTAGATGCGGGATCTACACAACTTATTGAAAATCCAATCAATTTAGGCTTCTCAGAAGGCAATAATGTAGGCATCGCCGAAGCTCTAAAGCAAAAATCTGACTATATTTTGCTACTAAATAACGACACAGATGTAGACAAAAACTTTATTGTGGAATTCGTTAAAGTCGCCAAAAAACACCCAGAGGCAGCAATTTTTTCTCCCAAAATCTATTTCGCAAAAGGTTATGAATTCCACAAAGACAGATACAAAAAAGAGGAACTAGGAAAAGTAATCTGGTGTGCAGGAGGCAGTATGGACTGGGACAATGTTTTTGGAATTAACGTTGGCGTCGATGAAGTTGACACAGGTCAGTACGATAAAGTGCGAAGAATTGCTTTCGCCACAGGAGCCTGTATACTCATTGATGCCAAGGCTCTTAAAAAAGTTGGCAGTTTTGATAAAAGATACTTCACTTATTTCGAAGACACAGACCTTAGTCAAAGATTTTTAAAAAACGGGTACAAAATCTTTTACGTTCCAAAGTCAATTATTTACCACAAAGTAGCCCAAAGCTCCGGCATCGGCAGCAACTTAAATGACTACTTTATTACAAGAAACAGAATGTTATTTGGAATGAAATACGCGCCCCTTCGCACCAAAATCGCGCTATTTCGAGAAAGTATTCGCTTTCTACTTTTTGGCAGAAAATGGCAAAAGACAGGTATAAGGGATTATTATATTGGTAAATTCGGCAAAGGCAGCTGGCAATGAAACTCACAGTCCTCATCATCACCAAAAACGAAGAGAAGATGCTGCCTGATTGCCTAAAATCAGTAGCTTGGGCGGATGAAGTTGTTGTTGTCGACACTGGTTCAACTGATAAAACAATTTCAATCGCCAAAAAATTCGGTGCAAAAGTGTTTGAATATACCTCAGGCAAGAACTTCTCTGACTGGCGCAACTTTGCTCTAAAAAAGGCAAGTTATGAATGGGTCCTGTATGTCGATGCTGACGAACGTGTAACACCTGAATTAAAGAAAGAAATTCAAGAAACAATCAGTCAGGATGAAACCTCAAGCGTATATGCCATTCCTCGTCAAAATATAATCCTAGGTAAAGTCTTAAAGCACGGTGGCTGGTACCCAGATTATGTCAAAAGACTATGCAAAAAATCAGACTTGAAGGGTTGGGAAGGGGATCTCCATGAAAATCCTGTTGTAAGCGGAAAACTCGAACATTTAAAACACAACTTCATTCATGATAAACACGAAACGATTCCAGAAATGGTGGAAAAGACTAATAATTGGTCAGAAATTGAAGCGAAATTAATGTTTGATGCACATCATCCTCCAATGAATATCCCAAGATTCATGTCAGCCATGTGGCGTGAATTTTATTTTAGAATGATCCGAAAAATGGCATTTCTTGATGGTTCAATCGGGATTATCATGGCAATGTACCAGGTTTACAGTCGTTTTATTAGCTACGCCAAGCTTTGGGAATTGCAAAATAAGACTATAATAAACAAAAGTGGCTAAAAAATATTTCCACAACAAGATCGTCCGCGACAACGTTCCGGATAACATATATAAAGCAGGGGATGACTGTGAAGTGAGAACTTTAAGCCATAGCGAAGCACGTATAGAGCTCCGTAAAAAACTTATCGAAGAAGCCAGCGAATTGCTTAATGCAGAGAAAAAGGAGTTGGTTGATGAGCTTGCAGATGTTCTTGAAGTAGTTAAATCAATAGCTCAGTCCGAAAATATCAGGCTCCCTGAAATCGAAAAACACAGACTCCTAAAGGCTGCCCGTGCAGGTCGCTTTAAGAAGAGGATCTTTCTCGTCTGGTCAAATAAACCTGCAGGTGGAAAATGAAAGCTGCAATTTATACTCCCTATCTGGATACATTGGGTGGCGGAGAGCTATATATGCTAAGTATTGGAAGGGCCTTAATTGAAGCTGGTTGGGAAGTCCATATCGAAAACAAGAGTCCTGACCTCATAGCAAATGCAGCTGCTCGCTTCGACATTGACTTATCAAAAATAAATTCTATTGACTCTATTAATAGGGGAGAAGATTATGACGCATGCTTCTGGCTTAGCGATGGCAGCATCCCACTCCTTCGTTCTCGAAATAATATTCTTCACTTCCAGAGACCTTTCCAAAAAGTTGATGGCAAAAGTCTCCTTAACCGTATGAAATTTTATAGAATCAAAAATGTAATTGTAAATTCAAATTTCACAAAGAGTTGGATTGACAAAGAATATCCAGTGAAAAGTGTAGTAATTTATCCGCCAGTAAACACCACAAAATTCAGGCCAAAGAGGAAGGAGAAAATAATTTTGTATATTGGGCGTTTTTCTCAATTAGAACAAAACAAAAACCAAGATGTGCTCCTTGATGTTTTTACGAAATTTAGAAAATCAAATCCTGACTGGAAGTTAGTGCTTGCTGGTGGGACGGAAGTAGGCAGGACAAAATTCGTCGATGAATTAAAGGAAAAATCGAAAGGTAAATCGGTTGAAATTATTGAAAGTCCAAAGTTCGAAACTTTGAAAGATCTTTTCGGTAGAGCAAGTATTTTTTGGTCAGCCGCCGGCTTCGGGGTCGACGAAGCAATTGAGCCTCAAAAAGTTGAGCACTTTGGCATTACCGTTGTCGAGGCAATGTCAGCTGGAATGATCCCCATTGTTTTTAACGGTGGGGGACACAAGGAAATAATCACACACGGCAAGGATGGTTTATTGTGGAATACAAAAGAAGGATTACTAAAAGCCACAGAAGTCCTAATTCAAAACAAGAAAACTATGCAACAGTTAGCATTAAACGCAAAAGAAACTAGTGAAAAATTTGATTATGCGCACTTCAAAACTCAAATTCTCTCAATCGTCTAATCTAATCCCCATACTAACCATCTTGGGTATTACTGTTATTTTCTTTTGGAAATTTTTCTTCAAGGGTCTGATTCCAATCCCTGCTGATATTGTCACAAATACTTATTTACCTTGGCGCAGTCATTATTTTGGACCAGTCCAAAACCCTATTCTCTCAGACGCAATTTCTTTTACCTATCCTATGCGTACATTGGCAGTAGACATAATGCAACAAGGTCAACTTCCTCTTTGGAACCCATATATCCTAATGGGAACCCCTCTTCTGGCCAATCTCCAATCCGCGCCCTTTTCCCCAACCATATTCCTTTATTTCCTCACTGATACCGCCACAGCCTGGGGTTTACAAGTAGTTGCACAACACTTCCTCGCAATGCTCTTTATGTATGTTCTCCTTCGTTACTGGAAAATTGGAAAGTCCGCAAGTCTTTTGGGTGGATTAATCTACGCTTTTGCAGGCTTTAACACCATCTGGTCGCAGTGGAATATTCACACTTTGACCGCCGCTTTTCTCCCGATAATAATATATTTTGCAGAGAAACTAATTGAAGAAAAAAAGAAGATAACAGGCGTTTTCCTTAGCGTATCAATCGCCGCCCAACTACTCTCTGGGTATCCTCAGTTATTTATCTACACCGCCGCGGCCATCGTCATACTTTTGATCGGCAAAACAAATAAAATCATAAATTTTATAAATATCTCAAAATTTGTGTTACTAGGAATTGGACTTTCAACCATTCAATTACTCCCAGGGCTCGAGCTGATACTGAATTCCCAAAGAGCTTCCGAACCAATTCCATTCAAATGGGTTTTCCTTCCATTTGCCAAAACAATAACGTTTTTAATAGCAGACTTTTTTGGTAGCCACAGCGCTGGCAATTACTGGGGTCCACAAAATTACACAAGCAACACAGGGTTTATAGGTATAGGGGTATTTATTCTACTTATCGTTGGATTCAAAACAAAAATAAATTCTAAAGTTATAGTGTTTTCAAAATTGGTTTTAATTGCAGCAATTTTGTTGAGCTTTGCAACACCAATTTCAATACTCCTATACAAAGTCAATATCCTAGGGTTTGCCGCCGCAACAGCCCATCGTGCACTCATCCTATTTATTTTTGCAGTTTCAATAATAGCAAGTTTCGGCTTTGAGCATCTAGGTAAAAAACGGAGAGTTGTTTTACTTTCAATAATCTCGTTCGAACTATTTTTCTTTGCAAATAATTTTTGGGCATTCTCAAAAAGCGAATTGATATACCCGCCTACGCCAATTCACAAGTTCTTGCAAGAACAAGACGGCTTGTTTAGAATTTTATCGCCAGACACTATCCCCCTAAATCTCAATATGCCCTACAAGCTTAGCTCCCCGGAAGGCTATGACGCCGTTTATCCTAAAACAACCGCCAAGCTCCTTGGAGTAATAAACAATAACTCGTTTGACGCAAAACCCCAAGACAGATACGGTGCTCTTACAAACGAGACTTCACCAACAGTCGATTTCATAAACGTTAAATATCTAATCACAAGAGGCGATTACATATTTGATGATAATAAACATAGTGTTGTTTTTAAGGACAAGGAAACACAGATACTGAAGAACAAAAACGCGCTCCAGAGAGCATTTTTGGAAAGGTCGCCAGATCAATTAGTCAAAGGAGAAGTATACCTACCAAATTTTGTTTCATTTATTGTAAGTACACAATCTGTGGACACCCTTGTCCTCACAGATACCTACTATCCTGGCTGGAAGGCATATATTGACAATAAACCGGTTAGCATAACAAGATTTAAAGACAACTTTCGTGCAGTTGAAGTTCCAGAAGGTAAGCATGAAGTAAAATTTTTATATATGCCGAACTCCTTTGTAGTCGGAGCAATTTTTACTGTTCTCTCTGCCGCTTCGCTTGTTTATATACTAAAATCAAAATCATGAGGATCAATATACTCCTGTCAGTGATATTTCTAATCGGTTTTTGTTTGAGGGTTTTATACCTTCCGCATAACGTACTCACATTTGGCTATGATCAAGCTAGAGACGCACTGGTAACGGGGCAAATATTAGATGGAGATCTTAAAATCCAAGGCCCACCATCATCTGCTCCTGGCCTATATCATGGAGTTTTTTATAATTACGTACTCGCCCCTGCGTATTTATTAGGAAATGGAAGTCCGATAGTCGCAGCATATTGGATAGCATTATTAAACGCCGCTACAGTGTTTATTGTCTTTGCTCTGACTCGGAAATTATCAAGTAATAAATACACCGCACTTCTAGCTGCACTTCTATTTGCATTTTCATTTGAAGCCACTCAATACGCAACTTGGCTTAGTAACCCAACAATTGGAGTGTGGACAGTGCCACTGATGTATTTGGGACTTTGGATTTGGATAAAGGATGCTAAAGCTAAAGGTCCAATTTTAACAGGCATTGGTTTAGGTATGAGCATTCAGTCAGAAATATTTCTTGCCTATCATATTGTGCCAGTACTCTTCTGGCTATATTTTGCAAAAGTAAAAAGAAAAGAATTATTCATTGGGTCGTTCTCACTGATTCTCTCAGTCAGCACAATGATCGTGGCAGATGCAAAGTTTGGCTTCCAATCAATTTCAGGTATCAAAAGTCTTCTACTGGGAAGTGACGAAATATTACAAAGTAAAAAATTCTCGGACTTTATATATTTATATTTTGATCAATTAGCACGCACATTCTCAAACACTCTACTGCCATCTAATGTTGGTTATGGTGGACTTATTGTCCTAGCTCTAGTCGCTGTGGCCATTTTCCTTTGGGCCAAAAAAAGAAACGAAATCTCACCGTGGTTGTTTATATTGTCATTTGTTCTTGCACACACAACAATCGTTCCTGTTGGAGGGGTAAGTACTCCATTTTTGCTCGTAGGCATCGGTTCCGGGGTAGTTATATTGGCAGCACTCGTAATTAGCTATCTATACGGCTTCAATAAAATTCTAGCAATCGGTATAGTCCTCACAATCCTATTTTCCAATATTTCAACTATTATCTCAAAAAACAAACATGGGTCTGTAATTTTCTCAATCCAAAAAGACATGTTGCTTAATCTTCAAATAGCAGCTATTGATTACACCTACGAGGAGGCAAATGGCCAACCTTTTAGCACAAATTCAGTTACAAGCCCTCTCTGGATAAACATAGTCTGGTCATATCTGTTTCATTGGTACGGTCAAGAAAAATACGAATTTTTGCCTGAGTGGCACGGTAAAGATCAAGTCGGTCTTCTTCAATCACTCCCGGAAGCAAATGTAGATACCAAAAACTACTTTATGATTATTGAACCGCTTACTGGGATCCCTAGAAGATTCATCGACGAGGCCCTGGACGAGGAAAACAGCAGGTCCGTGCTAGTTGAAGAAAAATATTTTGGTGAGATACTTGTTCAGAAGAGAACTAGGTTAGAAAAATGAACAAATCCTTAAGAAGCGCAGCACAACTGCATAAAAATGTACCCCCCGATTGGTATCATGCGTCCATACAACGTAACTTTTTTCAGCGCTGGTGGCATTACAGTCGCTTTACAAAAGTTAAAGATTATTCAGAGTTTGTCGACGGTAAAATATTGGATATTGGTTGTGCTGACGGAGTCTTCACTAAAGAAATTTTAGATAAAACTCAAGCCGCCGAAATCATTGGCATAGACGTACTGGAATCCTCAATTAATTGGGCAAGAGCTCATTGGAAAGAAGAAAAAAGATTAAAGTTTGAAGTGGGCAATGCGCACAAATTGAAGTTTAAACAAAACTCTTTTGGAGCAGTTTATATTCTTGAGGTCATGGAACATGTTTCAGATCCGATTGATGTTCTAAATGAGGCGAAAAGGGTGCTCAAAAAAGGTGGCTATTTAATAATGCTCGTTCCTTCAGATAATTTATTGTTTAGAATAGTATGGTGGATTGTGACCAATTTTTGGTGGGCGAAAATTTGGGAGGACTGCCACGTAAACTCATTCAACAGTAAAAACCCACTATCAAAATATGCCAAAGAAGCGGGTTTTAAAATTGAAGTAGATGAAAAGTTCTGGCTCGGTATGCTAAATATCGTAAAAGTAAGGAAGTTAAAATAAAACTATGAAATTTGTAACGGTAGTAATACCTAATTGGAACGGAGAAATTCTGTTACAACAAAACTTGCCAAAAGTACTAGCTGCCAAGAACAACAAAAAAAACAGAATCAAAGAAATTATTATTGTTGACGATGCTTCCACTGACAATTCAGTAAAACTTCTCAAAAAAAATTTTAGCAATAATATTAGACTATTTCAGCACAAAGAAAACCGAGGTTTCGCTGCAGCAGTGAATCTTGGTGTGCGGATGGCTAAAACTGAACTGGTTTGCCTGCTAAACTCAGATGTCATTCCCTCAGAAAATTTTCTTGTAAAGGCTCTTCCACATTTTCATAACATTAAGGTCTTTGGAGTGTCACTAGCCGAGGAAGGGTATGGCCCGGCGATTGGCCAATATTTGAATGGCTATATTGAACACAACGACAATAAAGACGCAAAAATTACTTCAAATACGTTCTGGCTTAGTGGGGGAAGCTGTGTTTTGTCGAGGAAAATTTGGATGAAATTGAAAGGCTTCGATGAGGAACTGTTTCACCCATTTTACTGGGAAGATGTCGACTTGAGTTATAGAGCCATGAAGCGTGGCTATAAGTTGCTTTGGGAACCAGACGCCAAAGTTATTCACAAACACGAGACTACAATTAGCAAAACAACAAGTGCTAAGAAAAGAAAAATTTTAATTGTGGAACGGAATCAGCTATTGTTTATTTGGAAAAACATAACAAGCAAAAATATGTTTCGGAAACACAGGATCGGCCTAGTCAAAAGAGTATTGCGACACCCAGGTTATATAAGAGTAATAATGCTTGCTCTAAAGAAACGAAAGTTGATACAAAAACGACGCAAAATTGAAATAAAACAATCTAAGATTTCAGATGAAGCAATCTTCGCAAACTTCAATTAAAAAGGTTCTTTTACTAGCGCTAGGCATACGGCTGGTACTTATTCCACTTTCTTATCATAGTGATCTAAATAACAACGAAATATGGGGGATCTACGCTCGTGAATTCGGGCTCCGCGGCTTTTACGATTGGCTAAACTTTGGTAATTACGCCAGGCCAGATTATCCACCTCTTGCCATGGTGTTATTCAACTTCCTTCGCTATCTCTGGGCAGGAATCTTTCAAGTAGTTTGGAAGATAAACATTGCCTTACCACTCTTTCCATCAAACCTTGTTACTTGGCTTGATATATATGGTATGAGAGCTTTGATTAAAGTTCCAGGTATAATTTCTGATTTAGCAATCGGCCTAATTATTTACCGAGAGGCAAAAAAAATATCTCCCCAAAAAGCGGTTTACTACTCAAAGTTATTTTTATTAAACCCCGCGATAATTTATTTGTCCTCATCTTGGGGGCAACTGGATTCAGTCGTTACACTTTTTGCTCTACTTTCAATTTTGGGAGTGAGAAGCAGGAAGTACACGCACGCAACCACATACTATTTCATATCAATAATGACTAAAGCAACTTTTGTGCCCATTGCTCCACTATTGCTGATTCAATCAATTAAACAACATATTTCAGTTAAAAGTGTTGTAGCCACACTACTCCTTTTGTTACTTTACTTCTATATCGTGGGCACTTTATTTATTGATAAATTGCCAGTATCTTGGCTCTTTAATTTATACACGGGTACCATTATCAAAGGTGCAGTAACTCTCCCTTACATAAACTTAAATGCCTTCAACTTCTGGGGAGTAATACTTGGCCTCGATAGAATAGAAGATTCCACAAAAGTGCTTTGGTTTACACTGAATAATCTGGCATATGTAGCCGCGATCCCATGTCTTCTTCTTATCCTGCGAAAGTTTATGAAGGGTGCAGAAATAATCCATACAACCGCTATTTTATTTTTTTCTATATTTATGTTTTTCCCTCGCGTACACGAACGATATTTATATCCAACCATCGCTTTAATGCCCCTAGTACTTATTCGAAACTCGCATCTCAAGAAGTTATATTTCAGTTTAAGTACAATCTTTTTATTAAATCTTTATCACTGGTGGTGGTTCCCGGAAATAAAACCACTAGTTGCCTTTCTAGATTTCGACATTATAGAAAGGCTACTTTCCCTCTCGAGCCTAATTATTTTCCTTCTTTTGTTTCGCGATTATCTTTCAACTAAAATGAGGAAATGAAGCTTTCAATTATTATCGTTAGCTATAACACAAAAGACCTAACTCTCGATTGTATCAATTCAGTCTTCAAATTTGCCCCAAAAATAAAATTCGAAGTTGTTGTTGTCGACAACGGAAGCTCAGATGGTACTGTTGAGTCTCTACCGAAAAGCGTAAAAGTCATAAAAAACAACGCCAATCTCGGTTTCTCCCGTGCCAACAACCAAGGCATAAAAATCTCCAAAGGAAAATACATCTTACTTTTAAATTCGGATACAAAAGTGACAAAAGGCGCAATTGAAAAGCTCATCTCTTTTGCAGAAAATGCTGATGGCGCAGGTGTAGTTGGAAGCCAACTCTTAAATGCCGATGGGTCAATCCAGCCATCGGTTTTTTACCTCCCAACACTTGGAAGAACTATCGCAGAGTTCTGGCTTAAAGGTAAAAAATATTTGGAAAAATATGCACCACAAGGCAGCGAACCAGCTGAAGTCGAAGCAGTCGTGGGTGCAGCGTTCCTAATAACACCAAAAGCGCAAAAACGCGTGGGTCAGTTAAATGAAGCTTACTTCATGTACTTTGAAGATCTGGATTATTGCCGTGAAGTGAGAAGAAAGGGTCTCAAAGTCTATTATCTACCAAGTTCGAAAATATACCATTATCATGGTGCAAGTGGAAAGGGTATTGCTGATGCGAGCAACCAATGGAAGCGTTTAATTCCATCCAGTAAAACTTATCACGGCCTTATAAAGTACTACGCGATTCAGTTCATGATGAAAACCTCACAAAAACTGTTAAAGTAAGTTAATATGTCAAAAAATCAAAAAATTCTTCTCGCTTTAATAATTGGTGTAGCTGCTTTTCTGCGTATATATAAACTCTCAAGTGTCCCAGTTTCAATGTTCGGCGACGAACTCGATGTTGGATATCATGCCTATTCATTACTAAAAACAGGCAAAGATTACTCAGGTAACTTTTTGCCTATACATCTTCACTCACTGGCTGAATGGCGAACACCACTTTACATCTATAGTGCAATTCCGACAGTTGCCATATTTGGCATCACTCCACTTGGAGTCCGCCTCCCAGCAGCAATCTTCGGAATACTTAGTGTACTTGCCTTTTATCTCCTGGTTCGCGAAATTCGTACCCAATTTTTGAAAATTGCCAAGCGAAGCGAGGTCCGCCTATGGCGGAAAAATTTGCCTGATTGGAATCTGGAAGATTATGCAGCTATGCTCCTGGCCCTCTCTCCCTGGCATATCCAATATAGCCGTGCAGGATTCGAGGTCACCCAAATGCTACTCTTCTTACTTCTGGGAATATATTTTTTCTTCAGGAGCTTAAACGAAAAGGGCAGATACCTGTGGCTTTCAATGATTTGCTTTGCATTAATGCCTTGGATTTATAGCACCGCTAAACTCTTTACTCCATTTCTGCTTTTGTCGCTAGCACTTTTGTGGTTCAAGGAAATAATCCGTTTTCCCAAAGCAAATCTTATTTTGGGAATTGCAGCTCTTCTTGTAGTCGGCAGCCCAATCGCATGGAGCACGCTTTATGGCGGCGGTACCGCTCGCTTCAACTACATTAGTGTTTTTAGCGATCCAACAATCGAGCCAGAAGTTGGAACAGCCCGTCTACACGACGCCAATTTTAGAGGAGAAACAACAGCAGGATTGCAGCCAACAGTTGTCGATAGGATGTTCCACAATAAAGTAGTATTTTGGTCAGGAAAAATTGTTGGCAACTATTTTCAAACATTCTCTGGATCATTCCTTTTCAACGAGGGAGATCCAAATCCAAGACACTCAGTTGATGGGATCGGAGAATTTTATCGTATTGAAGTTATACCATTCGTGGTTGGTCTCATTTACTTTTTCGGTAAATCAAATAACAAAAAACTAAAAGCCCTGTTATTGTTTTGGATACTGGCAGGTGCACTGCCGGCTGCAATAACGAGAGATGGTGGCAACCATGCAACTCGTTTAATCTTAATATTGCCTCCTCTTGTATTTCTCATAGCCTACGGCGTTATCTCATTCCCAAAAAACATCTACCCAAAACTTCCTCCCTACATACTACATACTACGTACTACATGCTATTTATAGCAGGATTTATTTTCTATCAACACAACTTCTGGACACATAACCCTTGGCAATCAGAACGCTGGTGGCATACTGGCTGGGGCGAGGCAATTCACTCAGTTAAAGCGTATGAAAAGGACTATGAAACTGTTGCGATCTCATCGGCAGACGAACCGCCATGGATATTCTTTGCTGCACATTATCAATATGACCCGGCGGATTGGCATGTAAATTTTCCAATCGGCAACGATATCGAAACTAAGACCTTTGGCAAAGTTTCACATATTGGCAAGTTTCTTTTCGGATCACCGTCAGGCGGTGTTTACGACTGGGGGAAGAGCCTCGACGCTAAAACTCTCTATTTAGCATCAGCAAAAGAAGTAAATGTAAATCTTATTCGCGAACCAGAAAGGACTCCCAAAGATTTAAGATTAATTAAAAGCATAGCCTATCCCTCAGGTGAGCCTGCTTTCTATTTGTTCACAGGTAAGAGTTCCACTCCAAATGAACTCGAATAAAGGCCAATTTTTCATTTTACTGGTTTTATGTCCCTTATAATTGAGACATAATATGTTTTTATTGTTTCTTCTCCTAAGTCCATTTAACTGGAAGCTAATTGAGAACCCTCAAATTTTTGTTAGTGCATGGGCAAACCTTGTCAGACACCCTTTTTACACCCTCCATTCCATGCTTCAGCTTTCAAATCTCCGCGTAAGTATAGAGTTAACACATGGGCAATGGAGCAGATTATTTTACAATAAGGGGACTGTTCTTCTTGGCAACTATTTCGATGTGCTTTCGAGCTTTTCACCCAAGCATTACTTTACACTGAACCACGCTGACAATTTTAGCGCCGTTGGTGTCGAACCAATACCAATCATATTTTTGCCTTTGGCCGTATTGGGATTAGTGATAATAACAAAAAAGAAAAATCTTCACTTTTTCTCAACAGTTTTTTTAATCTCAATAATTGTTTTTCTTTCGGGAAGAAAAGACTTCAGCTTCCTCATGTTTCCGGCGATTACTTACGTTTACTTAATTTCAATTGGTTACAAAAACTTAAAACAAAAAAAAGCCTTCAAATTAATAGCTATTCCTTATCTCCTTTTTCTTTTAGCGCGCCATGTATAAATTTGCCTTTATTGCTATCACGACCCTTGCCATCTTTCTTAGAACAATTAATTTATCCGAAGTGCCAAAAAGTTTGTCGATGGACGAAGTCACATTTGGCTACGCCGCATTTTCTGTCCAAAAAACACTACACGATGAAACAGGAAATTTTTTGCCGCTCACTTTTCGGGGAATGGGGGATTATAAGCCACCAGTAGACGTCTACCTCAAAATTCCATTTATATTCTTTTTTGGCTTGAATGAAACATCGGTGAGGCTCCCCGGAGCCCTCCTTGGCGGGCTGAGCGTCCCACTATTAGTGTTGATACTCAGAAGACTTAACTTTCAAAACAATCCCTCACTCTTTGGAGGTTTTTGGCTGGCAATTTCGCACTGGCATGTCATTTATTCTCGAGCGGGCTACGAAGCAGTCACAGCACTCTTCTTTTTGCTACTAGCCATTTACTCATTCCTTTCCTGGACAAAAAAACAGTCAACTTTAATGTTCGGCATTTCATTTGCCGCTTTTTCGCTGTCTGTCTGGAGCTATCACGCTGAACGTGTATATGTACCCTTATTTTTTGCCACTTTAATTTATTTTCACCCTTCCAATTTTAAGAAATTTATCCTAAAAACTCCAAAACTAAAGCTTGGGATACTCGCAATCTTGTTTTTAACACTTTCCTTGCCTTTCATTTACTCAATAGCAAATGGCCATGAAGTTCTGAAGCGTGGCCAAGACTTACTTTTTGTAAAGGAAATCGAAAGAGAAAAAGACTTATATGTTTTACTACACCAATTTGCAAAGCAATACTTAGCCTATTTCGATCCGAAATTTGTTTTTTGGAGCGGTCTTGG
This sequence comes from uncultured Gammaproteobacteria bacterium, assembly GCA_964357925.1. Lineage (GTDB taxonomy): Bacteria > Patescibacteriota > Microgenomatia > UBA8517 > UBA8517 > CAYHMW01. Next base: position 50,916 of record CAYHMW010000005.1, read on the forward strand.
TTTAACACCAATCGATTTACAAGATATAGGCATTCTCTATTTATCAGATCTGCCTATTCTTATATTCGGTGTCGTTTTTTTAATTAAGTCAAAAAATAAATACTTAAAATTAATAACACTCTTGCTCTTGCTTTTGGGACCATTACCCGGTGCTTTTACCAGAGGCCTTCCTAGCCCAGTGAGAATTTTACTTTGGGTGCCACTATTTGGGATCGTAATGGCGGCAGGACTCCGCGCGTTATCAAAATCAAAGTACAAATTTATCTATCCAATTTCATTAACTTTAAACGTATTATATTTTCTTGATATTTACCTATATCAATTCCCTCGCTACAATGCCGATCTCTGGCATTACGGCTACAAAGAAGTCTCAGAGTATGTCTGTGCAAACCAAAGAAGCTACGACAAGATAATAATCACAGACAAATATGGCATTGAATTCCCTAAAATAAACACCATACCTCACTATTACATTCTATTTCATTGCAAAGTAGATCCGGCGCATTATCAAAAGAATCCAGAGCTAGAAGGAATTGAATTGCGCCAACCACAGTGGCTGGTAGATTCAAAGCTTGAGAACACACTGCTCGTCGGCTCACCTTGGGACTTCCCGGAGAGCTTCGATGAGCATAAAATTATGAGTAAGCTATACTTTCCAAATGGCAAACCAGCATTCTATTTTGTAGAAACAGGCAATGAAACAATTCAAAAAGCTCAATAAATTCTGGCTACTTATTACTTTTGCAGTAATTGGCAGAATAATTCTTGCATTTATTGTCTGGCACCCGGACGTCAGAAACCATATCGATTGGGGAATCAGATTTTATGATTACGGAGCATCTGAGTTTTATAGTAGTGATGCAAATGTTTGGAGCTTCACCTGGCCCAATCAACCTCCTGGATCAATTCTGATCTATGCTGGTATATACAAGCTTTTTCTGTTTTTATTCTCAATTCTTTGGTGGATAAACATAAAAATCCCAGTCTTTCCTTCGATTATTGTGACTGTAGCCGAAAGCAATTTATACCCTGCACTTCTAAAATTGCCCGCCGTTTTATCTGACCTTGGAATCGCATACTTAATCTACAAGATCTTATGTAATCCTGCACTGGATTTGGGGTCCAGAAAAGCTGCCAGGCTAGGAGCAGTCCTATTTCTGCTTAACCCTGCAATCTGGTACAACTCAGCTGTGTGGGGTCAAACCGATGCAATCGTTAATTTTTTCGGGCTACTCGCATTTTATTTTCTATTCAAAAACAAGCTAGCATTTGCGATAGCTGCCTTCACTGCGTCAATTTATATCAAAATATCGCTTCTAATATTCGCACCAATATTTTTCCTTCTGCTTTTGAAAAAGTATAGATTTAAAAATATACTCGTAAGTACCCTCCCTTCGCTGTTCGCCATAATATCAATAACTTGGTTTTTCTCGCGGACTTCTGCTCAAAATCCAATTTCCTGGCTTTACTGGCTATATACAAATAAAGTTTTGACGGAGCAACTTCAAGTAATAACTGCAAACGCATTTAATATCTGGGCAGCACTCACGGGCATCCACGAACAACCACACACATTGCCATTTTTAGGTCTTACTTACCAGTATTGGGGTTATATTCTATTCACTTTGTTCTTTATTCCTATTATTTACTCACTATACAAAAAACAAGACGAAAAAACGGCAATAGTTGCTTTAACTCTCACTGCGTTTGCTTCGTGGAGTCTTTTGACTAATATGCACGAAAGATATCTCTATCCACTTTTCCCATACCTAACAATAATGGTTGCACTCGATTCAAAATTACTCCCAATCTACTGGTTGCTCTCAGGTATAAATCTACTTAACCTCTACAACTTTTGGTGGACTCCCCGCATCGAGCCATTAGTGAGACTGATGTCAGCAGGGGATCGCCTCGCCCCACGCATCCTTGGATTAATCAATTTTGCGATTTTCGTGAAGTTCTACAAAAAGCACGCTAGAATATATTAATGCATAAAAGACTTCTTTTAGGGGTATTTGTCCTGGGGCTACTTTTGCGTACAATCGGGCTTACAAACCACCCCTCAGGCTTTACTCCCGACGAAGCCTCCTTTGGTTACGACGCATACTCAATATTAAAAACCGGGCGTGATCAATGGGGAAACTTCCTTCCTTTAAGCCTTAAATCATTCGGCGACTACAAGCTTCCACTCCTCACCTATTTAGCTATTCCAAGCGTCGCGGTCTTTGGGTTAAACGAGTTCTCAATTCGACTAACCAATGCACTTGTAGGATCAGGAGCAATCCTTACAACCTATTTCCTTGTACTTAAAGTTAGTAAAAACAATCAAAACCTTGCACTTCTCAGCGCATTCTTATTAAGTATTTCACCTTGGCATATCATGCTCAGCCGCGGTGCATTCGAGGCTAACCTAACAACACTCCTTTTGCCTTTAACGCTCCTTTTTTATAAAAAAGGACACCAAAACCCTAAATTTTATTTATTGTCATCGTTGTTTTTTGGTTTAAATTTGTTTTCTTACCACTCAGCACGTTTTGTAGCTCCATTAATTTTAGGAGTAATTGTAGTTTTCAGTCGCAAACAAGTTAAAGTCACGCCACATACAAAATTTGCGATCATGATTGCTATCCTGGCTCTTACTCTCACAGGTTACAGTTTTGTTGGAAGTGGAACTGGTAGGCTCGGGAGCTCAAGCATTACTAGCATTTCAGGTAACATCTTCAACGATCGTCTTCCGGCAATTTTATCTGGCGAGTCTGAAGTTATTGCAAAACTATTTAACAACAAAGCAATTTTTCTCAAGGAGAGGTTCTTTGATAACTATCTACAATATTTCTCACTGAGATTTTACTTTACCCAAGGTCCAGCGGAGGGTACCTACGGCATGCTGCCAGGAAGGGGAGTGCTTTATACTTTTGAGTTAATAACTCTCGCTGGTCTTGTTATAGGAATGGCTCGGGAAAAAATTAAAGATACAAACTGGCTGCTTGTTTGGTTACTGCTTGCGCCAATTCCAGCAGCACTTTCTGTTGGTCCAGGTTTTGCTGCAAATCGTGCTGCGATCATGATGCCCGCAATACAAATTGCCTCCGCCACCGGTGCCATTTTTCTATTTGACGCAATCAAACCAAGATTAAATACACTAAAAAAACAAAAACTTTTTTACGCTCTGTTAATCTTTGTAGTATTGTCACAATTCACTTTTTTTGTTGAGGATTACTGGTATCAACAACCGGGGCGCCAAAGTCGTGCAATGCTTGAAGGAAGAGAAGCCGCCCTTGCTTATATTCAAGCACATGAAGGTGAATATGAGGAAATAATAATCGCACGGCGCTTGAGTGAACCCCAAATCTACGCCAGTTTTTATTTAAAGCTCGATCCAATTGTTGTCCAAAAGGCAAGCAGTGAGTGGAGTTTCGAAGACTTAGGTTTAACTTGGGTTGATCAGTTACCGGCTTACCATATTGGTAAATTTACCTTTAAGGATTTCAATTGGGAAGCTGAGTCTCAAGTTTCAGGAAAGTTGTTAGTCGGGCCACCAGAAATGTTTCCGAATTATGTTCAAAAGAGCTATATAGCCAGATATCCAGATGGCTCAGATAGCTTGTGGCTAGTCGAGACGTCAACCAATGCATTAGCAAACTTGCACTGATGTCTTCAATTAAAAAACAATTACCAATTATTTGCATCATTGCGATCGGCGCTGTGGTACGGTTTTATGGAATTGCCAATATTCCTCCTTCTCTCAATTGGGACGAGATAAGTCACGGTTATAATGCATATTCAATATTACACTCAGGCAGAGATGAATGGGGTGAGTACATGCCAATAATTTTTAGAGCTTATGGTGATTACAAACTCCCAGTCTATATTTATCTAACTGCAATTTCGGAATACTTTTTCGGCTTAACACCTTTTGCTATTCGGCTTCCCTCAATAATTGCCGGCCTCGTGACTATATTTTATAGTTACCGTTTAATTAAGCTAATATTTGGTGAGAAAGTTGCAACGCTTACCGCACTTCTTGTCGCAATAGAGCCTTGGAGCCTTTTCCTTTCTCGCGCAGCACTCGAAGGGAATCTCGCACTCACATTTATAGTTTCAGGAATTTACTATTTATTTGAAGGTCTAAAAAGCCCTGCGAAACTCACACTCTCAATCCTGCTCCTGGGTGTATCAGTTTGGACTTATAACTCCGCTAGAGTCTTTGTGCC
>CAYHMW010000006.1:0-47101 GCA_964357925.1 uncultured Gammaproteobacteria bacterium
CATAGACTTCGTGTTATTGATCTTTTTTGGTAAAATATGTATTGTTGGCGCGGTTATATGAACATTTGCTGACGCAAATAACCATATACCCTCTCGCTACGCTCGCGGGTATAGTTTAATGGCAGAACGAGAGATTTCCAATCTTTCGGCGAGGGTTCGATTCCCTCTACCCGCTCAGAATGTTAGTGCACTTCGTGCACGCTCGGGAGAGTAACCAAATTAAAATTTGTCGATTCCCTGCCCGCAATCGCGCGCTCATGCGCTGGCAGGCGGGCCTCTACCCGCTCAAAGGAAAAGGAACCACTAAAGTGGTTCCTTGAGCATCTGCATTTTCAGTGCAGAGAGGTTTAATCTGCAAGTAGCATACTGGCAAACCAGGCTGCTAGTATTGCTGGTCCGAACCAGACGAGGCTCGACCCTAGAATAAATAGGATGAGAGCATTTTGGGTATCTAGAACTGCTGCTATTGCTCCCAGAATGACTCCGCTAATCAGCCACCATTCGAGGAAGCCAACATCTTTGTGTTCCCAGCCTTCGTCGAGCATGCTGATAATGACCCATCCGGCAAGAATCAGCGTGCTGACCCATACAGATCCTACCATTGCTAGACCGCATCCTATCACTGCTCCACTAAAGTCTGCTTCACTCCAGATTCCGAATAGCACCTTGGGTTGGAAAATCATCAATAGTATCCACAGACTGAAAGTGCTGATTGCCCAACAGGTCGAAAATACCTCCCAACGACTTGTTGTTTTAGAATTCCACCAAGTACCCATTTCTCCCTCCATTGCTCGTACTTATGGCTATGTGCAAGGATTATAGCACAGCTTAAAAACTATGGGGTTAATTTAGGGCAATGTCGTTACAAATCACAAAAGTAATTTCTGTGTAAAGCACAAAACCCTTTGTGGTATCAAGCAGGTGAATTTCTACAGAATTAGAGTATATTGCCAGATCATTATGTTATTTGTGTTTGTGGCCTTTGTGGAGAGTCTTGACCACTTCTTGGTAGCTCACATCTTCAGCCGGGGCTATTTTTGCCTCTCTTTTGTGCTTTATATACTCATAAAGCATTGGTAAAACTGAGACTATGATTATACCAAAAACTGCATAGTGGAAGTTTTCCTCAATTATTTCTAGGCCTCCAAAGTAGTAGCCAGCAAGCACAAAACCCGTAACCCATAGAAACCCTCCGACAACGTTGTAAATGAGGAAAGTTTCATAGTGCATCTTCCCCACCCCGGCCACGAAGGGCGCGAAGGTACGGATAATTGGGACAAAGCGCGCAAGGATAATTGTTTTGCCACCGTGTTTTTCGTAAAACTTGTGGGTTTTGTCTAAGTATTCTTTTTTGAAGAATCGGGAGTTTTTATTTGCAAATACTTGTGGGCCGATGTAGTGGCCTACCCAGTAATTGACTGTGTCTCCTAGTATTGCTGCTGCAAGAAGCGAAAAGTAAACAATTGTGATATTCATGTATCCACTCCCGGAGAGTGTGCCTGCGACAAAAAGTAAAGAATCACCGGGGAGAAAAGGAGTGACTACGAGGCCGGTCTCCGCAAATACTACCAGGAAGAGAATGACGTATGTCCAGAGACCAAAAAGGTCGATGATTGCGACCATGTATTTGTCGAGATGAAGAATTGGATCAATTATTTGTGATAATTCAGGCATAGGAAGTGATTATATCCTAGAAAGTGGTGGTTGCACACATGAGTAAATTGGATAGAATTTGTTTATGGTGCGAGAGGACCCAACAAAAATTCAAGAACAGATTGATAAGCAAGAGGATTTGTTTGATTCGCAGGACCCTGCTGAAAAAGATGATCCTGTTGATATTGATGAAACACTTGAGGAAACGATTGGGAATAAACCTGATGATGAAGAGGGGTTTAATATTGGTGAGGAGGTAAATAAAGATGAGAGGGACGAAGAACAGAATGAGATTGAGGACTATTCTGGTGATGATGAGGATGACTCAACCTCCAAAGGTGAGGAGGAAGAGGAAGATATTGAGTTGGTATAGATAAGCTTCAGACATAAAAGCACCCGGCTTGAATGCCGGGTGGGTTAAGTTGCTTGAACAGCTCCAACTTCTAAAGGTGTGTTGGCTGCCAGGCCGAAGGGCGAGAGAAGGGTTTTTGTGTGTAAGCTATTGTTGTTTTTGGTGTGGTACGGAGGTACCACTGCCTTTCCCCATTTATCGTGTGTGATTCGATGAGTATGACGTCCTCACCGAATTTTAAGAGCGTGCTTGATGCATTGCTCCCGATCTCGTGGGGTGCAGCTAGAGGGTTGTTGTTTTCATCTGTAATGATGATTTCTACCCGATCTCTCTTCTCGAGGAGTTGGACAACGTAGGTGTTCCCCTCTTCGATCACTAGTGTGATAGGTACACTCCCATGAAATTTGTGGTATGCACACATTTGTGGATACACCTCGGGTGGTGCGAATTGGTCATATGCGTCACATTCACCTTTAGGAAAGAATGTGATTAGAAACCCGAGAGTTATCCCTAATGAGATGAAAAAAACCCCAACGCCGACAAGGATCGATTCAATTTTCTTTTTCACAGTACACTCCTTATTGTGCTATCGAAAAACCGATTAAGTATATCAAAATGGAGCAAAAAAAGCACCCGGCTTGGGTGCCGGGTGGGTTACGCCTCCTCAACAGCGCCAATCTCTAGGAGAGCGTTGGCGGCCAGGCCGTAGCAGAATTTTGCTGGAATTTTTCCTGCGTATTCAGGAAAGCGTAGGTCAAAGAATTCTTTGAAGGCTTCCCCGGTTTGATCTGCCAGGCCCAGATTGATTGTTTGGGCGGCGATTGTGGCAAAAACATCTTCTCCGTGAGCGGTCTTTGCCAAATCCTTTATAGATTTTTGAAAAAGATCTTCTAATCTGTTTTTCGTGGGCATCGTGACCTCCTTTTGCCCGTTACAGATGTTGCAATTGTAGCATATTGCCTATAGTTTTGGAAGTGGCTCCACGATTTAAAATAGCCCCTCTTTCAATTCGTTCATTGAAAATTCTACTTCAAATGTGGATCTATCCCCTACGTTGACATAAAGTGACAAGGTATCTTGCTTATTTCGCTTAATAATTCCACCACAAGAGTAAACAACTCTCCGCAAACCTGGATGTAGTTCAGTAACAAGAGGTTTCCCTTTTTCATTAACAAAGTTGTCAGGAGTCAAAATAGGCTCGGGAGCGATCTTTACATCAAAAATATTATTTCTACGAGTTAATTTTGCGCGGCCAATGCTATAAACATATTTTGGTTGCCCATCGATTTTCTTTATTGTGATCCCGTGTACGATAAATAGTGCCTCATCTTGATTCAGCCAAATTGGGGGCATCGTCGTGCCTATCCGCCACTTGGCCCAAGGTAAATTAGTTGGAAATACAATATCTGCTAATTTTTCAGGAATTTGTTTATGCAGAGAAAATACCAAAATTTTGTGATGATACTCTTTACCTTCCGGACGGAATAAATAAGTTGTGTTGTCTATTGGAGTTATGTTTTTGCCGGGGCCAAAGGTGCTTATGACCAGAAAAGGTGGTAATTCGTTATTCCAATTGCTATGGGAGTCAATTTTTATTATTGCAGGAAAGGGAATTGGGCGTCCTTTTTTATCACGCAATACTGCCGTGATGCCAATTAATAAATTCTCGTTGGGAAGTTCTAATGCCCTTGGGTCTTCTAAATTAATACCATTAAACGCTGGTTTCCAAATAAGACGTTCTTGCACAATTCTTCCATCTTCATCTATTTCAAAAAGCTTCAATATCCCGGTATCTGGCTCGCCAATTTTGCCGGCCTTAGTTACTTCGCGACCTATAAAATATATCGAATTACCCCCCTTTTCTTGCCAGGCTGCTACATTAAAACGAGCTACACGGAGATTAGGAAAAATATTTTTTATTTGTTGAATTTTCATGAAGGTATAATTTCTCTATCGATAATCTTGACAATAAGTAGGAAACCTGTGACTCTGCTCCCTGGTTCAAATTTACTCGGTCAGGATGCAATCCATCATAGCAGCCTCCAGTTTCATAATTATAAAGCGGCAACTGCAAACTATTATTACCTAGAAACCAACTAAAGCAATTGGCTGCTAATTTTTTGTAAATTTCATCATGGGTGATTTCGTATGCAGTTACAAGGGCAAGAATCATGGAGGCAGGGTCTTCAGGCTGTTGATCAAAAATACTGCGACTTTCTTCATTTTTATACCATTGTGAGTGACCAATCGGCATATAGCGGTTATAGGAAAACGTTTTACTAATGAGAAAAGTTAAGGCAGCGACCCCTCGCTTTGTATAGTCTGTAATGTTTGTTATTTTGCCTGCAATAATGAGGGATTCAGGGATAACTGCATTGTTGTAGCCCAAATAGGTGTCAAACCATTGCCAATGCTTGATAGAATTTCGCTCTAGCTCTGAGATAAGAAAGTCGGCGCTTCTTTTGATCCCGTCTATAAACTCCTGTCTGTATTCATCATCAATATTTGCAACAATAGCAAATGCTTTAATAAGAAAAGCGTTTGAGCGTATATGGAGAAATTTTTTGGTTAGCGGAAGAGCCTTAAAAAATATTTGTTTTGCTAACTCTCGCAAATTGTTGTCTATTGATTCATTTTTCATTACCTCAGCCAAAGCCCACATCGCTCGTGCAGTAACGTCTTCTAAATCCTCCGCAGTATTTTGTTTGGTAGCTCCTTTATGCGTATGATCAATGTAATTGATGAAAGTACCGTCTGGTAGTTGACAATTTTTGATAAATTGAAGGTATGTTTTGGTTAGTTCGTCTATATTTTTGTTAGTGGATACCTTTAGCCAGCAACATAAAACTAAAGCGCGCGCATTATCGTCTAGTGTATATCCAAATTCTTTATTGGGAATCTCAAGTTGTGCAAATTGAAATAAACCAAATGAATCTGTCATGTTTTTCAGATGCCGTAAATTTAGTGGCGGCAAGATATTTTGTTTTAGTAGTTTTGAATATTCACTTGCTACGTTGCTCCATAACATAGGACGAGTTTTTTTGTATGCGTTCCTATGCATTATTTTGAGTTTTTGTTTATCTTCTAGGAGTTCAATAAGAGCCTTACTGTATGCTTTTGAATCCAGAATAGGGACAAGACTTCCCATGTCGTTTGTGATAATTTCTTTTGCTTGAGAAAACGATGTGCTAACAGCTGCTCTTCCTGTGCCAAGGGCGTAGGAAAGAGTGCCACTTACTGCTTGGTTGGGATTAATTGATGTTGAGATATAGATGTCAGTAGCTTTAAGAAATTTAATCAAATGAGTAAGCGTCAAATATTGATCATAAAACTTCACATAATTTTCTAAGTGAAGCTCGGTTACAAGTTGTGAGAGCTCATTCCTGTAGCTTTCGCCTTCATTCCGGCGCACAACCGGATGTGTTTCTCCTAAAATAAGGTAACGCAGAGATGGATATTTTTTAACTAGATCTGGAAGCGCTTTTATAACGTATTCAATCCCTTTGCCCCGACTCAAAAGCCCAAAAGTTGATAAAACGGTAGTATTTTCCAGTTTTAATTTTTTTTTCGCTTTTATTGTATCTTCAAATGCAGTTTCATGGACTCCATGTGGGATGACATGTACTTTGTCTTTCGACTCTGGATAGACTTCCTCTAGTATCAGTTTGGAGGTGTGTGTTAAAACCACAATAATATTTGCCCGTTTTATTATTCTTGATGTCACTTCCTTCATGTGCTGTGAGGGGTTGGGTAAAACTGTGTGCAAGGTAACAAGAATTGGTTTTCTGAATTTTTCTAAGAATGGAAGAATGTGCTCTCCGTCAGCTCCACCATATATTCCATATTCATGTTGTATCATCATCCCGGTCACAAAAGGCTCACTATTAAATTTGTCTGCCAATTGCTGGAGTTCTTTGAAGTTGTTTTGGTCAACTTTCCATTCAACCTCTGAAGGATAAATGTACGTATCGAGTGGGCTAAGATTCATCGCAAGAACTTTGCAATCAATGCTTTTACCTAAGAATTTTTGACTTGAATTAAGTAGGTCTTGATTAAAGGTTGCTATGCCACATTCACGAGGAGGATATGTTCCTACGAATACAATGGTTGGTTTGGTGAGGAATATATCGTAAGTATACTATCTAGGGCTGGTTCTACCTAACTTTGGGGTCGGTAATGACTTTTATTTTGAACCACATTTAAGGTTGTTTGCTGAGCTGAAGCAGTCTTTACCCCAGCTTAGATATTGTTAAACAAAAAGAATAGGGTGCGGTTTCCCACACCCCTATTGCATTAATTGTGGGTTGATACGAAGTTAGCTTCCGACTTGCTTAATCTCAAGGACGTACACGCCTAGCTTTTCTTTTGCTGGTGGATAAAACTTCCGCAGAAGGTCGAGCAGATCACTACTTTTCATGCCAGGAGCGATACGCTCCGAATCTTCTGCCTCAAGCATTTCGCCGAAAGTGGTGTAGACTCGGACACCAACTACCTCAATCACCATTGATTCAGAATGAGTTTGCAGATTGATCCTCTCACCTACCTGGATCTTGGTTATGTTGTTATATCCGACTCTTACTTCCAGATTCTTCTCGCCAGTGGCAATTAAATCATAGAAGCGTTTTTTGACACGCATGTTTCTCATGTGATTACTCCCGTATGTATAACTCCATTGCTGGGTTACGAACGAATTGTGGTATGCGGCTGGTAGCATACAGTCAAGCGACCAACCCATTCTTTGCAGACTTACCACTTGCTCGACGCTTGGGACTATGTGTGTGTATAGCTTATGCCCATAGTGAAGTTATTTTTGAAGTTTTATTTTGATTCCAAGAACAGAATATTCTTTCTGATCTTCTATTGAGTAGAATTCACTGATTTCATTAAGCAGTCCTTCTTTTGTTTCTCCACCAAATAATTTTGGAGCAAAATCATTCATTAAATCTTCAAACATTGGATAGTTTAATAATCCTACTACATCAACTTTAATAGTTTCTTCTAAATCTGGATTTCTTTGAAACTCAATTTCATCACCGAGCTGAATAGATCTGCGCTTTTCGTCATATAGTCTTGATTCGATAATTTTCTGTCCACTCTTGATGCGATCAAATGGGCCTGGCTGCAATTTCATTATGTGGGTATTTTGTGTCATGTTTGTGGATATATTGTAAAACACATGTAAACCGTTCTCAAGGCAGATAGTGATTAGTTCAACAATGCACCTAGTGTTAGTGCGAAAATGAGGCTAAAAATGCTTTGGGGTGGCTGAGCGGTCTCGAACCGCCGACCTCCTGCTCCACAGGCAGGCGCTCTAACCAACTGAGCTACAGCCACCAAGTAGTTGTATTATATCAAAATCTTAGTTGAGATGGCCTGGATATGGATGATTGGGATTGTAGTCTATTGGTGGTTCTATATAAGTGTAGCCTGATTTGTGCATTAGATAAAAGTCTGGGAGTAATCCCCAAACACTTGTAAGTAATTTTTTGTATTCATCGCTTTGTGTATTTTGTTCATTGTGTATTTTGAGAATCATTAGGTTTCGAGGTCCGGGCTTGTAGAAGTTTCCCTCCGCTCCATAATTCCAATCCCATCCTTCTGCATAAAACCAATCAAGAAGCTGTTTATCTATTTGTTGATTTAATTTTCCTTCTTTGGATTGCCTTACGACTGACTCAAGCATTGTCAGCATGTTTTGGTAGTTTTTGAGTAGTCCCTCAAGTGAGTATTTTTTTTGCATTTACCTTCTAGTAATGTTTTTAATGTAATGCTTGGCATTTCTGGGATCTTCCAGAACAAACGCTGTGACTACGATGGGAGGAAGGGGCGGTTGGTTTGGGATTTTGAAAGGAGGGTTGGAATAATCAAACGGAGTTTCTCGTGTGACCACAACAATGCCTTCACTTGGATCAACCGATATAGTATTTCCAGAGTGAGGGTCTATGGCTTGTAAGCTATTCTTGTTGGTTGCTATTTTAATTAAGGATGGCAGTGTTTGCTCGAATGAGTTGAAGCCGATAGCTTTAAACTCTTCCTGATGGCCTTCTTCCCATATATGAGTTTTCCTTGTGGTTGGTTCATACTCCCCTTTTCTTGGTGGTGCTGGGATTTCTGCATAAAACTTTGGGTCATCTACAAGCCTGTCCAACGGATATTCCTTTTCGGTGTAGTTTGGCGTTTCTGGATCCATACGCGTAATTTAAGTTAAGTTTAGTGTAAAATAGTTCTTGTTATGAAGATAGTTAGGTACTGTGCGGGAGAGGCTATTGGTGATGGTGTGAGGCAAGGCCTATCTCAAAACAATGCACAGGTTGTGACAAATGTCATTACGAAAATAAATAAGGAAAGTGATGAGTATCAGCTTGTTCCATCTGCCATTGCTTTGCCTCCGTGTGAGCTACTGATTCTTCAGTCTGAGATTGATGATTCCAAAACACCTCTTTATTTTGAACCAAGTGCTAAGGTGAATAAGGTGGTTTTTGATGGCGACAGGCTGCAAGATCAATTACTGGAGAGTGAAGTTTTGAAAGCTTTGGAGTTTAAGCCAATTAACAATATTGATGTTGCAAGCGCTTCTTCAAGGGCAATACCCCAAGCAAGTCAATCTGGAGAATTTTCTTTTGAAGGCTCTGGAGTATTGTTTACTGCCCTATTGCCATTTATCATTCTGGGACTATTTTCTGGCGCTGGCTTATATTTTTTGAGACGTCGAGTGAAAAGGTAGTTTTAGTTTGTGTGGAAATTTTTACTCAAATCTGTCATCCTAATACGTGATGGTTATGCCCGCTATCAAGAGTCCTGTTGCATATTATTGTGCTGAATTTGGGACTGACAGTAACTTGCCCACATATGCCGGTGGGCTTGGAATATTGGCTGGGGACACACTTCTTGAGGCCGCGGGGCAGGAGTTTCCCATGGTCGGGATCGGCCTTCTTTATCAAGGAAAACGTTTCATGCAGAAATTTGCCCTTGATGGGTGGCAATATGAGGAGGCTTCGACTTTCCAAAAAGATAGTACTGCTGCTGTGCGGATAGTCGAGGAATATGGGAAGCCTGTTGAGGTTACCATGAATTGTGCAGGAGAGACTGTTAAGATACGTGCTTATCAGCAGAGGCTTGGCGATAAGACGGTGCTTTACATGTTAACAGTTGACGTTGCCCCCAATTCAGATGAGTGGCGTGATACCCTCGCCATGGATTACTGTTGCGGGGACGAGACGCAACTTCGGCAGCAACTTGTTTTGGGTATTGGTGGAGCAAGACTAATGGAGAGACTCAGAATTAAGCCATCTGTGAATCATTTTCAGGAGGGGCGACCAATATTTGCTCATTGGGAAATTGCAAAGCAGATTTCTGAACAGAAGAAGATTGATTACGAGACGGCACTTCTTGAAGCTACTAAGTCAATCGTTTATACGAATCACACTTTGGTTCTTGATGGGAACTTAATATACAGCGCTTCGTTGGTTCGAAAATACGCAGCTCCAATGGCTGAGGAGTATGGTGTATCTGTTGACTTGCTTTTGGAGCCTGGTTTGATGGCTGATCGAGAGCAGTTTTCAATCACTCAGTACGCTCTGAACGTTTCAAGGATTGCTTCTAGTGTCAGTAAGCCGCATTTTGCACTAGCAAAAAAAACCTGGCCAAAATATAAGTGGGTAAATATTACCAATGGGGTCCATATTCCCCGTTGGAGAGCATGGGAATTTGCAAATCCGGCAATCACTGACTTTGAGCTTTGGAAGGCACATGTTGACCAGAAAAAAGCTTTGATGCGAATAGTTCGCCAGCGATCTGGCTTTGATTATGATCCGCACAGGCTAATTCTTGGATGGGCTAGAAGAATTTCTGGCTATAAGCAGTTAGGTGCGCTTTTTCATGATTTAAATAGGTTTAAGTTAATTCTCACTGATACTGACAGGCCTGTACACCTTATTGTGGCTGGCAAGGCTCATCATGGCGATGATTGGGGCAAGAAGCACATTCAGGAGGTAATGCGCTATATGAGTAATGAACTTAATAGCCACGCGCTTTTTGTACCTAATTATGATATTGCATTGGCACGAGCGATGGTGCGCGGGGTTGACGCGTGGCTTAATACACCTGAATATAGTAAGGAGGCTTGCGGGACGTCTGGCATGAAGGCATTAAGTAATGGGGTTCTGAATTGCACAGTTCCTGATGGCTGGGCGGGCGAAGTCGAATGGGACGGTGTTGGCTGGACTCTCGATCCAATGAATATAAGCCATAGCTTGTATGCCGCACTGGAGGAGCATGTTGTGCCTATGTATTACGATCAGGATGAGGGTGGTGTATCAAAAGAGTGGGTCTCGCGAATGAAAAAGTCAATTGCGCTATCTGAAGAATATTCTAGTGAGCGAATGCTTCGGGAGTACGACCAAAAGCTTTATATGAGGTAAAAGTGACACCCTTAATATTTAAGAGTGTCACTAATATTGGTGCTTAACGGAAGAATGTGATGAATCCGGGGTCTTCGCCGGTGTACCAATTTATTTGGAGGGCGCCGCCTCGAGCGCATGCGTCGTATAGCTCTTGCATATCTTCAAGGCTTTCACAAACAAAAAGGCGCTCGCCCAAACCTTGATCATATCCACAAATGACCTGGTAGTGGCCGGTGAGAATGGGCACCTGTTTGGGGCGTCCACTAATATCCAGTCTGATCAACTGATCAACTCCAAGGACATTGTTTTTTTTGCCTAACTCGTGCACGGAAAACTCCTTATTTATGTGTTAGCGATAGAGATATGGTATCGTGTTAGAATGAATTTGTCAAACTATGGGTTACGATTTTAATTAAAATCGAGCTCTGATATTTGGTTATTTTTGATAACTGTTAAAACCCCTGGTTTTGGAAAATCGTAAATGCTTTCTTCTGTTGCCACACCTTTTACGAGTAGGGACTTGAGGGTGCCGATGTTGGCCCCGTGTGTAATTAAAAAAAGTGATTTGTTTTCACTTGATATTATTTTTTCGTACAGCCTTTTAGTTCTGTCTAAAAATTCGCTTATTGTTTCTGATTTCTTTTCGACTCCCATTGTTTGAGCTTCGTTTAGCAGTGGTTCAGAGATAAATTGCATATCTGCAATTTTTGAAACAATGTCAGCAGTCATTTGGCAGCGAAGATATTCTGAGACAAGATTTACTTCTGATTCGATGTTTTTGAAGTACTCCCCGATTTTTTGTAAAACACCCATCCCTTCTTCAAGAATTGGAGGATTTGGATCGTTTGGAGAATAATTCGTATTGTTTTTCGTAGCGTAGGTTTCGCCGTGCCGAAGAATGTAAAAAGTCTTTGAATCTGACAAATTAGTCTTCTGTAATAACAACTTCAGACATCACAACTGGATTTACCGGCTTACTTTGTTCCCCACCCATGCTTAAGCCAGTTTTGGCGGATGCAATTTTGTCGACTATATCAAGCCCTTCGGTAACTGTGCCAAAGATGACGTAGTTTGGTGGCAGTTCGTTATCTTTGTGCATAATAAAGAATTGGCTGCCATTTGTGTTGGGACCTGCATTAGCCATTGCGACAGTTCCCCTTTTATACTCTCCCTTAAAAGGCTCGTCATCAAATTTGTAGCCTGGGCCACCGGCACCGGTGCCGGTAGGATCACCGCCTTGGATCATGAAGCCGTCAATTACTCTGTGAAAAATTGTGTTATTGTAAAAGTTTTGTTTCGCCAAATAGACAAAGTTGTTAACTGTAATTGGGGTTTTGTCTGCATGTAGGCTAATCATTATGTCGCCTTCTGAAGTTTTAAGAGTGGCAGTATATGTTTTACTTTGGTCGATTGTGACTTCTGGTTTACTAAGTGATTTGGAGTCTTGGTCTTGCATAGTTTTTTTAGTTTCGGGCTGAGGTGTCGTTGCCTGTGTTGCCTCAGTGGTTTTCGCAGGTGGCTTGGGCCTTGTGAGCAAGAATACACCAAAACCGATTATAGCTGCAAGAATGATTCCAGCGAGCAGTATATTTTTGTTCATGGCTCAAAAGCCATTATACAGAGAATGTTAAAGCAAGCAAGCCACTTATTTTCTCGATACTGTATAGCTTATTGGGTGGTAGAGGAAAATTGTTGGAGCATCTTCGAGCAGGAATCTTTGAAAGTCTAAATATATTTTTTTCCTTTCTTCTTTATCTAAAACTAGTCTTCCATCCTCTAGTAGCTTATCGATCCTGGGATTTTGATAGTTGGCGACATTTCCACCACCTATTTGTGTGGAATGCCATGTTGAGTATTGGTCTGGATCACTGGGAATATTGTATATTGCCAGGAATGCTTGGAAATTATCCGGGATGGTTGATGAGACCTGGACAGTTGTATTGACGCCTATATTTGCCCAATCTTTGGCTACTTTATCAGCTACGGGCAACAATGCTGGTGTTGTAGTTAATGTGATGTTAATAGCATTTTCGCTTGACTGTTCACCTAGGAGTTCTTTTGCCCTAGCAATGTCAAAAGTATATTGTTTTACTTGTGGATTATATGCCCATGAATTTGGCGATATAGGACTTATTGTTCGTTGACTGCCAAGGACGTCTTTATCTATTGCGTAGGATAGAGCTTGCCTTAATGACTTTTTATCTGCGCCATTAAATGTGGCATTTGTGTTATTTAGAAAAACTGCTACGTATCTGTTTGTGTTGATTGATTCGCTAATAACTGTGCTTTCCCATCCAATAAAGGGTTCTGGATCAATTAAATCTAGCATTGTATCGATATGACCAAGCTTGAAGGCTGTTTTAGCTGAATCTTCGGATGGGTAAAATTTGTAGATTTCGCGATCTTGGGCACTGTTAACTAATTCAAGTCTTTCAACGAAACCTCCTTTGATTTGTATTTTTTTAACAGTCCATTCTCCTGTGCCAATTAGACCTTTTTTAAAGGTAGGTCTTGCGACTACGTTTGGAAATGGACCAAAGATGTTTTGCAGCTGAAAAATAATAACATTATCTTTGGGTGTGTGAATGCGCACATCCTCGAAATTGTATTGGATGTTTTTAGAAGTAACTTCTGTCCCGTCCTGCCATTCTATGTTTTCATTTAATGTAAATATCCAAGTCTTACCATTGTCAGGAGTGCTCCATGTACTGGCGAGAGCTGGTTGTGGTAGTCCTTCGTCATCAAGAGTGGTTAGTCCTTGTCCAATTTTTTTTACTATGAAATCTGGAAGATCATCAGTTCTATAGCGCCCTGAAATACCTATATAGGTAGTATTTTGTGATATGAAGAATGGAATTGCGAATTTAAATACAAAGAAAAGTAGTATCCCGCCGATAATAGCTAAAAAGAGTGGGCCTTTGAATCTGCTGAGAAATGTGGCTATTAGTCTAAGCCAAAATCTTAAGTGTGACATTTACTGGATTAGTAATGCGGACGTGGAGAGTAATATGAACAAAAAAGAGAGCAAGAATGTGAGTTTGAATATTAATCCTTCAAGACCCCTACGGCTAGTGTGAGTCGAAAGTCCACCCCACACTCTTCCGAACCCTGTCCCCTTCACCTGCATAAGTATGGCAAGGCTTAACAAGATGCCAACCATAATTTGTACTATGAGTATAAGTTGCATTGAGGTGATTATACCATTTTTACTTCGCTATCCAGTGAATGGTGTTCACTATCACATAGAGAAGTATGGAAAAGCAGATATAGCCCATAAATCTGGAGTCAAAATCGATGGGTGGCATATCGAAATAAGGTGAGGCAAATCCAGTAAAATGAAAGCCAACTACTTCAAATTGTGGGAGTGCTGTATCTACGATGAAAAGAGTAATTGCGTGTGCCAGGAATTTGAATAAGCCGAGTGTGGCCAGTGTGATTGGCAGGATGAGAATGTTAATAATTGGTTTGACAACGAATGTTGCAAGGGTAATGGCTGCTGCTGCAATTGCCAGACTTTGAAATTGCTCACCTGAAAATAGCATGCCTGTGGCTATCTGACTGATAAAATATAGGGCGACAAGTTCTCGAGCAAAACTGCGAACAACCTTCTTCATGAATTCATTATCTTAATGTATGCTAGAGCTTGTCAAATAGGGTCTATTTCGCCAAGAGAGTTTTTTTAACTTGTTTGTGGTGGAGGCGACGGGCGAAGCGGTGTGCTTCGTTTCTTATTCTTTGTACTAGGTTCCTGGCTGCACCTTTTGGTAGGACTTTTTCTTCAAATTTGTTTTCCAGTTTTAAAATAAGTCTTTCATCGGATTTGGCGATTCCTACAACAGGGATTCCTCCATTTAAAATTTCGGCTGCTGCTACTTGTGGTTTGCCACCATCAACGATAATTAGATCAGGTGTCCCCCATTTTTCAAAATGCTTAATTCTCCTACCCAAAATACTTTTCATTGATTCGTAATCGTTATTATTGATTTTGGGATTTACTTTAAAGTGCCTGTAGAATTTTTTATCAGCTTCTCCATCAATAAAAGTAACCATTGAAGCCGTGGGGCTTGTCCCAGATAAGTGTGCTATATCAAAGCATTCAATCCGATTAATGGTTTTCACTGAAATGAATTGGTTCAGAAAGTTTTTTAAGTCTTTTAGCTCACCCTCACGGATGTCTTCGATCAGATTGGGATCACCTAAATACTCCTCGATTGGAAATTGTGGTGGATTTGTAATGTAGTTTAATACTGCGATTTGTTTTTTGGTGGCAGCTGCCTTTTCGTAATTTTCATGTCTAGAAAAATTATTCATTTCCTTTGTGAGCGTATTTTTAGTTATTTGAAGTTTGCCATCTAGGATATTTCTAATTTTTTTAATATTTTTTAGGTATTCTCCTCGAAGAGTTTTAACAGTTGTTGGATCTGTACTAGAAGTATTTATGTAGTTAGGACATGGGTTACAAAGGCCGATTTGGCTTCTTACACATGCCCGCTTCCCAATCTTGTGGTCGCTATAAGGGAAGGCACTTCGCAATAGTCTTAAGATTTTTTTTACAGAGACGCCGTTTAGATATGGTCCGTAAAGATATTTGTAGTCACTTGTAACTATGCCGCGCTGACGAAGCGTGAGAACCCTGGGGTATTTCTCTTTTGTAATGCCAATATAAAGTGGACTTTTGTCATCCTTCAGTTGCGAATTGTAGAATGGTTTATATTTCTTAACTAGCTTGGCTTCTAATAAAAGTGCCTCGATTTCTGAATTCGTGATTATTGTTTTAATTTTTATTGCCTCGTTAATCATTTGTGCAGTTTTTCTTTCAAGTTGCCCCGCGAAATATGAAGACAAACGAGACCTTAAGTTTTTGGCTTTCCCGATATAGATTGGTTTATTGTTGATGTCATAGTAGAGGTAAACACCTGGCGACACTGGTGCGTTTTTGATATCTGACCTTTTTACTTTTAGAATCTTCATTTGTGAGATTTTACTTTTTTAACTGAAAAATATGAGGCTGCGATTACAATGAAGATTGTTAGTAAAAATATAGTTAGCTGCACAAGTACAATTGTTGGCTTGTTTGTGTGAATGCCTACTGTTTCGCCGCCTATATTGGCCGATACGAAAGTAGGTGCGTATCTTGCCAGAAGGCCAGAATTTGTTTTAATTAGCATAGTCTCCACTGCGAAAGGCGGAATGGCTGGAAAAGTTTTAGAACTTATTACCATATCGTCTGCCTTTACTTCGAGTTTTTGATTGTATAGTGCCACTCCTCCTACGTTTCTAAGTGTGGTTTTGAAGGTTAAGTTTCTAAAATCGACACGAGGTAATTCACTAAGTGACAGATTGATCTTTGGAAAATTATTACCCGACGGGTTCCCCAGGCTTACAAAAACGTCTTTTTGTGGTTCACTTCCGAGTTTATATGAACCGGCAGGATATGGGAGAGTAGAGCTCATTCCATGATAGGCGAAGGTTATGTGATTAAGATCTAATTTATTAAAGTAATCTACCCCACCGGTTGTGTTTCCCCATGTGGGATCAACGGGAACCCACATTGCTCGATCATTATCCCAATATTCTGGCCATGAATGGAGAACATCTGCGACCAGCGAAAGAGGCTGTAAGGTGGGATTTTCTGTATATGCATAGCCGTTAGCTTCTCTTGCGGGGATGCCCGCTGCACGAGCGAGTGTTATGAAAGCATCTGTAAATTCAAGACAAATTGAGTTGTTTGGATTTTTAAGGGCATCTACTGCTCCTTTTCTTTTAACGTTTGGTTGAACCCTGGCATAATTATATGTAAAGTTATCAACTACATAGTCATAAATTTCATGAGGACTCTTTAGATTTTTGGCAATGTTCACGACCAATTCATCTTCGCTTTGCCAGAATTCATTAGGCTTTAAGTTTTCTTTTAGGATTTCGTTTGTTGGCTTTGTTAATGCTCTAGGTGAGGAGAACACTTGGGCAATAGCTTTGACCTTAACATCTACTTGTTCTCTTGGCTTTAGTTTAAACTTTGCTATCCAATTGCCATCTTTATCAACGGTCACATCATCCGGAAGTGGGTCTATTGATTCATATGTCATTTTTTGGAAAGCGGTGTCAGGCGGAATTGCTATTTCAATAGTTTCCGGACGTTGAATTGGATTTTCGAGGTGGAAAGAAAGATCAAGGGAATAAGTTTGAAATTTGCCAAATGCGGCTACGACACCAGCTTTTGTTAAGTTATCTTTTGTAAATTGATAGGATCGCTTGTTGAGGGTTGATTGCCTTTGGGATGGCTCAGGCGAAATGAAAGCTTCACTTCCCACAAAGACTGGGACGATTAACTCCAAATTATAGTCATCAAAATTACTGTCTTCTGGTATTCGCGGAATGGTAAGTTCTGTAATTTCTCCTGTCGTTGTAACTAAACTTTTGTCGGTGAATTCAATTGTAAAATCAATTTTTTGACCTCTGCCTATCGCAGGATCAAGAAAATCAACAGTTATGGTTGTGTGGCCGCTTGTATTTGAATTGAGACTAATGGGAAGTTCATTTTCACC
The DNA here is from genome assembly GCA_964357925.1 of uncultured Gammaproteobacteria bacterium. Taxonomy (GTDB): domain Bacteria; phylum Patescibacteriota; class Microgenomatia; order UBA8517; family UBA8517; genus CAYHMW01. The sequence continues at coordinate 16,953 of CAYHMW010000006.1, forward strand.
TGAGTTCGCCTTAATGTTTTGTGGCTTTATACCATTCAAGCTCAGTGTGTACGAGGGCGTGAATATTGTTGTGAAGACGTTTTCAATTGTAATGTTGTGCGTAACGACTACAGTGTCTTCACCTTTTAACTCATAAATAACATTTGCAGTTGTATTGAATTCTGATTGGGCGGATAAGGAATAAGGAAACAGTAAAACAGTGATCAGCAGCACGCAAGAAGCGACAAAATATTTAGCGATTGAGTTCATGAGAGATAAACTTACCTGTGTGTGAATCGGCATTTTTTGCTATGTCAGCAGGTTTACCTTCTGCAACGACACTTCCTCCGAACTCTCCGCCCTCTGGTCCAAGATCAATGACCCAATCGGCGTTCATAATCACGTCGAGGTTGTGTTCAATTACGATTACAGTATTGCCTTTATCTACAAGGAGCTTAAGAACGACAAGTAGTTTTTCTAAATCTTTGAAGTGAAGACCTGTTGTGGGTTCATCAAGGATATACACAGTGCGACCGGAATCTCGCCTTGCAAGCTCTGTCGCTAACTTGACTCTTTGGGCCTCACCCCCGGAAAGAGTAGTTGCTGGTTGACCTAGTTCTATATAATCAAGGCCAACTGCTTTTAGGGTTTGCAGTTTGTGAACAATGGGTTCATAGACGTGGAAAAATTCTATTGCTTCTTCTACTGTCATAGTAAGGACATCTGCAATGGATTTGCCTTTGTAGGTGACCTCGAGTGTTTGAGTGTTGTAGCGAGCCCCTTTACAAACTTCGCAAGTTACCCAAATATCTGGCATAAATTGCATCTCAATTTTGTTTTGACCTTGGCCCTCGCAAGCCTCACAGCGACCACCCTTGACGTTAAATGAGAACCGACCTTTTTTGAAACCACTGGTTTTGGCATCTCTCGTCAGAGCAAAAACATCGCGCATCTGATCGAATACTTTACAATAGGTTGCGGGGTTGCTTCGCGGAGTTCTCCCAATAGGCGATTGATCAATGAGTACCACTTTGTCGGTCTCGTCAGTGCCTTCTACGTCCCTGTGCTTGCCTCCCGTGCCATGATATTGCCTGTTGGTTTTTTTTGCGAGAGCATGATAAAGGGTATCAACGATAAGCGTTGATTTACCACTTCCTGATACTCCCGTCACTGCAATTAGCTTCCCAAGAGGAAATTCTACATCAATATTTTTAAGGTTGAATTGTTCGGCGCCAATCAATTTTATTTTACCTTTAGTGTCGTTCCATAAATTTGTTTTAATTTGGATTTTTCTTGTGCCCCCTAAATATGGTCCTGTCACAGATGATTTGTTGTTTTTTATTTCATCAAGCGTACCACTGGCTACTATACTGCCACCATGCTTGCCGGCCTTAGGTCCGAAATCGAAAATGTAATCTGAAGAACGCATTACGTCTTTATCGTGTTCGACCACAATTACTGTGTTGCCAAGTTCTCTCAAAGACTTAAGTGTTTCGATTAATCTTTCATTATCTCTAGGATGAAGTCCAATTGTTGGCTCGTCCAGAATATAGAGAACGCCTGTGAGGCCAGAGCCAATTTGCGAAGCAAGGCGGATTCTTTGTGCCTCGCCGCCGGCGAGTGTTCCCGCTTCGCGATCAAGACTTAAATAATCCAGGCCGACATCTTCTAAAAATTGGAGGCGTGAGAGGATTTCTTTAATTATCATCTGACCAATCTGTGATTCGATGTTGGTAAGTATTTTCCCTTCCTTAAGAATTTTTACCCAATGGATTGCTTGTGTAATAGGCAAGCCGGTTATGTCAGCAATTGATTTTTTGTCGATTGTTATGCTTAGTGCTTCATCCTTTAATCTTTTACCCTTGCATTTTTCGCATCTGACTTTCTTCATATAGCGCTCAATTCCGCCCTTAATGTAATCAGAATCTGTGTTTACATATCTTTGCTCCAATTCGTTTACGACCCCTGTAAATTTTTCGTGAATAACCGTAGCTTTTCCAAACCTATTGGTGCCTTCAACTTTATATTCTTTGGCACCAGTGCCATTCATTAGGAGGTCGATTTGTTCGGTTGATAATAATTTTATTGGAATATGGGTGTTTATCCCTTCATCTGCGCAAACCTTCGAGATAAGTCTTGATAGCCATGTGTCATGCTCGAAAATACTGGCATATGGAATGATTCCCCCTTCAACTATTGATATTTCTGGAGCCAAAATCATACTGTTGTCGATTTTTAGGATAGAACCAAGTCCTGTACATTCCGGACATGCGCCGTGAGGAGAGTTAAATGAGAAAGTTCTTGGTTCAATTTCTGGTAATTGTATATTGTCTATGGGACAAGCAAATCTTTCTGAGTAAAGGTGATCCTCAAATTCTTTGGGATATTCCGGAAAGTCAAAGCTAACGTCTTTAATTTTACTGACTATTACCAAGCCATTACTTAGCTTGAGAGCTTGTTCAATAGAGTCTGCTAGCCGACTTGCGAGAGTCTTCAGTTTGATTTCATCCCTGAGATCTGAGACATTAAAAGAAAGCCGATCAAGGACCGCTTCTATTGTGTGTTTGTTGGTTTTTATGAGGAGAAAGTCTTCATTTAAGTCTTTGACAATTTTATCGATTCTCGCGCGTTTAATGCCCTTGCCCTTAAGATTATCCAATAGACCTGAATATTCACCTTTTTTGTCTTGAACAAGTGGCGAGAGGATCATATATTTTAGATTTTTGTCACCATTTATATTGCCTTTGATTTCTGTCAGAACTTTGTCGACAATTTGCTCGACCCCTTGGCTTTCGATTTCTCGACCACAAATTGGACAGTGTGGGTGGCCGACGCGAGCGAATAGCAAGCGAAGATAGTCGTAAATTTCTGTGACCGTGCCAACTGTGGATCTGGGATTATGGGAGACAGTTTTTTGATCGATTGAAATTGCTGGAGAGAGGCCTTCGATAAGATCAACGTCAGGTTTTTTCATTATTCCCAAAAATTGTCTGGCATAAGTGCTCAAGCTTTCGACATAGCGCCTTTGGCCCTCAGCATAGATTGTGTCGAAAGCAAGGGAACTTTTACCACTGCCAGACATTCCTGTAAAGACAACTAGCTTGTCCTTTGGAATGTCAACATCGATTGATTTGAGATTATGTTCGCGAGCGCCTCTAACTTTAATAAATTTGTCCATTTCACGCAAATTTTCCAGCGGATTTCCGTGGCATGCAATTATATCACGCAGGTATTGGTGGTTGTCATTCCTGGCTTGACCAGGAATCTAGATCCCGCATCAAGTGCGGGATGACATGTGGAATCACTTGGTAAGAGTGATTGTCAGGGGTTTGGCGAAGGAGGGTGTGAGTTGATCTTTCCCAGGTGATGCAAGGGCAGATTTATCCCCCAATTTGATATCGGTAAATATAAGTTCTGAGTTAATCGGAGACATTGTGATGACGGCGACTGTATTTTTGTCTGTAAACTGCGCTTTTGCTTGTGGGACAATAGTATAGAGAACTTCTCCTGCTTCGTTGTCCACTGAATTGGTTAATATTTCAGTATTTGTCCAGAGGTTGCCGCTTTTTATGGTCGTTACTTGCAACATTTTGGGGTCGTAAATTAAATGTGTTGTAGCAGCAGTAATTTCTTGACCTGGGAGAGTTTCAGCTGAAACTATTACATCGTAATTGCCTCCTGGTTGCCAAACAGTACTTTGTGAAATTACCCTCATTTGGATCGGTATGGGAGCATCTGTGGAAGTGGAAGAAGACTTGTTGCCAGAGCTTGGGGAGATAATGATCATCGTGGTAAAACCAACCCCGGCAACAATAAGAAGGGCAAATAGTATTCCTAATGCAGTCCTTTTTGTTTCCATAATATGATTATGAGGACAAACTGTTTTGAACACAAGTCTGGTTTTATCCTATAATTTTGTAGATTACTTTTTCTTTGATATAATACACGTATTCTGTTTAAATAACCCTAAATGGAGGATCAGTGAGTCACTTGACAAATATTCAGTTTCGCGGGCTGAAGATTGGTGACCGAGTGCGCTTGGTTATGGGAGCGGGAGACCATTATCTGGATGCAGTGGTTACCATTGCTGATAGACCTCGTGCATCTGTGAGCGTGATAGTAAGTAAAATTTTAAAGAAGGGCAGTGGTTGTACCGCGATAAAGGGTGATATCTTAATCGCGGATATCAGCGAACTGTTCCTTCTTCAGACTGGGTCTCTGGTTTAAGTTTATCGTAAAGCCCGACTGAGTTCGGGCTTTAATTATTTTTCCAACTCTTTGATTTTGTCTCTGATTTCGGCGGCGAGTTCGAATTCGAGGTCTGCCGCTGCCAGGTGCATTTCTCTTCTTAATGTTGTTACTAATTTCTTTTTATCAGACGGCGTTAATGCGTCACTATTAATATTTGGAAGTGAATAATAGGTAGGTTCATTTGTCCCGAGGCCTTTAATCTCTGAATCTTCTTTGTTAACCAACCTTTCTCTGATTGGCTTTGTGATGCTTTGTGGTGTAAGTCCCAATACTCGATTCATCTCGATTTGGTATTCACGTCTCCTTTTAATTTCAGCTAATGCACGCTCCATTGAGCCTGTCATTCTATCCGCGTACAAAATTACTCTCCCCTCTTTGTGGCGAGCTGCGCGACCCATTGTTTGGATAAGAGTTACGTCACTTCGCAAAAAACCTTCTTTGTCGGCATCTAGAATTGCCACCAATGAGACCTCTGGAAGATCAAGGCCCTCGCGAAGAAGATTAATGCCGACTAGTGCATCATATTTGCCCTCACGTAAATTATCGAGTATTTCTGTCCTATCGAGGGTTGCCACATCACTATGAATATATTGCACATCAATGCCTTCCTTATTCATAAACTCTGCTAAATCTTCTGCCGTGGCTTTTGTAAGAGTCGTTATGAGGGCTCGTTGACCGACTTTCTTTCTTTTTTTAACTTCTTCAATTACATCCCGAACTTGGCTTGATGTGGGCCTTATGTCGACTTCAGGATCAGGGATCGCAGTGGGGCGAAGTAATTGCTCGACAACATTATCCTTACCCGCCATTGATAGTTCCCAATCACTAGGTGTTGCGCTAATTGCGACAAACCCAGGAACTTTTCTCATAAATTCATCAAATTTAAGCGGACGGTTATCTAGTGCCGCGGGAAGTCTGAAGCCATACTCAATTAATGTACCTTTTCTTGATAGATCACCTGCATGCATCCCCCGGACTTGAGGAAAAGTAATATGAGACTCATCAACAAACAATAACCAGTCTTTGCCGTATGCTTCATTAAAATAATCAATGAGTGTGAAGGGAGCATCTCCTGGCGATCTGCCATCGAAATAACGAGAGTAATTTTCGATACCTTTGACATAACCGACTTCGTGGATCATATCAAGTTCGTAATTTACTTTTTGATGTAAGCGGTGGGCTTCAAGATCTTTGCCAGCTTTTTTAAATTTTTGCATTTGTGCTTCAAGGTCTTTCTGGATTGTTTCAAAGACTTTCTCGTTATTACTGGGATCGGCAATAAAATGTTTGGCTGGGTAAAGAATAAAGTAATTTGATTTATTGGCAGGGGTTGCCAAAGGCTCTCCAGTGACTGCATCAATTAGTCTGATGTTTTTGATTTTATGATCAAGAAGTTCGAGATCGACGGCATAATCAAGATATGCTGGAAAAATTGTAATAGTGTCCCCTTTTATCCTGAAGCTTCCTCGATTCATGCCAAAATCTCCCCTGTCGTATTGGAGATCAATCAGACGCGATATGATTTGCTCACGTTCGATACTCATCCCTTCCGTCATTTCAAAAACAAACTTACCGTATTCTTTTGGTGAGCCAATGTTATAGATACAACTAACGGATGCCACGACAATTACATCGTTTCTCGTCAGGATGTTGGCAGTTGTCTGGAGGCGAAGCTTGTCGATGAGCTGGTTTATATCGGCGTCCTTTTCGATATAAGTATCAGTTGATGGAATGTAGGCTTCTGGTTGGTAATAATCGTAATAACTCACAAAATAACTCACTGCATTTTCTGGAAAGAAATCGCGAAATTCTTGATAAAGCTGTGCCGCAAGTGTTTTGTTGTGAGAAATTATGAGTGCTGGTTTTTGAGTCCTCTCAATTACATTTGCTGCGGTGAATGTTTTTCCCGAACCTGTTACTCCAAGGAGAACTTGTTTGTCGACACCCTTTTTGACGCCATCAACTAGCTTAGTGATAGCGTTTTCTTGGTCTGAAATGGGCTTAAAATCTGATTTTAGTGTTAACTTTGGCATAAAGTTAATTCTACAGCATCCGAAACAAAGGCGAAAGGTTAAAAATACTTCTTGACTACTTCGGGTTTTGTTTGATAGAGTGTAGCCAAAGGAAACCCAGATGGCATTAATAATTTATAGGCGTCAGAGGCAGATACTCGATTTTATTAGTCAGCATATACAGTCTCACGGCACTGCTCCTACCCTTAAGAAGATTGCTGACGCGATCGGAGTTTCTTCTCTTGCTACCGTCCATGAACACCTCAGTACACTCCAGGCTAAGGGACTTATTAAACGGAAGGTCGGGAGGTCACGCGCCATAGAGATTGTCAATAAAACACACGAGCTTCTTTCTGAAAAAGCAATAGAAGTACCTATACTTGGCTATATTGCCGCCGGTCTCCCAATTGAGCCTTTTACTGATCCAAACGCAAAGATGTCTATTTCTCCATCTTTTGTCAGTGGTAAGAAGCGGGTTTTTGTTTTACAGGTTCGTGGCGAATCGATGATTGAAGAACAAATTAGAGATGGCGATTACGTAGTGGTTGAGGAGGCTGAACAAGCTATCAATGGTCAGATTGTTGTAGCTCTTCTGGACAACGGCATGGCTACTTTAAAAAGATTTTTCAAAGAGGAAACTCGAGTCCGCCTGGAACCAGCAAATTCTACGATGAGTCCAATATTTGTTAAAAACGTGACTATTCAGGGAAAAGTTGTTGGACTAATTCGAAAATACGATCGAATTATTCAGTAGGAAACGTCGTCTGAGGAGTTCTGGAGTTTTTTATTAGTTCACGAATCAAGTATGGAACTGCACCAATCACCATTAGCGTAATTACGCTTACGCCGATAACTACGATCGCTAGTGATCGTGCAGGATTTGCGGACTCACTTCTCTTATACATAGCTTTTTTGAAATATTATCTAGTAGATTTAGTGACTTGAAGATTGGTCACTGCTTCCGTGTGAGTAGTTGAATTGTAAGTGTGGTTCTAATAAAAATCAGTGAGGAGTTTGAGCATTGACAGCAAGTTCTGCTTCAATGGAGCTTAGCCTGTTGTATTTAGCAACGCGTTCTCCCCTTGCTGGAGCTCCAAATTTGACGTAATCTGCACCTACACCTACAGCAAAATCTGCGATAAAAGAATCATTTGTTTCGCCAGAGCGATGTGAGATGATAATTCTCCAACTCGCATCTTTTGCCAGTTTAATCACGTCGATTATCTCTGATACGGTACCGATTTGGTTTGGCTTTGCGAGAAGTGCGTTACAAGCACCCATCTCAATTGCTTTTTGAACGCGTTTTGGATTCGTGACGAGCAGATCATCTCCCACGATTGCAAGTTGCTTCCCAAGGGTCATATTAAGACGCTTCCAGCCTTCCCAAGCATCTTCATGGAGTGCGTCTTCAATGATAGCCATATGGTAAAGATTGTTTAATTCTTTGTAATATTCAATCATCGCCTCTTCACTTTGGGGAGCTGATTTATCACGGATAATATACTGGTTATTGTCGAAGAAAGTAGTTGCCGCCACATCAAGACCTAAAAATACATCTCTGCCAATCTGGTAGTTTGTTTGTTTTATTGCTTCGACAAGAATTTCGAGTGCATCTGCGTTTGTAAATAGATTAGGAGCATATCCGCCTTCGTCGCCAACAGAATGGATCGCGCCTCTTCTTGCAAGACTCTCACCTATAACCATATAAACCTCAACACCCAGCCTAATACCTTCTGTGAAAGTTTTGGAGCTTGCTGGTATTACAAAAAACTCTTGAAAATCAAGGTTTCCAGCCCCATGGAGGCCTCCGTTGATCATGTTGAAAACTGGAGTAGGTACACGAAGCGTGTTATCTAGGCCTTTTTCCTTTGCTAAGGTATGAATCCATTTATAAAGTGGCACCCCTTGTGCCATAGCCGCTGCTTTGGTTGTAACTAATGAAACTGCGAGTATGCTATTTCCTCCAAGTCGCGATTTATTTTCTGTACCATCGAGAGCGATCATTCTTTTGTCGATTTCATTCTGGTTTGTTACGTCGATTCCCGATTTGACAATATCCGGACCTAATATCTGGTTGACGTTGCTTATAGCTTTAAGCACTCCTTTGCCTTTATAACGCTCCGGGTCGGCATCCCGAAGTTCAAGTGTTTCGTGGCTGCCTTTACTTGTACCCGAGGGTACCGATGCTACTGATACCATGCCATTGTCGAGTTGACATGCTGCTTCAATAGTCGGAGTGGCTTTTGAATCGATTATCTCTCTTGCCCAAATGTTTTTTATTTTTGCCATTTGTTAAATCATTTTATAGAATATTTTGCATTTACTCCATTAAGCGTTTTTCGGCGGCGGCTACTACTTCGCGGACACGATAGATTGCATCGGGATTCACGGAAATACTTGTGACACCATAGCGGACTAATCGTTCAACCAAGTCTTCATAGGTGGATGGTGCTTGGCCGCAGATTGAGGTTGTAATACCATTCTTCTGGCAGATTTTAATCACACGCTTTAGCGCCCAATCAATGACCGGTGCTCGTTCGTCGAAAGCTTTGGCGACTTCTGAATTATCTCGATCAGTGCCCATCATAAGCATTGTTAAGTCATTACTGCCAACTGAAACACCATCAATTCCGACGTTAATGAAGTCTTGAAGTTTAATGACATTAACAGGAAGCTCAACCATCATCCAAAGCTTGAAGGTGGCGCTTGCAGTTAAATCTTGTGAGGCGATGATTCGCTTTACTTTGACTAATTCCATTGGTGAGCGGACAAATGGAATCATGAGGTGTAAATTGTTATATTTTTCTCGAACTTTTTTGATTGCCAAGAGCTCAAGATTGAAGACCTCGGGATTCTCAATATACCGGAATGCACCCCTGTAACCTAGCATTGGGTTTGGTTCCTCTGGTTCCCAGGCAGCCCCTCCTGGAAGGGAACGATACTCGTTGGTTTTGAAGTCAGTGGCACGATAGACTACTGGACGAGGGTGGAAGTTCTTGCAAAAAATCTCCAGATCGTTTGCGAGTGCGTCAATAAATGCGTTTTGTTTTTTATTCTTAATGGCTTCTTTTGGATGGACCCCAATATTTGCAATCATAAATTCTGCACGGAGAAGCCCGACACCATCTACATAAAGTTTGCTTATTTCTTTAGCACGTTCTGGCTCTGCGAGATTGACGTATATTTTAGTAGCAGTACGAGTTCGCTTAGATTCCACTGGCGTTCCAGAAGGTGTTCCCTTTGGTTTTTCAATCTTTACTTTCGCGCCGGCGTATATAAGGCCTCGTTGGCCATCGACAGTTATCACCATGTCCTGTTTCAATATTTGCGTAGCGTTTTTGGTACCGACGACGCATGGAATCCCAAGTTCGCGGGAAACTATTGCAGCGTGGCTGGTTTGTCCTCCTTTATTGGTAACAATTGCAGAAGCTCTCTTCATTGCCGGGACGAAATCCGGGGAAGTCATATCTGTAACCAAAACGTCACCAGCTTTTACTTTAGCGATTTCTTTGAAGGATTTAAGAATTTTAACATGGCCCGTGCCAATCCCTGGGCTTGCGGGATCGCCGGATAAAAGGGGCGTATCTCCCACTGCTGCACCACCAATAACCCTCCTTTTTATAGTCTGATCGATCGTCGTGATTGGGCGAGATTGAACAATATAAAGTTGACCTTTTTCGAGAGCCCATTCAATATCCTGAGGAAAATAGTAATGTTCCTGAATTTTTTGGCCAATTTTAGCGAGTTTTACGATCAGTTCGTCCGGGAGCTTTTGTTTGTTTATTTGTTTATGTGGCACTTCAGCATCGACATTTTCATTGCCTTTTTTGATTAATTGTCTATCTTGATCTGAGATTTCTTTACTTAAGATTGAAAAAGTATCCTTTTGAACCAAATAGCGATCAGGTATAACTTGGCCTCCTACGATATACTCGCCTAAGCCCCATATTGATTCGATCACCATGTTATTGGTGTCATTATTTACTGGGTTAATTGTGAACATTATCCCAGATACTTCAGAATGAACCATTTTTTGTACTGAGACTGATATTTTTACCTTTTGGTGTTTTATTTTGTTTTGATCCCGGTAAAAGCACGCTCTGGCCGTGTAGAGGGAGGCCCAACACTCTTTGATACTTTCCAAAACGTTGGCATCACCTTTGACATTAAGAAATGTTGACTGCTGGCCGGCAAAACTAGCATTAGGGAGATCTTCTGCAGTGGCACTGCTTCTGACAGCGACCAGTTCACTTCTAAATGCATGCCCCATTTTTTGATAAAGAGTTGTAACAGCCTCTGCCACCTCTTCTGGTACTTTATTTTTGAGAATTAAATTTCTAATTTTTTGTGAATTTATACGTAGGCTATCTGGGTCACTACAATCAAGTTCTTTTAGAATCTCACCTATTTTGCCGCTAAGTTCGTTTCTCTCGAGAAAAAGATCATACGAAGCAACGGTAACAGCAAAACCAGGAGGGACAGGGAAGCCGGCATGGGTCATTTCTCCTAGGTTCGCACCTTTGCCACCTACTAGGGGGAGATCGTGTTTATCGATTTGCTTGAAGGTGAGGACATAGGGGTGTGCGGGCATTACGATTTCATTGTACCACCGAGTTCTTGGATTTTGTCCACTAACTCGGCTTTGTACTTCTCCATTAATTCTTTTGTATCAGCTTCAACATTTAGCCTGAGGAGAGGCTCAGTGTTACTGGGCCTTACGTTAAACCAGTAATCTTTAAACCAAACCGTTACTCCATCAAGCCAATCGATGAATTGTGCCGAATCTTGATATGCTTCACCAATGAGCTTCATTGTATTTTGCTTGTCCTCAACTGTGAAATTAATTTCTCCAGAAGCGAAATATTTATCATATTGGTCTACAAGTTCAGAAAGTTTTTTATTTTGAATTGACATTTGTTCTAAGACGAGAAGTGCAGCGATAATTGCAGAATCAGCATAGAAGTTTTCTTTGAAGTAATAATGACCGGAATGCTCACCACAAAACAGACCATCCTCTTTGCGCATTGCCTCTTTAATTAAAGTGTGACCAACACGGACACGAATTGGTTTACCGCCTCTCTCTTCAGTTACTTCTTTAACAACTCTCCCAACGATAGCGTTATAGAGAATTGTTTTGTTTTCGTTTTTTTGAAGGAGATTATCAGCGATGATCGCTGTCATAACAGTTCCCGAGACAATTCTTCCAGTTTCATCAACTAAAAAGACTCGGTCGCCATCACCGTCAAACGCCATTCCCACATCAGCACCAGTTTCACGAACTTTATTTATGCAATCTTGCATGTTTTTAATTTCAATTGGACTCGGGATGTGATTTGGGAAGGTACCATCTAAGTCGTAAAAAAGACGTTCAACACGCCACGGGAGTTTTGATTCTAGGTGTGGCATGAAGTGGCCAGCCATGCCATTCCCTGTATCGCTTACTATATGGAATGGCTTCATTTTCCCTGGGTCAATAAATTTCATGAGGTGATCGATCCAAGCACCCATAATGTCTCTTTGCGTCAATTCACCTTTTTTATCAGATTTGAGGCTACTAAAATCACTATTTAGTGCTTTTTCCCGAATATCATAAATCCCGCTGTCTCCGCTTACAGCAATCGAACCCTTTTTAGCGATCTTTAGGCCGTTGTATTCCGGAGGATTATGGGAGGCACTTACAGTTATGGCCATATCTTCGTCAAAAGTACCAGCTGCGAAGTACAACATATCGGTTGAGATAAGGCCGATATCTACAACATTGACACCGTAGTTGATAAAAGTTTCTATGAATGCTTTGTGAAATTCAGGTGAGGTTGTGCGCATGTCACGACCGATTTGCACTGATTGTGGAGCAAAAACTTCAATAATTGCTTTGGCAATCGTTTCAAGCCCTTCTTTGTTGAGTTCTTTTGGGACTACAGCGCGAATATCATAATCGCGAAAGATGGAGGGGTCGATTATGGGTTTAGACATGGGATAGCGCTATTTTAGGCGCGTCAGGAGGAGAAGGTCAAGGGCGATAGCTAAGTCACCTTTACCTGTTTTACTATTAACGTCAATTTCTGCAAGATTAGTGATAAATTCTGATAGCGAATTATCTTGGAATTTATGAGCTTGAGATTTCAGTTTACTAGTGCGCCAAGAAGGGAGTTTCATCGATTGCGCATCGTTTTGCACCCAATATAATTCACGGAAATGTCTGCCCAACATTGCCAAAACCATCTCGAGAGCTTCATTTTCTACTACTTCATGTAGCAATTTAATTGCTGTTTTATGATTACCAGGGTAGACACTGTCTAAAAACTTAAAGAGGTTTTGTGGGAGAGTAAATTTTTCAATTTTAGTATCTTTGGGGAGTTTTTTAGCAAGCGTTGCTGGGGCATCGGCTGTTAAATATACCAGTAGATTGCCGCTAATATCTTTACTGTGGTTTGATATCCATTCAAGCGTTTTGTCATCAGTATCGCTAGCACGTTTAATGACATATAACTTTTCTGTCTCAAAAAGTGAGCCTCCGACGAGTTGCTCTTTGAGATTAAGCTTGCCTCCATTGTCGATGTACACTATTTCCCAACCTCTTCCCTTTGTTACATCAATGATTTGTTTGTAACGAACAAGAGATTTATCGGTGTCTGTACCGTGGATTAGGACTATTTTCATAATCGGTCGTATGCGGCGACCATGGTTTTTAGTTTATCGTGGAAGCCGCCTTTGCTGTGAGTGTGGGCGACTAATGCTCCGGAAAAATTTTTAGGGACGTGGGCAAGCTCGTGCAGAAGGACTTTATCTTGATCACTTTTTGATAATTTGTCATAGCGTTCAGCTATTACTTCGAGACAATATGCTGGAGGGCTTTCGAGTGCTAGTTGCCAGATTTTACCCATGCCCCAGATTCTTGCGATAGCTCTCGAGCTGCTACCCTCACTTCTGAAGCAATAAATTTGGTTCTTTTGTACCCAATCTAAATTCAGTTTTTCAATTAACTCATTGAGCTGGAGTTTAATGTCATTGGCTTTGACCCAAATAATTTTCTTGGATTTTTTTCTTCTGGTTCTCCCTTGTCTAACTCTCAGCACTCTTCTAAATATGCTCATTAACTTGAAGGTTGATAGTAAACGTGACAAAGAGCAACGGCAAGAGCATCTGCTGCGTTATCAAAATGAGTTTTTTTGGTTATTAAATCATTGACTTGGCCACCTAATATTTCACGGACTGCTTTTTGCATTGCTTTTTTATCAGCACGGCCATCGCCAGCAACCTGCTTTTTAATTGTACCGGGGGCGTATTCCGCAACATTAATGCCAGTGTGCGCCGCAGCCAAGAGCATTACACCAATTGCTTGACCCACGCTAATTGCTGTTTTCGCATTTGTAGCGAAGAAGATTTTTTCGATAGCCATAACATCGGGTTTAAAAGAATTGATTTTTTCGACAATGTCATTATGAATAAAGGCTAGGCGGCGATGCGATTCCACCACTTTGGCAGTTTCGATCAGGCCAAACTCAATAAATTTGACTCCGCTTTGCGATTTTTCAATTACACCGTAACCAGTTGTAGCGGTGCCTGGGTCGATTCCGAGAACAATCATTGAAGCTCATTGTAACATGGAGAAAAGGGGAGGGATCCCCAAGGCGAATAAAGCCCTAGAGATCCCTCTTTGTAAAAAAAATAAAATAAGTGCAAATTGCGACTGGCGGGATTCGAACCCACTACCTACTGCTTTATAGCAGTTGCTCTGTCCAGTTTTGAGCTGCAGTCGCCTAAAACGAGAGTATTTTAAGACAAACAAGGAGGAAGTGTCAAGAAGTTTGTTGTGTTCGCCTTTTTGCGCGGGTGTAGATTGTCTCTATTTCCTTTTTGCTTTTACTTCTGATGTAGTAAAGTTTTGCCTGACGGACACCACTTTTACCTTCACGAACAACTTCAACTTTTTCAAGAAGTGGAGACGCAAGTGGCATAATAAGCTCAACGCCAATGTTTTGCGAACCAATATGACGAACAGTAATACTTTTGCCCATATCACGTCCCTTTATCTTAATTACTGTGCCTTGGAACACTTGAGTTCTGGTTTTATCCTTGCCAGCATCAACTGTTTGGTAAAGATTTACAATGTCTCCGACCCCAAAACTGACTTCTTTGTGTATTGCCTGTAATGCCATAGCGGAGGTTATTATAAGGCTATTGGAGCAATTTGTCGACTTCGGCCTTGAGTTTGTCCGACCAATTGATAGCAAAGGGGAGTTGAAAAGACGTTTTAGCTGGGTCACTAAATTCCAGAATTACTGTTTGCATGCCTTCATTTTTTTTAAGCATGTTTTTGAGCCTAGTCAGTGTTTGATTACTTGTTTTTGAGGGAATTGCAATAATTGCAGACTGGCCGTAAGGCTCAAGAGATTCAGGTGTGTGAACAACATTGACAAGAATTGATGGGGTATCTTCACGAAAATCAACGCTGCCTGAAACTAAAACTGCTCTCCCCCCTTCCCATATGTCTCTTGTAGAGCTGTAAATTTTGGGAAAAATTACAAGTCCTAACTCGCCTGTGCCATCATCAAGCGTCCCGAAAGCCATTTCTTTGCCGCCATTTTTTGTAGTTACTTTCCTTACACTTTTAATTATTCCTGCGATTTTAATTTCCTCCGGGAGCCTTACCCCTTCTTTGATTTCATCAATTTTGTGAGTCGTATATGGATGGAAAGTTGATAGCACGTCCGTCGCATTTTCACCCGTAAGCGTGAAGCCTAATAGCTCGCGCTCGAACTTTTGGAGCTCGGGCTCTTCAAATTCCTGAATGGTTGATTGAATCTGATCAATGGCCGCGGCTTCAGAATCCTCACCACCAAAGAGACTTTGCTGCGAGGTGTTTTTACCTTTTGCACTTGAACGGACTTCTTCTAGGGCTTCTAAGAGGCCAGCACGGTTGCCAAACATTGAAAGAGCTCCAACTTTAATTAGACTTTCCATAACTTTTTTATTGACACGTCTCGCATCAATGCGGTTACAAAAATCAGAAAATGAAGAAAATATACCGGCTTCTCTGGCTGCCAAGATTGCTTCGATTGCAGCTACTCCTACATTTTTAATTGCTGAAAGTCCAAAGACGATTGCTCTTTTGTCCAAAGATTCATCATCTTCAATAATGTTAAAGCCAACGGCACTTTCATTAATATTTGGAGGGAGTACTTTAATGCCCATCCTCTTGCACTCACCTATCGCCATGGCTACTTTGTCTGTATCACCTGATTCTGCAGTAAGGAGGGCAGCCATGTATTCAACAGGATAAGTCGACTTCATATAAGCCGTTTGATAAGCAACCATGCCGTAGCTCGCTGAGTGGGCTTTATTGAAACCATAACCCTGAAAAGGCTCAAAAAGCTTCCATAAACCTTCCGCAGCTTCCTTTGTCAACTGAGAATTGTCCATGCATCCTTGAACAAAGATTTCGTGTTGACGGGCCATTTCCTCCGGAATTTTTTTACCTACGGCTTTTCTGAATTTGTCGACTTCTTCCCAGTTGTATCCAGCTACTTCAATGGCGGTATAAAGAAGGTCATCTTGATAGACAAGCACACCAAGTGATTTATCCAAAAACTTTTCCATTTTAGGGTGATAGTATTCAATTTTTTTCTTGCCTTTTTTTCTTGAAATATATTCGTCAATATTGTTCATTGGGCCCGGTCGGAAAAGGGCAATCATCATCATGATGTCTTCAATTTGATGAGGCTCCATATCAACTAAATATCTTGTCATGCCGCTCCCTGATAGCTGGAAGACTCCCATTGTTTCACCACGGCTAAGCATTTCGAAGGTCTTCGTGTCATCGAGCGGGATTTTGCTTAAATCTACAGCTGTGTTGCGGTCGTTTTTAACTCTTACTACGGCTTCTCTTAAAATTGATAAGTTTCGGATTCCTAGTACGTCAAGTTTAACCAACCCAACATCCTCAATAGCATGCATTTCATATTGAGTAATTAACTTTCGCTCTTCTGATGTATCAACTTGAAGGGGAGTGAAGTCTGTTAATGCACTTGGGGCAACAACCACCCCGCCCGCATGAACAGATACATGCCTTGCGTTGCCTTCCACTTGATGAGCGAGATCTATGATTTTTTTGGCGTCTTTGTCTTCATCGTATAGTCTTTTTAGTTCGTTACTTTCTTTCAAAGCTCGTTCAATTGTCATTGGAAAGCCTTGAGAACCCATTGGAATAAGCTTTGAAATACGATCACCTATTTCGTATGGATAACCAAGCACTCTTGCGATATCGCGGACGGACCCACGAGCCAGCATTCTCCCGAAAGTACAAATTTGTGCAACTTTTTCTTCACCATATTTATTTTTTAGGTAGCCAATCATTTCGCCACGCATGTCGTCAGCTATATCCATATCAATGTCGGGGGCGCTAGGACGCATTGGATTAAGGAAGCGTTCAAATGGCAGATTAAAGCGAATCGGGTCGACTGTCGTTATGCCCAAACAATACGAGACTATTGAGCCAGCCACCGACCCCCTAATGTTTATGGGGATTAATCGCTCAATTGACCACTTTGCCATATCTTCAAAAATTAAAAAGTATGGAGCGTAACCCTTTTCATTTATTACTTTTAATTCCTTGTCAGCTCGCTCTTTAAGTTCTGGTGTTACCTTGCCGTAACGCCATTTAATCCCTTCATAAACTTTTTTGACGACCTCGTCCTCAGCAGTAATACCTTTTGGGAGCTGTACTTTGGGGAAGTGGTAAGTACCTAGGGCAATTTCTAATTCACATTTATTTACAATTTTCTGGGTGTTTTCGAGAACTTCCGGTATATCTGAAAAAAGCTCTAGCATTTCATCCGGACTTGTTACATAAAAACTTGGAGTATCGATATATCTCATTCGCTTTACATCGTTCACGTTTTTGCCTGTCGCTACGCAAACAAGGGCGTCTTGGGCTGTTGCGTCATCACGCGTAATATAATGCGCGTCGTTTGTAGCTATTATTGGAATTCCAAATTCGCGGCTTAGCTTAAGGATCCCATCATTTAATTTCTTTTCATTTTCAGTCATCCTGATTATGTCGGTTTTAATTTCCTGAATTGTCGCTTTGTTAATGAAGTCACTAAATCGGTGGCGCTGGACTTCCAGATAAAAATCTTCACCAAAAACATCCAGATACCAATTAAGTACCTTTTTTGCGCCATCCACACCATCGTTTAAGATGGATTGGGAAAGTTCGCTCTGGACGCAGGCAGAAGTTGCAATTATACCCTTACTAAATTTTTTCAAAGTGTCGTGATCGAAACGAGGGCGATAGTAAAAGCCTTCAGTGTGAGCAATTGATGTTAGTTGCATCATATTTTTGTAGCCCTCTTCGTTTTTGGCTAGAAGCAGAAGGTGATAATTTTTAGTATTGTCTCGATCGCCACGAAGCTTGTGATCGACATTTGTAATATACGCTTCACAACCGATAATGGGCTTGATGCCGGCAGCATTGGCTTTCTTGTAAAATTCGATTGCGCCGTACATTGTGCCGTGATCAGTGATGGCTACAGAATCCATATTATTTGCCTTAATGTGGTCCAAGAGAGGAGTAATTTTACTGAGGCCGTCGAGGAGCGAGTACTCTGTATGGAGGTGAAGGTGGGTAAACTTGGCCATTGTTTAGGCTCTCAAGAACTCGGTCAATTTTTCACTAACTACTTTTGGATCGCCGGTGCCATTTAACTCTTTTTGGACAAGGCCGATAAGGAAGCCGATTACTTGAGTCTTGCCCTCTTTGTAATCTTTGACTGCTTTTTCGTTGGCCAGGAGTACTTTTTTGATTGCTTTTTCGACTTCATCTCTGCTTGCATAGTCTTTTTTCTCTAACTCTAGTAGTGCTTTAATTAACCCTGCTGGCTCAGGATATTTTTTATCTAGATTCTGATTAATCATGATGTTGGCAATTGTTGTTGCTCCGATGTTGTGTTTTTCGCCTAGTTTAATTGCAGCTTCAAAATATTTGGTTCGCTCAACATCGCTAATTAGCGTCTCGATATATTCTGGCTTTATATTTATTTTTCGCAACTTTTCTCGCTTGTGATTGGGCAATTCTGGGGTGTTTTTCAGTATCTTTGCAATTTCCTCATCTGATAATTCTAGGGGTGGAATATCTGGTTCTGGGAAATATCTGTAATCTTTTGCAACTTCCTTTGATCTTTGGCTGAAGGTCGTGTTACTTGCTTCGTCGTAGCCTCTTGTTTCTTGGTCTGGTGTTACTCCCCCATCAAGGAGGGTTGCTTGGCGTTCAATCTCGCACTTAATTGCTTTTGTTAGAAATTTAAATGAGTTAATGTTTTTAAGTTCAATTTTGTAGTCTGGTAATGCACTCTCGTCTTTGGATAAAGATATATTGGCTTCCAAGCGCATCGACCCTTTTTCCATATCCGCAGTTGAAATTTCTAGATAGCGAATAATTAGCTGGATTTCGCGGAGAAATTCGTCGACCTCATCGGCAGACCGGAAATCTGGCTCTGTAACCATTTCCATAAGGGGGACTCCACTTCTATTGAAGTCGACGAGACTTACTTTTTTGCCTTTAAGGCTTGTGTGGATTAGTTTGCCTGTGTCCTCTTCCAGATGGATTCTTGTTATATTTTTGCTCATGTAATTACCGGTTGTGCACAATGGCAAGTCGTATTGGCTAATTTGATAGCCTTTGGGAAGATCTGGATAGAAGTAATGCTTGCGATCAAATTTGGAAAAATTTGAAATAGAACAACCTAGAGCATTCCCGAATTTTATAGTGTTTTCAATTGCTTCACTGTTGGGGTAAGGCATGGCACCGGGCAACCCTAGACAGACAGGGCAAGTTTCTGTATTTGGTTCTTTGGCGAAATGATCAGCGGGGCACTGACAAAACATTTTTGCACTAGTCGCGAGTTCGATATGGACCTCGAGCCCAATTATTGGAATGTATTTCATACGCTTGGTGTAATTAAATGATGCGTTGTCACCTTTTGATAATTTTTGCCAATGTCAAAGAGTTGATTTTCAGAAAATCTTGGCCCCATTAATTGGAAGCCAAGTGGGAGGCCTGCTTTATTCAGCCCGGAAGGGATTGCGAGTCCCGGTATCCCTGTGAGATTCGCAGTTGCTGCATAAATATCCGTAAGATACATTTGTAAGGGATTATCGACTTTGGCGCCTAATTTGAAGGCTGGTGTCGGGGAAACAGGGGCGATTAAAGCATCGACTTTTTCAAATACTTTGTCTAATTCTCCAATAATTTTTGTGCGGACTTCCATTGCTTTTTTATAATAGGCGTCGTAGTAGCCGGAGCTTAGAACATAACTCCCGAGCATGATTCGTCGTTTTGCCTCGGCGCCCATCTCGGTTCGCTTTTGTCCATATCGTACTCCATCATAACGGGCTAGATTGGAGCTGACTTCCGCAGGTTGAATGATGTAATAGACAGAAATCCCATACTTTGTAAGTGGCAATGAAACTTCTTTAAATTTGACCCCCAGGTTTTTCAGAGTTTTGATCGTTTCCTTGATTGATGCATCTACTTCCGGATCCAGATCTTTTGTAAAAAATTCCTTCGGTATGCCGATTGTTGGTTTTTCTTGGACTTTGACTGCCTTGTGATTTTTGACTGTGGCATCAAGATGATCCTCTCCTTTTGTGATGTTATATATGGTTTCAACATCTTCAACTGATCTTGCCATGTGGCCAATTGAATCGAGGGAGCTGGCCATTGCAATTACTCCATAGCGCGAAACTGATCCGTAGGTGGGCTTTAGGCCTGTCACTCCACAAAAGTTTGCAGGAAGCCTTATTGACCCGCAAGTGTCCGTCCCTGTTGCGGCAAGTGCAAGGCCGGCTGCAACTGCGGCGGCTGACCCACTTGAGCTTCCTCCTGAAACGTACTCTTTTGCGTGAGGGTTTTTTGTGGGACCAAAATCGGAGTTTTCTCCGGAGCTTCCGTGTGCCCAGGCGTCGCAGTTGAGTTTGCCGAGAGTAATTGCACCAGCTTCGTCAAGTTTTCTGACTGCGGTTGCCGAATATTGAGGGATATAATCCAGCAAAACATTTGAAGCAGCTGTTGTTCTGACGCCTTCTGTGAGAAATAAATCTTTATGAGCGATGGGGACTCCTAGTAGTGGATTGTTTTGGAAAGCTTTTGCATCATCTGCAATTAGTTTGTCTGCGTGTTTCGCTTGTTTGTAGGCTAGTTCGTCACTAATTGTAATGAATGAGTTTAGATCTTTATCGAATTTTGAGATGCGATTCAGGTAAAAGTCTACTAGCTCAACCGCCGAGAAGTCTTTGTTTTTAAGTCCGACTTGGACTTCAGTTATTGTTGATAGTTGCTTCATTGATCTTTTGTGAGTACTGGTGGGACTTGGAAGTAGTTGTTGTGATAATTTTTGGCATTAAGAAGTGCTTTTTCTGGGGAAAGAATTCGTTCTACATTTATTTCGTCCTCGCGAGTGATATTTACTAAGCCGGTTGTCTGGCTGGTGGGAGTAACTCCCGCCGCATCAATTTCTTGAAGACTACTTATGTAGTCCACAACTTCTGAGAGTTGATTTGCAAATAAATTTGCTTCTGCCTCTGTGAGGGATAAGTTTGAGAGTTTGGCGACATGGTTAACATCGCTTATGGTGAGCTTGGCCATGAGGTTATGATACAACAGACCTTCTGTTTCTTCTATGGTAGGGTCTAGCTCATGCTTTCAAGGGCTTTGATGCGCTCGGAAACTTCTGGGTGAGTGTTAAATAGACCTGAAAACATTGCCCGGCTATCGCCTATTTTGTCTTTGAAGGGATTTGCTATGTACATATGAGCTGTGGCTTTGTTTGCGGCTTCAAGTGGTTCATGGTCAGATGTAATTTTTTTAAGTGCTGAAATTAAACCGCTTGGCTGGCGAGTAATTGCCACGGCACCTGCGTCTGCCATGAATTCACGGCGCCTACTGATTGCGAGCTTTATTAGGGTTGCGATAAATGGCGACAATAGTGCGAACAAAAATCCGACAACCATGATTATTGCACCAAGTTGACCTCCCTTACTGTCATTATCTCGACTTCCGCGGCCCCAAAAACTCATTCTTAAGAACATATCAGCGAGAAGTGCTATGGTTCCCACAAGGACTGAGACAATGGACATGAGACGAATGTCGTAGTTTTTGATGTGCGTAAGTTCATGCGCGATTACGCCTTCGAGTTCAGTTCTACTTAATTTATCCAAGAGGCCTGTGGTTGCCACAACTACTGCATGGTCTGGATCCCGGCCGGTTGCGAAGGCGTTGGTGGCTGTGTCGTCGATAATATAAAGTTTTGGTTTGGGGATGTCAGCCGCTATACTTAGGTTTTCGGCAACAGTATAGAACTCAAAGTCTCTTTTCCTGTCGGCAGGCCTTGCGCCACTTATACTTAGAACAATTTTGTCGCTATAGAAGTAGCTTCCAAAGCTCATTAGGCCTGAGATTATAAAGGCCATGCCAACAAATCCAAGCCCCCCCGGTTCATAACCCATGTAAACTGAGGTTGCCTGGCCAAGGACATAAATGACTAATCCAACAAAGAAAACAAAGCCAAGAAGCACTAGGGCGCTTTTTCTTTTATTGGCAGCTTGAACTTCGTAGATGTTTTGCATTACAGGTTAACCTTGGGCGATTTTGTATCACTTGCATCCACTTCCATATGCTCGCCTTTTTCAGGTGTTATGAGGCCAGGCAACTCGCCAAAGCCAAACATATTGGCGATAATGCTACTTGGGAATGTAACCCGCTTCACATTAAAGTCTGCTGTGAGATCAATAACTAGTCTTCTGCTGTACATGACTTTGTCGCTTGTATCTCGAAGTTCATCCATTAGCTTGGTGACAACTTCTGAACCCTTTAGTTCTGGATTGTCCTCGACTGCGATTTTCAATGATGGCAATACACTTGCCAGCTGTGAACCTGCATCTGCCATTTTTTGCAGATTGCCAGATTTTACGGCACTATCAATTTGTTTTCTGGCATCGGTTAGGTCCTTAAATATGCTTTTTTCGTGCTTAAGATAACCCTTTGCTGAGCTTTCGAGATTGGGAATAAGATCAGCTTGCCTTTTTAATTGATTTCCGATCTCTTGAATAGCAGCTTTTACTCTAGCTTTGCTGCTTACGAAAAAGTTGTAGAGTGATATCACCCAAGCAACTATACCCACTAAAGTCAGTAATATAATGATTGTTGTTGTATTCATGCTACTCACCCACTTTCTTTTGTTAGTTTAACATCTTTTCAAAGTCTGAAAGAGCTCTTGTGTTTGCGATGTTCATTTTTGTAGCCCAGCCACGGCGAGCAACATAAACTCCATATTTCATATTAGCGAGACTGTTCTTGTGGTGGGAGTCTGTACTAATTACCAGTTTTACACCTTGCTCAATTGCATCTTTAACTAAAAAGTCAGGTAAGTCGAGCCTGTGGGGGTCTGCGTTGATTTCCAGCCACTTGTTATTTTTTAGGCAAAAATCAAAAATTTGTGGCCAATCTAGGTCAATGCTTCCACGTTCATTAAGTTTTCTGGCAGTAGGATGAGCAAAGATTTTAACTTTAGGATGATTAAGCGCCGCAAGAATTCGCTTGGTCATTTCCTTTTTGTTACTTCTAAAGCTTGAATGTATTGAAACGAGAGCAAAATCGAGTAATTCCAGTCCACTGTCATCGACTGGCAAAGATCCATCTGTTTTAATGTCAATTTCGAGACTATTGAATATTTTAAATACTCTTTTTTCATGATACTTTTCAAATGAGTAATTTAGTTTATCAACTTCTTCCTTTTTACTCTTAATTATGTTATTAATTTGCTTGTAATTGTGTGTAGAAGCGCCGGGATTGTGTTCCGTGAGAGCAATATATTCATAGCCAAGGTTTTGAGCTACTAGTGCCATATCTTCCATGCTATTGGCGCCTATGTCATGGCTAGTTTCGATATCAAAATTTGTGTGCATATGAAGATCACCCTTGATATCGTCCAATTCGATAAGTTTGGGAATTTTGTTTTCTTTGGCAGCAATAATCTCGCCGTTGTCTTCTCTGATTTCGGGAGGGATGTATGCTAATCCAAGCTTTTTATAAAGTTTTTCTTCTGTGTCGAGCTTTTGAAGCTTTCCTCCGATATAGATTCCATAATCGGAGACACTCCAACCTTTTTTGATCGCCATGTCGCGGATTGCTATGTTGTGGTGCTTGCTACCGGTAAAATGTTGCAGAAGTGCCCCATAGGCATCTGGAGTCTCGACCATAAGATCGGCTCGGATATTGCCAGGGAGCATAATTGATCCGCTTCTGTCTCCTTTCTCCAGAACTCGTGTGGCGTTAGGAAATTTTATGAAGTGATCCATTGTGATTTTCGGATCTTTGGATGATGCAGAAATATCAATGTCGCCTACGGTTGAAGCTTTCCTTCGAAGGCTCCCGAGGGCGTCAACCCGTACCACATTCGGGTCTTTATTAACCCAGTCAATGATTTGCCCAGCAATTATTTCAGCTTGGTCAATTAGGAGTCTTGCCTTTGGTTTGTGCTCTTCTTCTTTGACTGCTGCTAAAATTGATTTTTGTGAATCTTCACTAAAACCCTCAAGTCTGGCGATTTTGCCAATCATTGCTGCTTTTTTCAATTTTTTAATAGCATCACTTCCTCGCGTAATTTTGAGTTCTTTAGCAAATTTGAAAGCATGCTTCGGTCCGATACCTGTTACTTTTAGCAGTTCAAAAACTGAGGGAGGAATGCCTTTTAGTACAGCTGAAAAGTGTTTGGATTTACCGGTTTTAAATATTTCGTCTAAATGGTCCGCGATACTCGGTCCGATACCTGCAACCTCTTTTAAATTTCCTTCATCCCATACGTCACGGACTTCGGAACTTAAATGCTCAATGGCATCAGCCGCGCGCTCATATGCAACAATTTTGAATTTATTTTTAATTTCATTTTTGATTTTGTATGCTGCGGCAACATTGTGAAGCAGATCAGCTACCTCGAGGTTGTTCATTTTCCTGGAAATCATTGTGTGACCATTATACTATGCAGTAGTCTTTGATTTGTGGTATATTTGTGCTTGAGGTTTGGGGTGATAAGAACCTGGCATGAGCCAGAACCTTGACACCCCTCGTTGTATTCGGGGTGTTAGCTCAGTTGGCTAGAGCGCTTCCCTGTCACGGAAGAGGCCAGGGGTTCGAGTCCCCTACACCTCGCAGAAACTTGTTTCGGGTCCTCGATACCCCTCCTGGCTTTGCCAGGATTGCCGAGTCCTCGCTACAGCTCGCCAGATTCATTTTTGTTGACTGAAGTAATTGATAGTTTTCTTTAAACCTTCTTCCAGTCTGACTTTTGGTTCCCAGTTTAACTCTCTTTTGGCCAAAGATATGTCTGGCTGACGTTGCTTTGGGTCGTCTGCTGGTAGCGGTCTATAAGCTAGTTTGGAATTTGAGTTCGTAAGTTTGATTACCAGTTTGGCGAGTTCTATGATTGTGAACTCCTTAGGGTTTCCTAAGTTAACAGGGCCTGTGAAGTTATTTTTATTCATTAATTTATAGAGGCCAGAAACAAGATCATCCACGTAACAAAACGAGCGAGTTTGAGAGCCCTCCCCATAAATTGTAATGTCTTCGCCTGCCAAGGCTTGTGTAATGAGATTGGATACAACTCTGCCGTCGTTCCTGGCCATGCTTGGACCGTATGTGTTGAAAATTCTTGCTACTCTGATATCAACTCCATTTTGCCTGTGGTAATCAAAAAACAATGTTTCTGCGACCCTTTTGCCCTCATCGTAGCAGGCTCTTGGGCCGATTGGATTCACATTGCCGCGATAACTTTCTTTCTGTGGGTGCTCGAGAGGATCACCGTAAATTTCTGAAGTAGAAGCTTGAAGAATTCTTGAGTTGCGCTTTTTAGCTAAGCCCAAAACATTGATCACTCCCATCGTATTGGCCTTAATTGTACGGACGGGATTGTGCTGATAGTGCACTGGGGATGCAGGACAGGCCAGATTATATATTTGATCTATTCGATAGTTATTCAGGTAGAAGGGTTCAATGATATCGTGTTCAATAAATTCAAAATTTGGATTCTTGGTAAAATCTTCTATGTTTTCTTTCCTACCTGTAAATAAATTGTCCACGCATACCACTGTGTCGCCTTTTTTAAGAAGCAGCCTTGATAAGTGACTCCCAACAAAACCAGCCCCTCCTGTAACAACCGCTACGCTCATCGTTGCATTTTAGCAGATTGTAAGGTCTTGAAGTCAGCATTATAATTGTTTTATGGAAAATGAGTTTGTTGGAAAAAATATAATATCGATAGATGACAACAACAGTGCCCAACAGATATACGTAAAAATGTTAGAGAGCATGGGTCTTCATATTGATGTGGCTCATGATGGTGAACAAGGTCTTCAAATGTTAAAAGAAAATTACTACGACATAGTACTTTTGGATATTATGATGCCGAAACTTAACGGGATAGCACTTGTCCAAAAGTTAAGCGAGGAGGGGGTAAAGTACGGGAAGATAATCATTCTATCTAACCTCAATAACATGGAGTTGGCAGAGCTTATGAAGAGAGAGCATAAGATCGACGAGTATCTTATCAAAGCTGAGCATAGGCCTGAGGAGGTTGGGGAAATTGTTACAAGACACCTCAGATGAGCCGTGTAGACTATTGACATGCTTCTTGGGTTCGTCTAAATTCACCTTAATATTATTGCTGCCCTATAATTACTCTTTAAATCGAGTGGTTGTTGGGAGGTGATATAAATGAATTTAAAAGATTTACTAAAAGCGATTAAATTTAACGAATCGACGATTAGCACGATACTTGGGGTTTTGGTGGTTGTAGTTGTTGGGATTTTTGTTGTTAATTACTTCAGAAACTTGGAGCCTGGAAACACACTTCCCACTGGAATAAATACTGAGGATTTGGATGCGAGTATTAGATCATCATACACAGTAAAGGAAGGGGATTCACTTTGGACAATATCCGAGGAAGTGTATGGGACAGGGTACAACTGGGTAGATATTAAAAAAGCTAATAGCTTGACTGATGCAAACGCTATTGAAGCTGGACAGGTTTTAAAGATTCCGAGTGTTGAAGTTAAAGCAGCGAACGAAGATGCTACGATTGCAACATCCACACCAAGTGCATCACCTTTAGCTACAGTTAAACCGAGTGTAAAACCAGTGGCAATAGTGGAAGAGGACGTTGATAGTCCTCGCGATATAACTGGTGGCACTTATACTGTTGTTTCGGGTGACAATTTGTGGGACATAGCTACTCGTGCGTACGGAGATGGTTATCAATGGGTCAGAATCGCTGAAGCAAATGAATTGGTCAATCCTGGCATTATCCACGCAGGCAATGTCTTTGCGATACCGAGGTAACGAGCTATAATTGGGAGGGAAACTTTGCGGGATTCGTATAGTGGTAATATGTATCCTTCCCAAGGATAAGCGACGGGTTCGATTCCCGTATCCCGCTCAGGAAAGCTTTAGTCTAAGCTTCCGTGTGAGAGCATATTGCAAGTAGGTGTAGCAGTAAGCAAATAGAGTATAAATATTATACCAAGTAAGCCAAAAAGGTCTATTTTCTGTGAATACCTTGATGCCAGATATTGCGTGAATGTCTTTGTGAAAATTATTGCACACTAATTGTAACCAATTATTTTACAACTTGAGATATTTTTGTCTAAGTGGCTCTGGAAAGCGCTCGATGGCGTAGCGGAGGGTTGTGCGAGGCAGTTGACGAATATTTTCTGTAAGGAAACTCACTAAAACTGTTTGGTCTTTCTTACCAACTTCACGCAACACCCAACCGACAGCTTTGTGAATAAGGTCGTGTTTATCATTTAACAAGATTTGTGCAATTTTGATTGAGTCTTCTAATTGGTCATGATAAATAAAGGTAAAAGTAGAAATGATTGAGATTCTCTTCTCCCACAAATCTTGTGATTTAGCCAATTTAATGAGAATTTTTCTGTCCTTGTCTAATAAATAAGCTCCAACTATTTTGTGAGCAGAAAGATCAACTAAATCCCAATTGTTAATGTATTTGGTATTTTTTAGGTAAAAGTTGTAAATAGCTTTTCTGTCTTTATTGTTCGCTTTTTCAAACTGGTGAACTAGAATCAGGAGTGCTATTAAGCGTTCTTCGTGTATTTTAGATTGAAGTAACCTCCTAATATCTATAAGTGGCAAGTTCGTGTATTTTTTAACTATAGATCGTGACTGAGGCACCGTGAGGCCTAGAAATTTGTCTCCTTGGGCGTACTGACCTTTACCGGTTTTGAAATATCGAGCTAGGTTTCTGGCTCTAGTTGGGTCTGCATTTGCTAAGATTTCTTGCTTAATATTTTTCAACATTTAAATAGCATTCAAAGCAATCTTAGCACAGGTGATATAATTTGATATGAGTGTCCGCATCAGGACTCACAAGCCGACGTAGCTCAGTTGGTAGAGCATTGCTTTCGTAAAGCAGTGGTCGGTGGTTCGAATCCACCCGTCGGCTCATGAAGGAAAAACTGTCGAGACTTGAGAGAATGGAGGGAAAGCGAAATCGCAGAAGCGCATTTTTGCTTCTTATTCTTACTATTGCCTTGGTTGCATTTATGCTTCGCCTAGGTCCCTCTCTTATCCCAAAGTTTACTGATTTTCTTCGGGACTTAATTGGTCAAAATATTGAGACGCAGGGTGAAGATGTTGTTCCCCCATCACCTCCGATTTTTGATGAATTGCCAGAGTTTACGAAGGAACCCAGGCTCGTGGTTATAGGATCGGCAGAAGAAGGGTCTTTAGTTAGTGTCAAGGTTAATGATGCGAAAAAAGAGGTCGTTGCCAATGCGAGTGGGCGCTTTTCTAGCACATTTGATCTCAAAGAGGGAGAAAATGTTGTAGTTGCGATGGCAACAGATCGAAATCATAACAAAAGTGGAGAATCCGAATCAGTAAGAATTACTTACGACACTAAACCACCTGAACTTGTTGTCGAGAAACCAATAAATGGTGAGAGTTTTTTTGGTACTTTGGGTAAGCAGAAGACAATTGAAGGTCACACAGAAAAAAATGCAACTGTCACTGTTAATGACAGAGTAGTAGTTGTCGCCAGAGATGGCAGGCTTAATTATCCGATTTCCTTAAATGAAGGAGAAAATGTGCTTAAAATTATTGCTCGAGATCTTGCTGGCAATGAGACACTTCAAGAAATTAAGGTTAACTACACGCGTTAGTTTTTTCTGCTTATCCCAATAAGAAGTGCGAGCCATGCCATTGCAGTCATATAAAATATTGAGTTTCCAAAAAAAGAATGCGTGCCCAGTGACACTAGGCTAGCCTTGAGGATTCTTCCATTCGAATCATGTCGTGTGGTATCAAGTAAAGTTTTGGTTGAAAAAATAAATGTTATTCCTCCAACCAATCCTGTGGTTGCGAGGATGAAGAGGTAGCTATTGTCAGCGCCATGACATGAATTCATCGACATTAAATTTGCGTTATTTTGCTTTTTGGCATTGCAAATGTTGTTAAAACCAACTCCCAAGAGTGGGTTTTCTTTGAAAATTTTAATGGTTTCCGAATAGTTCGTGCCTCGGGCTGTAATGGTGCTTAGCCTCAGTAAGTTGCCGCCTTCGCCGCTTGGCTTGGGCAACATAAAAAATAAGAAGAATATTGATATTGTGCCAATTGCTATTGATTTTAGATTTATTTTAGGAAGTAGCATATAGATAACGCCTGCACCTAAACTCAGGTAGCTTGCCCTGGAATACGTAAAAAGGATCGTGATTAGGATAAAAAGAAATATTTTTTTTTGGTAATTCCTTAGTGCAACAAGAGCGGTGAACGTCAAAATTAAACCTGTGAAAGTCGGGTCTAATAGTGTTGATGTTAATCTAAAGTAATGGTCATCCCATCCTAAAATTTTCATAAACCTTAAGTCTGGGAGAAAGGTGTATTGTAGCCAGCCAAATAATGCAATGAGTACTCCACCTATTAATAATCCTTGAAGAATTTCAGTTTTTTTCAAAATTTTCTCCCCTGTTGCCAAAATTGCAACGTAGGAAAGTGAAAGAAAACTAACAAACCGTATTAAATAAAATATGGCGTTTGAATTAAACAGGCCGGGGCGATCAAATAATGAAATAATTAAACTAAAGGCAGCTATTAGAATATAGTTGGCAAAAAGAAACATGTGTTTGTTTCTATGTCGCACAATAGAATATATAGTTAGAGGTAAAGTGGTAAGTGCAATTATATCAAGCGGGTGGATAGTAAATGGAAACTGAAAGGCGAGGTCGATAAAAAAGCCAGGCATTTGTCCCAGTGGGATTAGCACAAGTGTCGAAAGTATGACTAATCTAAGTAGTTTGTTTATTATTGTTGACATAAAGTATAGACCAAGCTAGAAATGAGTGGAGGCTCATTAGAGTCGCGTGGATAAAGCCAGGAGTGCCATCGTTGAAACCACCTTTGTATAAATAATTATTAATAAATTTAAGTGGTGGCCAGAGGAAAACTTTTAGTAGGAGGCTTTTTTTACCTTCTTCTTTCAATGCGAGAGCGTGCCATTCAGACCAGCGATTAACACTTTTGACAAATTCATTAATCTTTTCGTGTGGGTAGTGCAAGATTGGACTATTAAGTTCACTCACTTTTCCATCAACTTTGAGATTAGGATGCACTCTCCTACTCCACTCCCCTTTCCCTTTTTTCACGAGCCGTGTCACACGAGAATTCCCTGTTTCACCGTACTTTAGCAATCTACCCATAAAGTAGTCGTGGCGAGGAAAAGAGAAGGCTGAAAAACGAGCTCTAGATCCCGCATCAAGTGCGGGATGACACATACTCAAAATTTCTGATGCTAGTTCTGGGGACACGATTTCATCGGCATCGACAAGGAGAGTCCAATCGCC
>CAYHMW010000007.1:0-42579 GCA_964357925.1 uncultured Gammaproteobacteria bacterium
TTCCGATCTATTTAAAAATTAAGGTGAATATGAGACTGGTAAAGCTTTCGATTGTTCCGAAAGTTGTGTTTTCTTTGAGATAGGTTTGGGATTTTTTGTATTTTCCCTCGTCGTAGAGCTCCTTGAATTCTTTTGGGATTTTTGTTTTTATGGATTTGATGTTTAAGAAATTGGCTAGAGTTTCGAAGCTAAATGGAATTAATAAGATTATGAAGAGTAGTGTTTGAGATTGTGTCATATGAGCCTAAATTTTTGTCAGGCCATGTTCGGAAGAATATCTATATTGTTTTATTCCTTTGAGGCCTTCGCATCCCAGTGGACCATAATGTAGGCCACATTTTACTTGTTGGTATGATCCCGGATTGGAGAGGATACTTTCAAGTTGTCGACTCCAATATTTAATCTCAGCGTCTGTTGAGGTAATAACGTTCACATCGAATTTATTAGGAATTTTGATGTTTTCAAAGTCATGAAAGCTAAATAATATGGTGTTTTTTTCCCATATAATTGGTTCAACATTAAAATCGGCGAATGGTCGATTGTCCAGATCTACTAGCTTAATTACTTTAAAGTTGTTGTCGGTAAGATCGATTAAGGCTGTTAATACTGGAGGCCCTTCCCATTGACTTTCGACTACTATAAAAGGCAGGGAGTTTTCATTGAGCAGTTCAAAAGAGTCTGATACAACTTGAAACTCTTTACCGTCAAAGAATTGACTACCCATGAAGTGATTATTAGTAACATCTATAGCTGTTACTAAATTACCGAAAATCAAAATTAGTGCATTACTGATCTTTGCATCTCTGCTTGCGTAATGGTATGGATAGTTGTCATTGCCGATAATGAGGTCGTCATCCATGTAACTGTTTCCAAACCGTGTGTATTCGAATCCAGGTAATATATTGGGGTCTATTAGTATTTTATTGGTTTTGCCAGTACCCAAATTTTCGTAGACGATATACCCTTCCTTATCATTTTTGATTTGTAAGTATGCGAAGTAGTTGGAATGTGTTGTATAACCGTCATAGCATCCACTAATGTTGGGAATATCTTTCATTTGTTTGAAGTCCCATGGAGGTTGACTAGAAGGGATAGTGGTTTTTTTGATATAGACACAATAATTTCGAAGTGGGTTTGTTGTATCATCTGATTTAAAGTGAATTGTTTTTCCATCTGGGCCACGCCTTATTTCGGAAACTCCTTCAACATTTTTGAATAAAACAGTTTTTTGACCGTCAATTATTTGTAAGACTTCAGAACCGGAGAGTTGTAAATTTGGGTTTTGTGAATTTTTTTGTGGACTAATGAAACGACTGCTTATGGTTAATCCTGTCATTATAAACAAAACAATGAGTAGAAGAAGGTGTGTATACCCTCTTTGGTGAGTAGATGTTATTGCTATTTTGTTTATTTTTTGTGCTAACACATGGTCTTTTGCTGTTATTTTGCCCTCAGAATGTGTACTTGTACTGATAATTAC
This sequence comes from uncultured Gammaproteobacteria bacterium, assembly GCA_964357925.1. Taxonomy (GTDB): domain Bacteria; phylum Patescibacteriota; class Microgenomatia; order UBA8517; family UBA8517; genus CAYHMW01. The sequence continues at coordinate 1,481 of CAYHMW010000007.1, forward strand.
ACATTTGTAATCGTGGAGAAAAATATTTGGGTGATGATTGAGACTCTCGGCAATGTCCCCTACTTTGTTAGCGAATAAAAGGGCTTCTTTGAAATTTGAAAATTTGAATTCTTTGACGAGGAAGTTTTCTTGGTGTTCCCAGTCTGAAGTCATGACTAGAGTGAGAGCTCTCCTGCTGCGGACCAGTCTGACTCGTTTAAGACTACGATTTTTTCAGTGCCGATGACATAAAGGTAATCTTCAATAAATATTGCCCTTTGAGCGTTGGCGTTTGTGACTACTTTTTCCAGATTTAGCTTGCCCTCTTCGTACCCGAAGATATAGCCGCTTGTGCCTGCCGGAAGGAAGAAGATTTTATGCTTTGAATCATGAAGAAATGCGTGGTGGTCGTTTTGTGCAACACTGCCATACTCATCTAATATATATTTGTCGGTTTCTGTTGGAGTATTTGGATTTTCCACATTGAAAAAGGAAAGTTTTACTTTGCCGGTCTCTTGACCGATACCGAGAATGTTATTAGCTGTGATTGGGTGTAGATAGGAACTGAAACCTGGGATTTTCAGCTCGCCTGCAACCTTGGGATCCTTGGGGTTTTCTAGATTTAAGACGAAGAATGGATCAATCTGTTTGAAAGTGACCATGTAACCCTTATCTTCTATAAATCTTACAGAGTAAATCTGTTCATCAAGCCCCAGATCTTTGAGAGAGCCAATTGTGTTAAGTGAATCGTTTAAAATGTAAACATCATTTGTTGATTTTGTCGAGACTGACCAATTGGAATCTACAGTTATTGCGATTCGGAGGTTCCCCTCGTGTTCATCAAGGGAGAACTGATTGAGTGGTCTCCCGGGGACACTCCCCACGGCTTTAACAGAGAGATCATTAAGATTTAGTTTTATAATGCCAGTTGTTTGGAGTTCGCGAACTTTCTCTTTTGCAAAATCTTGCATCTTGTTTGTTATGTCGTTCTCGATTTTTCTTCGTTCGTCCTCATCCAGTGTTCGAAGATAATTTTCCGTAATGAGTTGAAGTTCGACTGCTTTGGCTTGGTTGCTAATTGAGAGATTTTTAAGATTCCTAATTTGGGTTAAAATTGACTCTGGGAAAATTTGAGAACCGGCACCTCCGTAGAACTCAATAAGAAGAGGCGTAGCATCTGCTTGACTCGTATATGTTATGTACAGATCTTTTGAAGTTGCATAAACAACAGAGTAGTTGGCGTCACCAACAAAGGCTGATTTGTTTTTTATTTTTCCATCAGCAATGTCCATGACGAAGACCTGGTACGTTGTAGAGGTGTTTATTGGAGTTATTGGGTGGTGAACGCTGCTGCAGCCGATCTCAATGGTATCTGTATCGAATTTGCCGAGTGGAATTGGGCACGGTGTGCCGTAGTCAATATATTTTTGTGTAACTACGACAACTTCATTGCCAATGAGACGAGCTGTCATCACTGATTGATTGTCGAGGACGAGTTGCCAGCTCTCTTTGGGGTTTTGTTTGTCTGTTATGTTGATTCCAGTCAATGTGTCGTTGCCTAGCACAAGAAGTGCATTGTCTTTATAGAGTAGGTTGCCTGTTGCATCAATTGAGCTTAATTCTGCGAGGGTTGCAGGAGGAAAGGCCGCGATTAACTTTGTTTTAGCTGGTTCGTAATTTGGAAAAATATCAACACCTGGCATTGAATCAGGCTCTGCTGGTGCAATTAGCTTACTACTGCTTACTGAATCTTCCATAACGGCTGAAGTACCTCTCATGATAAGTGGGTAGTAGATACTTTGAAGGTTTGACAGATAAATGTTTTTACCATCTGTCTTAACAATGTCAGGTTCGTCAACGCCCGTTACTTGGACGTTAGTTTCTGATACTCGAGTTGGAGCACTGGAGTCATAGCTTTTCTCAGTGGTGGAGATAGCAGCACTTTCATTGGAGAATGTTATATTTGCTTCGGCTCCAATGTTGCCAAGAAATGTATTTGTGGTGCTTTGTGCTTTTTCTAAATATTCTTTGAATTCTTCTGTTGAGGAAAAAGTTTCGATGCGAGTTAAATCTGTCTTTTTCTCTTCAAGAATATTAATCGGGAGGCTTATTTTTCCATTTTGGACACCGATGGCTATAAAAATGGCAGTTATTATGCCGGCAAGACTTAAAATACCTGCAGCAAATCTGAAGTATGGAGTGGTTTCATCTTCGCTGGGTTCTTTTCTGATGATCAGAGGCTCTTCTATTCCTTCTTTGTCCATCACTAGACATTATACTACAACTATCTTTGGGGGATTATGAGGGCTGCTGCTACGTAGGTTATGATGCCTGGAACGAAACCAGTAAACGCGACACAAAGTAGCCATATGATACGGACTACTGTGGGATCGATATTGAAATATTCTGCAATACCTCCTAGTACTCCAGCGATTAACTTTTCTTTTTTACTCCTCTTCAATTTTTTGTTTGGGAGGCTGAATTTGGATTTTTTCATTTTGTTTCCTGGAGTTTGACGTTAATTGGCCGCATGAGCTTTGTGCCTATCTCAGCAATTCGAGCACCAATACTAGCTAAGAAACCCATCAGAAACATGTGAGCAAGGACGTTGCTTGTATCATTTAAGAGTTCTTTGCTGACTACTTCTATTTTGTCGTCTGCCACGAAGTTGACTGGTGATTTGCTGTCGTCGAGTAGTTGATTGGCGCTAAAGTTCACTGCTGGAAAATTAAAGAGTGGAGCTGGCTTCATCTTGCCAGTGAAGACCGTATAAACGCTAAAGGCAGAGAATACAATGAGCAACAAACCTGAGATAAGAAGTGAGTGTCCAATGTATTTTTCTGGCATATGTTGATGTTATAGCATTATTTCCCTTTGAATCAATCGTTTTTGACTTAACATGTGACTTGGAAAATTAAGCAGTAGTTCTGGTGACTGTGTAAAGGACTCTGCTGGGGCAGATGCGTTCCCTGCCAAGATATCTCCTAATAATGTTACATTATTATTTGTAATTATCGAGCCGCGGACATCCATCTTAATAGTGCTCTCATTTCTAAAGTTACTGTCACTTATATAAAGCCCTTCGAGTTCGTATGTGGATCCTGGTGTTGCGATATTTACTGTGAGAGTTCCTTTGACTATAAAAAGAATAAAACTGGTGTTAATGTCTGCCAGATTGATTGTACTGCTAATGGCTAAGTCGCCATCGACTATTACGACTACTTTTCTATTGGCGGGAATATTCTGTGGAGAGCTGATCAGAAGATTGCCGGTCTTTTTGTACCAATAATAGCCGTTGTGTTCTTGGGCGTATGTTCCTAAGCTGAATAGTTCACTGCTTACCGTGCTTGGGAGATCTGGTGGGGATACTGATGAAGGTTTTGTTTTCTCGAAATAAGTGTAATTGTATTTTGAGACAGCTTGTACAGTGTCGGTTCGCCAGTTGTCTGTGGACAGTGAGCCGCTACCCGTGGTTAATGAACCACGATAAACGGCCAGTCCTGAGTTTGGATCGTTGCCTGGTATTAAGAGATTTGGGCTACAGGTGGGTGTCGTGAGGCAGCCTATTGGGATACTGGAGCGTATATTGCCTCCGGAGACTAGATCGCCTATTACTTGGAACCAAGGATCTGGTTTTTCTATTGAGATTGTTTTTGTGTCACTGCAGGGCACTGTGCCCCCCGGGCCACTGATGGTTGCAGTTGCCGTAACATTGCCTGTCCCGATGGCTTCCCCCTTTATATTCATTGTGAATGGTCTACTGGTATCAGGATTTGCTGTGACAAAACTCAACACTGGTGGTGATACTGAAAAGAGAACTTGTGAAATGGTGCCGTTTGATTCTTGGTTGATGGCCACATTAAGTGTTCCTATCTCCCCTACTTCAAGTGTGACGGGATTGAAAGAGATGCTGCAGCTTGGAGGAGGTGGTGGAGGAGGAGGCGGTGGAGGGGTAGGCACGGGATCTGTACAACCGTTACAACTGTTTTGTGCCATTTCACAAGCTGATCTCTCGCGGCAGCCACAATATCGGCTGGCACAATACAATACTGTACACTCGGAGACTTTACAGTTTCCGCAACAGAGAGTTGGAGCGGGACCACAGGAATCACATAATTGTGCTTGTGCGATTTCAGGAGAGAGGAATGAGGAGAACACTGTTAAAAGGGACCAGAATATTAGTATTGGCAAGGTGATTTGTTTTAAATGCATTCTATATTTGAAATTGTATAGTTACAGTTGTTTTTAGAGTCTAGTCCTTGGCATTCATTAATGTCGTTGACTTGTTTTTGTAAGCGAGTCGTAATTTTTAATTGAGTACAGCTTACCGGTACTATTTTGTGGCCAGATTGAGTACTTTCTAAACGAATATTTTGAGTATTGAGGAATTGTCCAGGAATATTAAAGACGTCCAGGTGCCAGTAATCGATTGTGACTTCTTTATTTGTTTCTCTGTCGAAAATTGCAAGCTCTCTTTTGTCCTCACTTAGTTGCATTTCAAATCGGCTTAAATCAAAGTAATAGGCAACCCGTGGAAAGACTTCATCATCGAATGAAATTGAGTTAATTTCTCTGGTAAATGCAAAGTTGGGTAGCTCATTAGTAACATTATTTAGTGTATTGATCTTTGCTTGTTTTTGGTAGAACAGAAAGCCGTAGATTAATTCTCCAAGCAACAGAAGGAATAGAAGTGGGTAAGTAATGTATGTTATTGGTTTTGGCATTTATGGATGGTATGTGATCTCTGGCGTCTTATAAATATTTGTTTTTGGATTAAAGGTGATTGTTAGAGAAATTTCGCGTTCGCTGGTTGGATTGTCAAGGAATTGAGGAGTTCTATTGCTTGGTTCAAAATAATAGCCTGCGCCCTCACTCACCTCTTTGAAATCGAGATATTTTGTGTGTTCATCGGGCTTTGGAATTGTGACGGGATCAATCCTTTTTGCTGGGCTCTGTATATTACAGAGGTAAGCTTCTTGCTCTGTCTTACGGCATCCGCTAATTGTGCCGTAGTAATTAATTTCTAGTTCAATTTTTTCAGTGTAGGGATTTTCAGGATGTAACCAGAGCCATTTATTGAAGTACTTTGTACTGAATATGGTTTTTTGGTCTTGCTCCTTTAGTGTTGTAAACGCTAAAACAGATCCCAGAATGAGAACCACTAGAAAAAGAAAAGATAATGCTAATGCGTGTTTTGCCACTTTGTAATTAGACGTTACAACATTTTCGATATTGACACAATCCTCTCAGCCTATTTATCCTTTGATTATGGCTGCCCGTTCTGATGGTTACCTTTGGATCAGCGTTGTTTTGTTGTTTGCAATTGTTTCGCTTGTGATATTGCTTTATCCCAAAGCTGTGAAATCGGCTTCAGATCATGTGTTAATTAACGAAGTCCAGGTGACAGGGGCGAGTGCCGATGATGAATTTGTGGAGCTTTTTAATCCAACTGGATCAGTTGTTGATTTGGCTGGGTGGAGATTGACGAGAAAGACCGCAGGTGGGAGCCAATCTAATCTGATTTCGAGTATGTCTGGTTCAATTGCTCCTGGCGGACATCTTTTAATAGCACATCCCGGTTATGATGGGATTGTCCTTCCGGATATTGCCTATTCTGCTACTTCTTCTGGTATTGCCATCAATAATACAGTCCTTTTATATAGTGATGCCGGGACAACAATCGTCGATAAGGTTGGTATGGGAACGGCAAGTGATTTTGAGAGTGTGGCTATCGCCAATCCTGCGACTGACGGGAGTATTTCGCGACTGACAGATACCGACACAGGTAATAATAGTGTTGATTTTATAGTGAATATTGTGTCTGGGCCGCAAAATAGTTTGAGTACCACGCCGTCCACGCCAAGCGGGACAGGCGGGCAGGCAACTCCGACGCCGAGCGGGTCGCCTTCCCCTACTGCGGCTGCTACTGCCAGTGCTAGCCCCACGCCGTCCACGCCAAGCGGGACAGGCGGGCAGGCAACTCCGACGAGTACTCCTGAGCCTAGTCCAACAAGTAGTCCTACGCCAAATCCCACCGCTGCTCCGACTAGTACGCCCCGAGGACGGGCTTTGGGAAGAATGGGATTTGGAGTGAACGCGCGAATTTGTTTCTTGAGATATCATCGTACTCATATCGGATTCTTCTCTTTCCGCATCCCTAGGTTTGCCTGTGAATAAATTACCTGAGATTTTTACAGGACTTCCTGAAGGTCATTTTGCTATGAAGAGCCGGTACCTCGTGGAGGTGGTTGAGAATGTTGCGGAGCTTTCTTTCCGAAAGGATAAAAAACCGTTGTTGGTGATTACCGGCCCATCTGCGGGAGCTGGTAAGGATGAGATAATTCGTGGATTAAACAGTAAAACTTTTAGGCGAATAAAGACTGTGACTACTCGCAGTGTAGTTCGGACTGATGAAGTTGACCGTGATCCTTATGTTAGATTGACGAGCGAAAAGTTCAAGGAGCAGGTTGCCGAAGGTGCTTTTATTGAGTGGGTGGAGTTTGTTGGCAATTATTATGGAACGAGAAAGTTAGAGGTTGAGGAGGCAATGCTTTGGGAGAATGAAATTCCTATTTTGCGATTAGATGCTCGGGGAGCTTGGAAGTTTTCTGTGATGTGTCGTGAGGAAACGCCACCTTTTGACCGAGTCAACATGATTACTGTGATGGTGTTGCCTCCAGACCGTCATACTTTGTGGGCAAGACTGATGGCAAGGGATGGTGGAGATCTTAATACACCGGATATCAAAGAAAGAATGAGAATTGTGGACGAGTACGAGCTTGGTTTTGTTCGGGAGATGCATTTTGCAGTCTTGAATTATGAAAATGAGCAGTTGAAGGCTTCAAAAACCGTGGAGGAGATAGTGAGAAGGTACTATAAAATATAAATATCCTGGTGATAGTTGGATTCCCCTACTAATTCGCCCTTACCCTTGAGTACAGCTTCGAATGGAAGGCAATGTCTGCAACCGGCGTCTTTGCACTTGAAGTGGTCGAGTTGGCGGCCTAGTTTTATGCGCTTTCCAATGCTGAACACTTTGCCGTAAGCTTCGGCAAGGTCCGGAAGTGATTGTTCGGCTGGAGCATCGTCCTTGTTTAGATACCAATAGCTTGCTTTTTCAACTTTACGTTTTTGGGTGTTGGCAACCAAGAGATGATAAATGGGGAGTTGAAGCGAATCTTCTGACTCTTCAATTTTGCCGGTTTTGAAGTCGATGATGTGGACGCTGTCAGTATCCTCTAAATATTCAAGCCAATCGATTTTGCCACAAAGAATAATATTTTCATCTTCTGAGAGCCAATAATATGGGAGTTCTTCTTTGATCTTGACTGCTTTTTTGAGGACTGGGCCAGGATTATTTTCGATGCGTTTTAGCATTGCAAGCCCCCTTTGCACATATGAGTCTTCCTGTTCACTCGTTTTGAAACCACCTTTTTTGCCTTCGACGCTTTTCCACTTCTCGGAGAATATTTTGGAGAGTGGTGTTTTTAATCTTTCTTCTTGTGGAAGTGTTGAGAGTTCTTCGATGGTGTCGTGTACTGCTTGGCCGAGGGCGAGAGGAGGTGTCATTATTGTTATTTTGTGACGCGTAATTGGATCACGATAGACATTTCTTAAGTAATATAGCCGTGGACATTTTAAAAAATCCGCGATGGAGCTGTGGCTGAGCCAAATAGCTGTAAATTTATCAGGCATATGGTCAAATTATACACAGTACGGCTATAGGGCTATAAGGGTAAAGATTGTTTCCTGATATGGAGTTTGATCGCCCTCGTTTCTTCTGTGGACAGATCTGTTCACTCGTTTGGTTATTTTGAAATTGGATTCCTTTGCAATGTTTGGGTAAAGATTAAATCTGTCGTTAGCAACAATGATCACCTTTGCATTTGGTTTGAGGTGTGGCTTGATGTTTTTTAAAGCTGCTACCATTTCTAAAACATATCTTTTTTGGGCTCCGATCCTTCTTCCTCTAAATAGAGGACCAATTTCGTTTTGGTCGTTTCTCGACAAATTGAATAATTCAAAAGCGTATTCAAATTGTTTATGATAATCAATTTGGCCGACATATGGTGGTGAAGTTAGCACCCCGTCTAGTAATTTTCCCTTAAGTATTTTTTTTAGCTGAGCTGTTTTAATGTCGCACGCCACGGACTTTGTAAACGCGGATGTGCTTACTTTTTTGTATTCTTCTACCCTACTAAGCGTGTCGATGAGATAAGAACGGAATTTAGGCTTTATATCGATTACTGGTGAGCAAGTCTTTTTGTGTTTTTCGCAGTAGTATTTTTGTTTAATTGGTTTCTTGAGAGTTGAGATATCTCTGTGTTTTGTCGCGATTACTGATTTCGCGGTTCTGCTGACCACTATAGTTAATAGGTCTTTGTTTTTTTTGCTTCTGATTTGTAGTAAGTTATTTTGTAAAAGTGTTAGTTGGCTGCGAGGTAGTGGCATAAACCAAGTTTTCAAATATCTGTTGCATGGTGTTTTTGGAGGTTCATTTGAGTGAAGTGATGCGAGCAGTCGCTCGGCGTCACTGTGCAGTGTTTTTAGATTGTAATTGTTGGTTTTTGCCTTCGTGAGCATACAATTGAACTCTGAGATGTCGATTCCTATTGAGTTGATGCCTAATTCATTTGATTGAACTAGTGTTGTCCCCGATCCTACAAACGGATCAAGAACGAAGCTACCTTTTTTGAAGTTTTTCTTGATTATTGTTTCTGCTAATTGTGGTATGAATTTTCCTTTATATGGATGAATTTTGTGGATATGTTTTGTTCGCTCGTTTTGTGTAAGTGTTTGGAACGAGAGGACCGAAGCTGTGCTTCTGGTCCATGGGGCAAGATCGATGAAATTCATAACTGTTGAAAACATCGGAGATGTGGGTATTTTACTAGGTGTATGTGTTTTAGTAAAATAGGTGGATGAAAAAGTTGTTAGCATTTTTGTTATTTGCGTTGATAGCTGGTGTTGCCCTTTATTTTTTGGTCTTTAGAAAAAATGAAGAGTTGGTTGGGGATCCAGAAGTCTTGGGTTTGCCAGAGGTAGATAACGTGGAGGTTCTGGGATTATCACAGGGTGAGTCCTTGTATAAAGTTGCTTATTATAGAGTTGGAGAACGAGAGGTTGGTTTGTTTAGGAATTTTAGTGCAAGGAAATCTTCGACACAACTAATGACTGAAAATGATTGTGAATTTTTGGTTAACGGAGCTTTTTACTCGAAAGATTTTCAACCCCTTGGATTTTTTAAGGATAGTGATTTGCAACTAAGGGACTTTGTAAAGTCAACTTTGATGGATGGTGTGGTAAGTTTGAATGATTTTGATACGCCGAGAATCACAAGATTGGTTCCTAGGGATCCTTTGATTTGGGGGCTGCAAAGTGGCCCCGTTGTTTTTGAGAATGGTTCCCCTGCTGCTATCTCAATGAAACGTGATGAGTACGCAAGGCGTGTTTTGGCTGGTGTAACTGGAAGTAATGAATTAGTGTTTTTTATTTTATATAACAGTGAGTCTACCTATTTAGGACCACTTATGGGAGAGTTGCCTGGTCTTGTTACTAAATTGAACGAAAAAACGGATTTGAATTTGGCAGATGTTATTAATTTGGATGGTGGATCAGCATCAGCATTTATCAAAAAAGATGGCTTTTCCTTGAATGAGGTTTCTCCAGTTGGGAGCTTTTTCTGTATACAATAAGTGCTATCGGTTTAAGATGGCTCTGTACATTCTGGATGAAGTGGAGGTGTGAGTGTGGTGGGAATAGACGAAGTTCAGTTTTTTGATGATGCCATAGTTGGTGTTGTCAAGGAATTGGTGTTTAGGGGAGTTCGAGTGAGCCGTCGAGATCATCATGTCGTACCCCGCACTAAAAGGTTGACCGATTGTAGTCTTTGAGTAGGAATGGTTTTCCGTGGCCGCTATAGAGAATGGTGTTTGGGGGGAGTTTGAGGATAGTCTGGATTGATTTTTGCAAGTCTTTCTGTGACGAATAGGCAAAATCAGTTCTACCAACTCCCCCTCCTTCAAAAATAGTATCTCCAACAAAGATGGCATTTTCGTTTTTAAGATGAAAACAAACAGAACCAGGGGTGTGACCAGGAGTTGGGATAACTATAAATTCAACACCTTTATAATTCTCGGCGTATTCGTTTAGATAGCTTGTGATTGTGGGGGGTGGGCCGGGGTCGATGCCGGTAAAATGAATTGAGGTTTCGCGTAACCTTTTTACTAAAAATTCATCAGATTTGTGAATTAAAAACGGAATATTGAATGAGAGTTGAAGGTCAAGAGCTGCGCCGATGTGGTCAAAATGGCCGTGAGTTGCCAAGATGTGTGTTGGAGTAAGATTGTTGTCAATAATTTTTTGTTTAATAAATTCTCCGTCTCCACCTGGATCGATGATAATGCATTTTCTCTCTTTTTCTTCGTGGATTATGTAGCAGTTGGACTGAAGAGGGGTGACTGTTAGAGTATGGATTTTGAACAAAGTTAAACGTCTAGAGTTGCTGTCTGAGCGTGTGTTTGGATGAATTTTTTCCTCGGTGGGACATCGGCGCCCATAAGGACTGTGAAGAGGTGGTCTGCAGCTTCTGCGTCGTCAATTTGAACCTGTTTTAGCGTTCTTGTGGCTGGATCCATTGTTGTGTCCCAGAGTTGCTGTGGATTCATTTCCCCTAGACCTTTGTAACGTTGTATTGAATAGTTTTTGTCCTTGGCAAAGGTTTTTATAAGTGTTTCTAGTTCGCTATCTGAATATGCGTATTGCGCCTCTTTCCCTACCTGAAGCCTGTAAAGAGGAGGCTGTGCAATGTATAGAAAGCCTTTTTCGATTACAAATGGCATGTGGCGATAAAAGAAAGTCAGTAGCAAGGTCATTATGTGTTGGCCGTCAACGTCAGCATCGGTCATTATTATTATGCGGTGATAGCGGACCTTTTCTTCGTTTGTGGTGTCCCCAATTCCTGATCCAAGGGCAATAATGAGATCCTTTATTCCTTCGAATTTGATAAATTTGTCAAGATGAGCACGTTCAGTATTTAAGATTTTGCCTTTCAAGGGGAGGATCGCTTGGAATTTTCTGTCCCGACCCTGCTTGGCTGAGCCTCCTGCTGAGTCTCCCTCCACAATGTAAAGCTCTGAAATACTAGCATCTGTTGTTTGGCAGTCGGCAAGTTTGCCTGGAAGCGTGCTTCCTTCGAGAGCGCCTTTCCTGAGGACTGCTTCCTTTGCAGCGCGGGCAGCGAGCCTGGCACGAGCTGCAAGGAGGACTTTGTCGATCAAGGCTTTGGCATCCCCTGGGTGTTCCTCAAGATACATATCTAGGCCTTCTTTAACTGCTGTTTGGACCAAGCCTTGGACTTCAGGATTATTGAGTTTTGCCTTTGTTTGGCTTTCGAACTGAAGGTTTTCTGAGGGCATTTTTATATAGATAATTGCCGTTAAACCTTCTTTGAGATCGTCGGCGGTTATGCCATTTATGTCCTTTAGAATGCCTTTTTGTTTGGCATAGTCTGACACCGAGCGGTTTAGAGCCATCCTGAAACCTGTGACATGTGTTCCCCCGTCTGTTGTGTAAATACCGTTGACATAGCCTTTGACGTTTTCGTTGTAACTATCTGTGTATTGGAGTGCGACTTCGACACTGATTGATGCCTCAACGTTATCTTTTGCTGTATAGATGACATCAGAAACCGTTGTTTTACCGCGGTTACTATGGCCGACCATAGTTTTTATTCCTCCCTCGAAGTAATAAGTTGTATCGTCGCCGTTGCGATTATCTAAATAATGGAAAGTTAAGCCGCCGACGAGATAGGCCCTGTCTTTAAGCAAGCTTTTGATTTTTCCACGTTCAAATACAGTTTCATGAAAAATTGTGGGATCTGGCATGAAGTGTGTTATGGTTCCTGTTAGATTGATCCCGATTTTGATGCCCCACTCGCTTGGCAACCATTCATCAAGCTGCTTTTGTGTGGCTTCTGTGACGGCTTTTCGTGGTTTTCCTCGATCGTATTCTTGGTAGTAGGTTTTGTTATCACGAAGGACAATGACTCGGAACCAGGTGGAAAGTGCGTTGACGACTGAGGCTCCAACTCCATGGAGTCCTCCCGAGATTTTGTAGGCTCCCCCGCCGAATTTACCGCCTGCGTGGAGCTTTGTCATTGTAAGTTCAAGCGCGGATACACCTGATTTATGTTTTTCGACTGGGATACCACGGCCGTTATCTCTGATAATTGCGGACCCATCTTCGTTTGTTTGGACCCAAATTTCGGTGGCTGTGCCTGCGAAGCTTTCGTCGACTGAGTTGTCGACGATTTCTCTTAGACATTCATGGAGTCCACGAGAATCGGTTGAACCGATATACATCCCGGGGCGTTTTCGGACGGGTTCCAGACCTTCGAGGACTTGGATTTCTTGGGCTGTATAGGAATTGTCGGATTTTGCGGCCATAAAGATAGACTCTTGATGTTACCAGATTTGAGGCTTAGATTCTATCACTTTGCTCTAGAGTGACGACTAATTTTGTAAGCTGGAGTTGAACGTTGCCATTACTTAGAAGTGCCTCATGTGTTTGTACAAAAGGCTCAATATTTATATTGACTGAGTCTGCGAGCAGTGATTGGGAGCCTGTTATCATACTACTGAGAAATTCAATCGCTCTCTCTCGATCCTTAATTTTTCCTAGTTTCTCGAATTTTTGACCGGTAGTCATAGTGAGAAATTCTTCGGCTTCAGTTCTTTGAACATGTACGTTCTCTTTTGCGGGTACAATATTTATTAGCTTGCATCTTGAGAGAATTGTTGGAAGAATATTTTCTTTGTTTATTCCTGTAAGAGCAAAGTAGAGGTTTGGTTGGGGTTCTTCTATGAATTTGAGAAGGGTGTTTTGGGCTTCGCGGCTAGCAGTGTCAATATTTTTAATTAAGATAATTGTTGGTGAGATCACTTTGAGTTTGGTGAAGTCTCTTAATGTTCGCACATCCTCGACTGTTTGCCCACTAAACTCGATAACTTTGACAGTTTTGCTTAAATTTAGGATTTTTTGGAGGTCTTTGTGTTCTGAAAAATTTAGAAGTAGAAAAGCGTGCATTTATGTAATTATAATGTATCAATGGCTGCCTTACCTGCCGATTTTATGGGTGGATTAACCGGTGTTACCCAATCTGAGAATAGTATCCAGACGATTGCTGATATTTTAGTTAGGCAAAAGTCTATTACTCCAGATGTTGGTGAGAGCATAAAACTTCAAGAAGTACAAACAGGAAAGCCACAAGAGGAGCTTATAAAGCAGCAAAGATTGGTGGATGATGTTGCCCTGACTCGGGCGAAAGCAGAATTTTACAATATTCCTTTTGTGGAGCTTTCGAGCACTCCTGTTAATCCAGCAGCTTTATCGCTACTTTCACAGGAGATAGCTAAGAAGTTCATGATGTTTCCTTTGTCTGCCAATGGTGTGACTAAAGAGTTGACTTTGGCGATGGCGGAGCCACTTGATCTATCATCTATCGAATTTGTTGAGCAAAAGACTGGGTACCGAGTCAAGCCAGTGGCTGCAGTTCCATCTGAGGTTGAAGAGTTTATAGCCAAGAAATATTCTACTACTTTGTCCAAAGAGGTTACTGCAGCCTTGAAAGACATTGGACCAGGTGGGACTACTGTGCATACCCTGGATATTTCTGTGCCTCAAGACGGTCTAATTCGACAGGAGAAAATTAGTGAAGTTGTTACTCATATTTTAGACTTTGCTGTGCGTGCTCGGGCATCTGATGTTCATATCGAACCACTTGAGAAATCAACAAGAGTCCGATATAGGATTGACGGTATTTTGCAGGAGAAACTCACGATCCCTCAGGCGCTTCATGGGTCTTTGGTTTCTAGAGTAAAAATTTTGTCTGGCATGAAGATTGATGAGAAAAGGGTCCCTCAGGATGGACGGTTTAATTTTAAAAATGTAGACCAGGAGGTTGATTTGCGCGTGTCAACATTGCCGACTGCTTGGGGAGAGAAAGTTGTGATGAGGTTACTAAAAAAGTCAGGAGGAGTGCCTGATTTGACTGAGCTTGGTCTTCGCGGGAGTGCTCTTAAAAATTTAGAGAATGCTGTGCTTCGTCCCCACGGAATTATAACTATTTGTGGACCTACAGGGTCCGGTAAGACAACTACACTCTATTCGATTATCCAGAGAATAAATAATCCTAAGATTAATATTTTGACTCTTGAAGATCCGATTGAGTATAAGATTGCCGGGGTGAATCAGGTGCAAGTTAATCCTGTGGCAGGACTTACATTTGCATCAGGGCTGAGATCATTCTTGAGGCAGGATCCAAATGTGATCTTGGTGGGAGAAATTCGAGATCAAGAGACAGCTGATCTTGCTATTCAGGCAGCCCTCACAGGGCATTTGGTTTTGTCTACTCTGCATACAAATGATGCTTCTGGAGCGCTTCCACGCCTTATGGATATGGGGGCTGAACCATTCCTTTTGACATCTTCTATGACTGCTATTGTTGCTCAACGGGTGCTTCGTAAGATTGATGATAAAGTGAAAGAGGCATATTTGCCTGACCCGAAAGTTCTTGAGAATATTAAGGCTGTGTTGGGGCCTTTGTTCCCCAAAGATAAGCAGATAACGCTGTATAGGGGAAAGCCTACACCAGAAAACAACAACTCAGGATATCAAGGTAGAGTTGCTATTTTTGAGGTCATGCCTGTTTCGTCTACTATTTCGCATATGATACTGCAGCGCTCACCTGCTGGTGATATTGAAAAGCAGGCCAAACTTGAAGGTATGGTTACATTAAAGCAAGATGGTGTGTTGAAGGCCATTGAAGGAGTGACTACGATTGAAGAAGTATTAAGAGTTGCTGAAGAATGATGCTTGGAATTAAAGAGTTATTACAATTGGTTATTGAGCGATCTGCCTCTGATCTGCATTTGATTGTCGGGTATCCTCCTATGCTTCGGATTGATGGTGAACTGGTGCCGATTGCTGAGTCTGGGACACTGTCTCATGAGCAGATACAGCAGCTTTTACACGGAGTCATGAATGCTGACCAGTTGGAACGAATGGGTGTGAATCGTGAGATTGATTTTTCTGTCCCCTACTCTGAGCGCGCTCGATTTCGTGTAAATGCATATACTCAACGTGGATCTTGGGCCGCATCTTTTCGCGGGATTCCTCTCGAGATTCCAACAGTTGACTCTTTAGGGTTGCCGCCCATTATTCATTCCTTTGCTGGGCTTCGGCAGGGTTTTGTGTTGGTTACAGGTCCGACTGGTCATGGCAAGTCAACGACATTAGCTTCGATTTTGGATGAAATTAATACTAATCGGGCTTCGCACATTGTTACAATTGAAGATCCAATTGAATTTGTATTTCCAAAGCGACGTTCTTTGGTATCTCAGCGTGAAATGGGGAACGACAGCCACTCCTGGAATGTTGCACTTAAATCAGTTTTACGAGAAGATCCCGATGTAGTTCTAGTTGGTGAGATGCGGGACTACGAGACCATTGCTGCTGCCTTGACCATAGCTGAAACAGGCCACCTTGTTTTTGCAACACTCCATACTAATTCTGCTGCTCAGACTATAGATAGAATAGTTGACGTTTTTCCTAATGAGCAGCAGACCCAGGTAAAATTACAGTTATCGAATGTGCTTGGAGCAGTGTTTTCTCAAAGATTGATACCAGCGTTAAATGGAGGGAGGGTTGTTGCATATGAGACTATGCTTTCGACTACTGCGATAATGACTGCGATACGCGAGGGTAAAACTCACCAGATTGACTCTATTATTCAGACTTCGAGTGAATCTGGAAATGTCCTTCTTGAGACATCTTTGGCTGCTTTGATTAGTGAGGGTAAAGTTACTGTGGATGTAGCTAGAAATTATGCGATTCGTCCTGAGGAGTTAAATCGGATTTTACATAGGATTGTCGGATAGCTTCTATGAAGAAATTTACATACAAAGCGAGAGATAAATCTGGTTTGATTGTGACTGGTCAGGTCGAGGCAACCGATGAAAATGCAGCTGCAAAGCTAGTCCGGGAACGCGGACTTATTCTTATTTCGCTTCGATCTGGAAACTTTACACCTGAAGCTATTGTTGCGAGTTTCCGATCTAAGATTTCCGCTCGTGACGTTGCTTCATTCACAAGACAATTAGCCACAATGGTGAGTGCGGGATTGCCTCTAACTAATTCGCTCACAATCTTGAGGGCGCAATCGAAACCGGCAATGAAAGAGAGGGTTGGGCGAATATTGGCGGATGTGGAAGGCGGACAGAGCTTGTCTGTCGCATTATCAAAGCACTCCAAACTTTTTTCCCCAACTTATGTTGCGCTTATTCGAGCTGGAGAAACTGGAGGTGTTCTCGATCGCGTACTTCAAAGACTTGCTGATAATTTGGAAAAGTCACAGGAATTTAAGGGGAAAGTCAAAGGAGCAATGGTTTATCCTCTTGTGATTGTTGTTGGCATGGTCGTGGTTGCCGTAATAATGCTTATATTTGTAGTTCCGCGATTGACGACACTTTACGATCAATTTGATGTTGAACTCCCGATAACTACCAGGATACTGACTGCGACATCTGATTTTTTGATTAAAGCGTGGCCCATACTACTCGTGCTTTTGGGTGGGTTGTTTTGGGCATTTGTTTTATATCGAAGGACCCCTGGTGGAAAACGACGCTTGTCACAGATTGAGCTTAGAATTCCCGTGTTTGGTGAGATGAGACGGGAAGTTGTTTTAACTGAAATGACTCGAACGATGGCATTGATGGTGGGATCGGGTGTGCCGATCCTCGATGGGATTTCAGTGACGGCTGGAGTTGTTGGCAATGTTGTGATTTCTGATGCACTTAGTGACGTAGGGAAGCAAATTGAAAAAGGATTTCCTGTGTCCTATTCATTTGCTAAACATCCTGAAGCATTCCCTTTTATTCTTTCTCAGATGATTGCTGTCGGGGAGGAAACTGGGAAAATGGATGAGGTACTTGAGAAGGTATCGCATGTGTTTGAGGTTAACAGTGAACAGAAAGTTAAGACATTGAGTTCCTTAATTGAGCCTTTTGTGATGATTGTATTGGGAATAGGTGTGGCCTTCCTGGTCATATCAATAATATTGCCTATTTATAACTTGACATCAGCTATTTAGACAAGACATACTGAATGATAAGTTATGGAGGTGAGTAGTAATTAATATGAGAAAAGGTTTTACACTGATTGAGCTTTTAATAGTTATTGCCATTATTGGGACTTTGGCCGTTGTTATACTGCTTGCTCTTAATCCGGTTCAACAGCTTGCGCGAACGCGTGACGCTGGTCGTCAGTCTGCTGTTACACAGCTTGGGCATGCAGTTGAAGCTTTTGCTACAACACATAATGGTTTGTATCCTGAAGTTGGAGGTGCAGGTGTGAATGCTTGTCCGGGGACAGGTGCATGGATTACAGCTTGTTTGGTCGGGGCTGGTGAGATTTCATCGACACCCGCGGAGATTGATTATAACATTGGAGGCACAGCGCCATGTTCCTCTGCTTCTGCTGAAATTGAATCTAACGTGTGTTATGTGGCTAGCTCCACATATGATGATGCAATTGTTTACTCAGCGGCTGAGGCAGACAGCACTACTACTAGGTGTACTGGACTAAATGAGAATGCTTATTTTGTATATTCTGCGAGTGCTGGTCGCGGTGGGATTGTGTGTGGTGCAACTGAACCAACTGTACCGGTTCTCGGAACCGACTACATAGAATAAACAAGCAGTGTTGATATTAATACTGCTTGTTTTCGGGTTAGCGATAGGTTCCTTCTTGGGTGCATATACTTATCGCTATCCGAGAGATATCTCAATTGGCCATGGAAGGTCATTTTGCCCGAGATGCAAAAAGACTATTTATTGGTACAACAATATTCCTTTGTTCTCTTTTTTGTTTTTGAGGGGTAGATGTAGTGATTGCGGAGAGCGGATTTCTCTACGGTACCCTACTATTGAGCTTTTGACTGGGGTTTTAATGGTTTTGATTTATTCAGAGAGATTAAGAATAATAGGTAACTTAGGAATGTTGGGGAGCAATTTGGGTTTGTGGACCATACTACTTTTGTTTGTCACAAGTTGTTTGATTGCTGTTTTTGTGATTGATTTTGAGAGTCAGTTCATTCCGGATGAAACATCCTTTTTGATGCTCCTCTTTATCTTTGGTGGACTAGTGTTTACTTCTTGGGAGTTGGTTTATGTCAATTTGTTAGCTGGACTGGGCGGATCAATATTTTTACTTTTAATACATCTTGTAACTGGTGGGCGCGGAATGGGACTTGGGGATGTAAAGTTGGCGATCCCACTGGGGATGCTACTTGGACCTTATTTGACTGTTGTTTGGCTTTTTTCCTCTTTCATTATTGGTGGTATTGCGGGAGTTTTCTTGTTGTTTTTTTCATCTGTGACTTGGCGATCTAGAGTAGCATTTGGTCCTTTTCTTGTTGTAGCATTCTTTATAACTCTCTTTTGGGGAGGATATTTGAAATCCTTTATATTGCCGATATGAAATTTACCTTTTTAGGATTTAGCGCTGCTGAAATGAGGGGTGCTGTTGTTATTTTTATTCTTCTTTTTCTGGCAATACTCATTAATATGAATGGAGCTCTTCGGAAAAGCCGTGATGCGCAGAGGCGGAGTGATATCCAATCAATCGCCGATTCCTTGGTTGCTTTTCATGAAGACTTTGGATTTTTCCCACAAGCTTATGAAGGTAAGATTGTTGCGTGTGACGGTAAGCTGAATGACACGGGTGTTCCGGTTTTTTCGCCTTGTGATTGGTTATATGATTCACTTCGAGACTCCTTTGACCTTAGTTATCCTCCCTATATGGAGCGAATCCCAACTGATCCCCAGCATAATGATGGTGCGAGATATTATTACATTTCAAATGGAAGCAGATTCCAGATTTATGGAGCGTATGAGTCAGATAGCGAACCTGAATATAAAGCAGCAGTGGTTGCAAGGAATTTGCCGTGTGGGGATCAGATTTGTAATTTTGGGAGAGCATATTCTACGACCCCTGTTGATAGGTCTATTGAGGAATTTGAGAGTGACGTAAATGCAAAAAGAAAATGAAAGTAATTAGGCGGGGTTTTACTTTGTTTGAGTTGTTGGTAGCGATGGCTGTTCTCTTGGTCTTGTCGTCGATTGTGCTATTACGCTTTATAGGGCCAGAGAGTACGGCGCGAGACAGACTTCGTGCAAATGATCTTTTGCAATATAAAACTGCATTGGAGTTGTTTGCTGATAAAAACTCCGGATTGTATCCATCCCACACTGCGCCAGTCCGAGCGTCTACTGAGACTGGTCTTTGCGGCGATCTTTTGCTCTGTACACAGAATTGTTCTTGTAAAGAGGATCCTAGATATGGTGTAGCTCCAGAGAATGTATATATGTACCTAAGTAATGGTGGAGGTGGGGGTACTGCCGATGCCACGATTTTTGTACTGTGGACTTATCTTGAAAAGACTGATGAATATTTGGTTCTCTGTTCAAATAATAAAACAGGGACACTTATGACTCCACCTTCTAGTGCAAATTGCCCCTTATGATAAGTAGGTGCTAATATGAATTATGTATCAAAGAAATGGTTTTACACTCATCGAGTTCTTGATTGTTATCGCATTGATTGGGGTTGTTGCTAGCTTTGGATCTGTGCGGTTTGTCGGTGCTCAAAAAGGTGGTCGTGACACAAGGCGGATGAGTGATATAAAGCAATACCAAAATGCACTGGAGATCTACGCTTCAAAAAACAATGGAACCTATCCACCGATTGCAGCTAGTTTGATTACAGAGTTGTGTACTGGTGCGTACATAGAAGCAGCGGCATGTCCTACTGACCCGAATACAACTTTATCTGCAGATGACTATTGGTATGCGCCTGATGATCCTGTTGCGCCCGGGGCTTATGTTTTATGGGCGAGTCTGGAGAAGACGAATGATTATTTTGTAGTATGCTCAAATGGCCAAGTCGGAACTTTGGATCGTAGTGTTTCAGTGCCACCATTCACACCATGCCCGCTTTAATAAAAGAGATTGGAATAAAAGATAGGAAGAATCGTTTTGCGTTCACACTTATTGAAATGTTGGTTGTCGTGTCGATAATTGGAATATTGGTTACTATTTCTTCTTTTGGCTTACAGGGAGCTCGTGAGAGTGCTCGTGATTCCAGGCGGAAAAGTGATCTTGAGTCGATTCGTACTGCCCTTGAGCTTTATAGGGCTGATTGTGGTGCTTATCCTCCTGAGAGTCCTGCTGGGTATTTAGTTTCAACTATTGTGGGCAGTGGCACTCCTTCCAGATGTGCCCTTGCAAATACTTATATAACTGTAACGCCGCAAGATCCGCTTACTCCTTCCCATGACTACAGGTATTTTCGCGGAGCATCGGGTACCACATATGAGCTTTGTGCGCGATTGGAAGATGAGGCTCTTACTGATGTGAATTGTAATGGAGGTCCACGATCCTGTGGGAGTAGTGGTAATTGTAATTATAGAACCACGAGCCAATGAGACTTCACCGATATGAACGTGCGTTCACGCTGATTGAGCTTCTGGTGGTGTTACTTATCATGAGCATCTTTTTTGGACTGTCATTCGCTGAATTCCGCGATTTTCAAAGAAGGCAGAGGATAGAATCTGTGACTCGCTCCATTCTTCAAGATATGCAACAAGCAAAGAGTGATGCATTTGTGGGCAAGAAACCGACTGCTGCTGAGGGATGTACAGAAAGTTTTTTGGGCTATAGATTTGATTTGGTAAATTTGGGAGGTGGAGGTCGTGGATATGAAATTTTTGCTTTATGTGGTGCGGATTTTGATGATAATAATCCCCAGAAGATTAGTGAGAAAGTTGTGACATTGCCTGATGGGATCCGTGTGACTACTCCGGGGGGCTCGGCTTATGTTGATTTTTTTGCACTAGCTGAAGGTGCTTCATGGCAAGGTTCTGGATCAACTAAAAATTTTACAGTTAGTGATAGCATCTCGACTGATTTTGAACTTGTAGTAGTTGTGACGAGTGGAGGCTCAGTATATGCGCAAGATTAACCTGGGACAATCAATGTTAGAGCTTCTGATGGCAGTTGCTATTGTGGGAATAGTTCTCATTGCGTTGGTTAGTTTATCTACAAAATCTATTGGAAATACAACATTTTCGTCTAATAAATCTCGTGCAACGAGGTTGACACAGGAAGCTTCCGAGTGGATACGAAACGAACGAGACACCAATTGGAGTAATTTTGTTGTGCGAGCAAACTTGGGAGTAGATAACTTGTATTGTTTGCCTGGTTTGACTGGTTGGCCTGGGGTGGGTGCCTGTGATAGTACTCAAAAGATTGTGGGGACTGAGTTTATTCGTGAGGTGACCTTGCGTGGTTTAGATGAACAGGGTGGTGACGGGGTAATTGATACTGTCTCGGTTGGTGTTGTTACCTATTGGTTAGACGGTGTGGGAAGACACGAGGCGAGAACTACAACTTTACTTACAAATTGGAAAAATAATTAATAAATATGAAAAACGCTTTTTCTTTAATTGAGATTTTGATAGTTATCGGGATGTTTGCTGTACTTGGGGTGGTTATCAGCCAATCAACAATAACTTCGATTAGAAGTTCGAGAAAGTCAGATTCTGTGATCGTGACTAGAGAAAACGTAGAGCTTGCTGCTGCAACCATTGAACGTAAACTTCGGAATGCGTCAGTAATCTTTACTAATCCACCTTGTAGTACGCAAGGTGGATCTGCGGTGACGATTGGTACTTTTACTTATGAAACTCAGGATGATACCCAGGGTGGGTTCACTTGCAACAATATTGGAGAGGCCAACGGAAGATTGACTTTTAATGACATAACGAATGGTACGAACGCTGATTTGACTAGTCCGGATATTATGTTGACACAATGCCAGTTTGTATGTACTCCGCCAAATGTAGGTGTGCCACAATCGTTGGATGTAGTTCTCGTTGGTGTAGACTCTTTGCAGTTGGGTGTGGAAGGAGCTGAAATTTCTGTTAGGACGAAAATTAATTTGAGGGCTTATTGACTCCCTGCTTCGAGCTGACATAAACTTAGTTTGATATGAGTAATGGTCGAAGTGGTCAGGTTTTGTTAGTCGTGCTTCTTTCGACGGCAGTGGTTCTTACTTTGGTATTGTCCGTGGTATCGAAGTCGATAACCGATATTTCTGTAACTACGAGTGAGGAGGAGGCTCTGCGTGCGTTTAGTGCAGCAGAGGCAGGAGTAGAAGAAGCATTGGTGTCAGGGACTGGTATGGGTGGAACCGGAACTGGAAGTGTTGGTGTACAGGCAACTGATTTGGAAGCTGATTATTCATATGTGGTGGACGGATTCCCGGTAGCATCGACTTCGTATGTTTATCCATTTGAGCTTGGCTCTGGCGAGAGTGGCACTGTATGGCTAATGCCACACAATTCTGATGGTACTCTTGACCCGACTTGTACAGTTGAGGGCTGTTTTGATGGGACAGGCCTGATGTTGTGTTGGGGGCAGGACGTAGGTGCTGTAGTGCCAGCTGTTGAAGTATCGGTTGTTTATCAAGATCCTACTGATTTGCGTATAAAGACGGCACGGCTTGGCTCTGATCCAGTTGCTTCTAGGCGTGCTCAGAATAATTTTAGTGACGCTTCGAGCGGTGGAGCGTGTAATAATGTAGCTGGTGAATCATTTGCCTATCGAAAGGATATTAATTTGACTGGGAATCCTAATCCATTGGTGCCTGTTAATCCTTCTGCTGGCCAGTTTAAGTGGCTGAGGGTGAGGATGTTATATAACACTGATAAGCCTCATGCCTTTGCTTTGATAAATAATTCTGGCGGCGGAGCAGTCCCTTTTCCGGGTCAAGGCAGAAGGATAGAGTCTTCTGGGAGTTCCGGAGTGTCCACACGAAAAGTAGAGGTTTATTCGCTCTATCCAGAGCCACCTTCTGTGTTTGACGCTGCCTTATTTTCTCCTAATGACATTGTGAAATAAAAAATGAGTGTTGGACTCGATATTGGATCAAGATCAATAAAAGTTGTTGAGCTTACAGATGAAGGAGGCAAGTTTGCCTTAAGGTCTGCTGGCGCAATTGGTTACTCTGGGGATTCACCGGATAAGCTTGAAGACGAGAAGTCGCTTTCTGGGATTGCTAATGTTATTAAGAAACTTTTTCATGATGCAAAAATTACTTCAAAAGAGGTAGCAGTTTCTATACCTGATTCGTTAGCGTTTACCAGAGTCCTTAAGTTTCCACTGCTTAACGATCAGGAGATTGCATCGGCTGTGAGATGGGAAGCTGAGGAGTACATTCCGATCCCTGTTACAGAAGCTATAGTTGAGCATCAAATACTTGAGCGACTCGAAGTTGGAAATCCCCCGCAAGTTTTGGTGCTTTTAATTGCAGTACAGCGGATCTTGGTTGAGAAGTATGTAAAACTTTTGAGCCTAGCTGGTTTACACGCTAGTGGGATTGAGACTGAGTTGATTTCGTTAGTTCGCAGTGTTGCTCCAACTGATAAGACTATTGTGGTTATTGATTTTGGTGCTAGATCGACTGATATTGGCATAGCAAAGTCGGGGCAGCTTGTATTGGCACGTTCTCTATCTATGGCTGGTGATGCATTTACTAGGGCGGTAGCACAGGCTATGGGAATTCAGGATTCACAAGCTGAGGAATATAAGCGTACTTATGGCTTGGATGTGACCCAACTTGAAGGTAAAGTTGGGCGTGCTCTCTCCCCTACTTTTAAGGTAGTGGTCGAGGAAGTTAAGAAAGCAATTCATTTTTATGAATTAGATTCTAGAGGCGACAAACCAACTTCGGTTATATTAACTGGCGGTACTGCTGGATTGCCTGGAGTTATTCCGGCTTTTGCTAACTCGTTGGGACTTGAGGTTTCTCTTGGAGATCCATTTCGTAATATTCGAGTTGATGCTGACGCCCTCAAGAGTTTATCTGGGTATCAGCCTTTATATCCTGTATCTGTTGGATTAGCACTGAGAAGTAACTAGGCGATGGCTGGTACAAATAAAGGTATCAATTTACTCCCTCCTGATTTAGCAGGAGGCGTTGGTGGTGGAAAACTGCTTTTTGTAGCGAGGAGTTTAGCCTTTTCTTTAAGCGCTGCTTTGATTGTACTTCTTACTTTTGGAATTGTTGGAATGTACCTAATGAATCGTCAACTTACCCTTTTATCTGATAAGCAAACTGAATTGAAGCAGGCTGTTAGAAGTCTGGAGAAAACTGAAAGTGGCATGGTGCTTACTCGTGATCGACTTGCTAAAGTTAAAAAAATTATTGCTAATCGGAAGATTGAAGATAGATTCGATAAGCAGCAACTTATCGTTGGGTACACACGGGACAATATTCGATTTCGAGAGAGTTTGCTTCAAGATACAGAATCAAGCATTACATTTGAAAGTGATAGCTCTCTGGCTGTAAGTGATCTTTTTGATAGTTTCTTTGCAAACGACAACTTTGAGCGTCTGATTTTAAATTCTTTGCAATTTAGTCCGTTTTTAGGATATAGATTCGAGTTAAGTGTATTTTGATGGATACAAACATGCCCATGAAATATAAACCATTTTTTCTGCCGCTTGGGGTAGTGGTCTTTATTCTTGTGGTGGGTATTGTCGGAGGAAGATATTTGGTGGGTGAGCTGTTGCGTTCAAGAGCGAAAATAACAAATGTGAATTCAAATCTTGATGTTTTGGAGGGCAGGCTTGCAGTTTTGCGAGGTTTAGGACAGACGGTTGAAACGTTTCAAAACGATGTTTTGTACGCAGTGCCAGTGAGTAATCCATCCTTGTTAGTCTCGGCTCAAATCAAATCTATCGCTGAGGCTCATGGTTTAGAAGTAAATGACTTGAAATCTAACGTATCATCGCTGGAATCGAATCGTGATGGATTGTCCGAACTTACTGTCCGATTTACATTGGCTGGGGGTCGTGAAGAGATTTCTCAGTTTGTAGAGGATGTTACAAATTCTACGCCCATTACTCAATTCAGAGGCATGGAGATGTCAGTTATTAATGATAATATCGTGGTTGGAGTGGAGCTGGTTACCTTTTGGGCGCCGCTCCCAAGTGAATTACCTTCAATAGATGAACCAATTGAGAATTTAACTCCTGAGGAGCTTTCGTTGCTACAGCAAATTTCCTCTTTTACAAAGCCTGTGATTACAGAATTGCCTGAAGCTCAAAATCCGCGCGAAAGGGTGGATCCATTTACTCTTTAGAAGAGCTCAAAGATGCTAACGTTCGATTATTGAGATATTTACGACCTTTTTTTCTAGAGAGCCACGAATGCTTAGTATCCTTCTTAGATTTTTTATTGTTTTGCCTTCTTTGCCGATTATGAGACCGATAATATTAGGGTCAGCTGTGATGGTCATTAAGGTTTTTCCATCTTCATCTCCCTCGCTTACCTCGAAACTTTTGGTTCCTGTAATGTTTTCTACCAAGTAACTGAGAAGATCCTTCATTTGAGTAATTTTTTGACAGCGGCACTAACTATGGCACCTTTTGACACGAAGATGGAAAGACTTTTTTTATCGATATTTGTAGATTTTTCCCTAGGGTGCCAGAAGCCCAGTCTGGCAACAGGCTCACCGCCCCTTTTTTTTGTTGATTCTATCGCAACAATTGAATAGAAAGGGTCGTTTCTTTTACCGGCTCTTGTGAGTCTAATCTTTAACATTGTTCAACGTTGGTATTGTACTATTTGAGCGTCGTCGCCGCAAGCGCTGCGTTCGCGGCCTCCTGTTCTGCCTCACTCTTGCTTTTTCCTGTACCTGTCGATGTGTAGTCGCCAAAATGGACTTCGACTGTGAAAATTTTACTGTGATCAGGCCCCACTTCGTTTACAACCTTGTATTTTGGGGCTAGCATGCCCATTGCTTGGACTTTCTCTTGGAGAAGGCTTTTCGCGTCCTTAAGTGGTTCTTTTAGCTTTTGATCTAGATCAGAAAGAAGATTGTCTTGTATAAACTGATTGGCGGCTTCGTATCCACGGTCTAGATATGTGGCACCAATTATAGCTTCAATTGTGTCGGCTAAAAGCGAACTGTTGGTTCTGCCTCCACCAGCATCCTCGCCCTTACTAAGCTTAAGAGCCGTCCCAATTTCAAGTTTTATCGCGAGTTGTGAGAGATTTTTTGTATTTACGATATTGGCTCGGAGTGCCGTTAAAAAACCTTCTGGTTTATCGGGGAGTTTGTGATATAGCGCGTCGGATACGCAAAGTTCCAATACTGCGTCTCCTAGAAATTCCATTCGTTCGTTGCTTGATGTGTCTTCGTTTTCGTTTAACCAGGATCTATGAGATAGTGCCTGCTCGAATAGGACGTTATTATTGAATTGGCTTCTTATTTCTTCAACTTTGATCATTTCCCTCCTCTTTTATTTTTAGAATATTCCCCAGGACTCCATTTATAAAACTTGGTGAGCTTTCCCCCCCGAATTCTTTGGCAAGCTCTACTGCTTCGTCAATTATTACTTTGGGTGGTGTATCAGTTTTTAATAGTTCGAAAGTTGCGAGCCGGAGGATGGAAAGGTCAATTTTGTTCAGTTTATCCAGTGGCCAGGCGGGGGCTGAGCTTGTGATGTGGCTATCCAGCTCATTGGCATTTTTAATTACTTCTTTCGTGTCGTCTGCGATTTCCTGTTCAGCGAACGAATAGGAAAAAAGTTCTTTGACGATCCTTCGTCTTCTTTTGTGCCTGGGGTCGTGAGCAGACTTCATAACTTATTTGGCTCTACAGTGAGGGCAAATCTTGTGTGGATATTTTAGATTATTGCAGGACTTGCATTTCACTAGGGTTGGAAGACTCAGTGAGATGGCTCCCCTTCTCCTTCCACTTCTGCCTCTCGTATGCTTTTTCTTTGGTAATGGCGTCATAAGTGCCTATTTTAGCCCAAAGGGGTGTGAAAGTAAATTGGTTGTATAATGTGAGTGTCGTCAGAGTGTGAGGGAGTATCGCTGTGTTGGAAGTTGTTTTGAGGAAGGAGCAGGACACCTTTCGTGTAGAGATCAGAGAGGGTGACAGTGTCCTTGATGTCTATGGCGAATACAGGCTCGTGGGAAACGGTTTTCGTTTTTGGCCATACGGGCATACATATGGTGATTTTCCTCGCGGATTGCTCGATGGCAAGCCGATGGATTATTCGTCTTTAAGTGAGGATGCTCGTAGAGTTATATATAAGTGGTTTGCTAAGGTTGCTGTTGCGTCCGACTTGGATTTATACACATTATTCCCCAGTTTTCGAGGGGGATTAAATGTATAACCATTTTTGTTTTTATTAAAACAGTCATCAAATGTAATGACTGTTTTTTTATTGTTAGTTTGGGGAGATTTGGTGGGATTTGTAATATTCAAGAATTTCTATATATTTTTCTTGGTTATTGACAATTTTTTCAGCAAAAGCTTTGGTTTCTTTGATTAGATTAATATCCGTCCAGTGAGCGAATTTTAATTCTGTCTCTCCGTGTTGGTGTGTCCCAAAGATCTCCCCAGCTCCTCTCGTTTGTAGGTCAATTTCTGCGAGCTCTCTCCCATTTTTGTGTTTGGTTAGGGCTTCAAGCCTAGCCTTTGACTTTTGGGAGGTGTTATTGGTCATGAGGAGGCAATAGCTTTGTTGGCCAGCGCGGCCAACACGCCCCCGGAGCTGATGAAGTTGTGCGAGGCCAAAGCGATCGGCACCTTCAATTACCATGATTGAAGCTTCCGGGATATCAATTCCCACTTCTATAACAGGAGTTGCTACCAGCATGTTGTATTTCCTAGCTTTGAAATCGGCAATAACATTGTCCTTTTCTCTCGGCTTTAATCTTCCATGAAGAAGCCCGATTTTCAAGTTTGGAAATCTTTTTTTAAGCACTTCGTACTCTACAGTGACTGCTTTAACTTCAGCAAGTTTATCCGACTCTGACTCTTCAATTAACGGGCATACCACAAAAGCTTGAGTATCACTATCTAGTTGTTCCTTGACCCAATTGTATGCAGCATCTTGTTTTTTTGGCGGGATTACCCAGGTTGTGGTTTTTTTGGCTCCGTGGGGCATTTGGTCGAGGGTTGAGAGGTCAAGTTCGCCATAAAGCGTTAAAGCAACCGTCCTGGGAATTGGAGTTGCTGTCATTGTAAGAATATGTGGGGCCTTTTTTTTGTAATGAGAAAAATGGGCGCGCTGTTTGACGCCAAAACGGTGCTGTTCGTCGATGATAAGTAGTGCCGGAGGCTTTCGCTCTGCATCGTGGAGAATTGAGTGAGTGGCTACCGTCACATCGGCGACCCCTAATGTTTTAATTTTTACTTTGGAGGTAACCATTTCGACACGAATTTGGTGTGGAGATAATAGAGAACTTAATGTTTGGTAGTGTTGGCTCGCTAGGATTTGGGTAGGGGCCAGATAAAAGGTTTTGCCGCCGCCTAGAAATGTTGCGAAGGCAGCGGCTGTAGCAACTATTGTTTTTCCGGAACCCACGTCGCCTTCTAGTAACCTATTCATCGGCTTGCCTTTTTGAAGATCACTCACAATTTCGTTGATGGAGCGCTCCTGTGATTCAGTTAATTTGAAAGGAAGATTTGATATAAATTCGTTTAAGTTTTTTTGATTAAATTTAAGCTGTGCAGTGACCTTATGGCTTTTCCAGTTGATATTTCTTAAATTATTTGTGATTTGATGACCTAGGAGTTCGTTCCATGCAAGACGATTTCTGCCGCTCTCGATATCATCTGTACTTTTGGGTTTGTGGATTCCCCTTATTGCAGAATTAAGGGTTTGTAGATTCCTCTTTTTGATTTCAATATCAGGAAGATAGTCTGTTAGTGTGAGTGATTTAAGTGCTAGATTAATTTTGTGGCGGAGCCATTTGGAGCTTACACCAGCAGTCTCGTGGTATGTAGGAATCAAGCCTCCGGTGTGAATAGTTTCGGCCCCAGTTTGAGCAAGTTTTTCAAATTGTGGGAACATTAATGCAGGGCGCTTATTCCAAAAATTAACTTTCCCTGAGAGAGAAACTAAAGTTCCCTCAGGAAGTGTGCGAGTTAAATAATATTGGTTGAACCATACTGCTGGGATTTGATCGACCCCATCTGAAATTGTTGCGATTTGGATATTTTTTCCTGCTTTAGTGTAAGCGTTTTTTATAAATAACACTTGGCCGACTATAGTTGCCATGTCTCCTACTCTCAAACTTTTTATTGATGAGCTTTCGCTAAAATCAACATAGCGGGTTGGTGGAAAATAGATGAGATCTTCAATTGTCGCGATGCCTAATTTTTTTAGCTTTGCGGCGTAGCTTGGGCCAATGGTTGGAACTTTCGTCACGGGGTCTTTAAGGTCCATTTCAAGCTCTATGGTAGCAGATTGATTAAGGACGATATAAAAGTAGAGATATAAAAGGAAGGAAAGTGGAAAGGAGTAATCCAAGCGTGGCGAAAATAATGATACCTTTTACTAAGCCTTTTTTGAGCGATTTTTTCTTTGGAAGATATTTCATTTTATGGTTATGAATTTTTTCTTACCGACTTTTATCTTGTCGCCGCTTTGCGGGGTGTAGGTAAAATCTGTAATTGTTGAGCCGTTAACATCAACTGCGTTTTGCGATATTAAACGTTTGGCTTCGGAAACTGTCATGCCGGTTTCTGCGATTGTTGTGGCCAAGTTTCCAGATGCTTCAATTTCTTCCGAGAAATCAGGAGTTTTATTTTGAAAGGTTGATTCAAAATGATTTTGAGCATTTTTAGACGCCTCCTCACCATGTATTTGGCGAACTAAATCACTGGCTAAGAGCTTTTTCTGAATCATACTGTCTTTATTTGGCAGTGCAAGATCCGTGAGGAGTTCAAAGCCTGGTTCAATTAGTGAATCAGGGAGCGCCATAATTTTTCCATAAATATCTTCTCCCGAATCTGATAAGTTAATGACATTGCCTTCAGTCTTCCCCATTTTTTTGCCAGAAGGATCAGTTAACAATTTCATTGTAAGAATGTACTTCTCTTTGTTTTTTAGTGTTTTGAGAAGTGTCCTCCCTGGGAGCATGTTGAACAGTTGATCATTACCGCCTATCTCTAAATCGACATCCATAAAGAGAGAATCATAGCCTTGCATAAGTGGATATAGGAATTCGTGGAGGTGGATTGGCTTACCAGCTTTTAGGCGCTCTTGGAACATATCACGCTCGATAAATTGTTGAACGGTAAAATTTGATGTTAGCTCAAGAATGTCTTCAAAATTCAGTTTTGCCAACCAATCAGAGTTGAATTTAATTTCTGCTGCATTTTCGCCTTCAAAATTGAGGATTTTACTTGCTTGAGCTTTGTAATCTTTAAGATTTTCTTGGACTTCGTGCTTTGTGAGGCGTTGCCGTGCTGCGCTTTTGTCAGTTGGATCTCCGACCATTGCTGTGAAGTCTCCTATTAGGAAGATTACTTTGTGGCCGAGTTTTTGGAATTGCGAGAGCTTTCTAAGTCCAATAAAGTTTCCTATGTGAAGGCTTGGGGCTGTTGGATCGAAACCTTGATAAAGTGTGATTTTACGTTGTTGAAGCAAATCGACTAGAGCTTCCTTTGATGGAAGAATGTTTTCCACGCCTCTACTTAAGATTTGATCGATAGTCATTAGTATAGTCTATATGAAGTGTGAAAATTAGGCTAGAGATGATGTAGAATTGGTAATGGCTACTTGGAAAGAGCGGGCAAGGATGAGACGGAGACGACGTGATCGTTTTGGGCTTGGTGAGCACGGGGCAATGATTGGCAGACGAACACAGGGAGTCAACTATTTGAGGTTTGCTAAGTTTGCTTTTGTTGGTGCGACTATTTTGGCTGTTCTTGCTTTTGTGTCTGTGCCTCTTCTTGCTTTTACTCTCCCTTCTCCTGATCAAGTTGTGCGGCGAGAAGGATTTTCGACTAAAATTTTGGATCGCAATGGTGAGGTTTTATACGACATATTTACAGACGAAAGGCGTACCCCTGTAGAGCTGCCTCAGGTGCCTCAGGATCTTCGGAATGCTACTGTTGCGGTGGAAGATAAAAATTTTTATAAACACAAAGGTTATGATTTGACGGCATACCCGAGGGCAATATTCAACATTTTTTTCAAAGGCAAACTTCAAGGTGGTTCCACACTAACTCAGCAGCTTGTTAAAAATACACTTTTGACTTCTGAGCGTACCATTACGAGGAAAATTAAGGAATTTGTTTTGTCTGTCCAAATTGAGAGCCGATTTAATAAAGATGATATTTTGCAAATGTATCTCAATGAAGCTCCCTATGGTGGGACTGCTTGGGGTGTGGAATCTGCTTCTGAGATATATTTTGGCAAAAAAGTATCTGAGTTAAATTTGTTAGAGTCTGCTTTTTTGGCTGGACTGCCACAGAGACCGTCTGCGTATTCACCATACTCTTCGACTCCTGAAGCTTATAAAGAGAGAACGAAGGGGGTGCTTCGGCGTATGCGTGAGGATGGGTATATTACGCGTGAACAGGAGGAGGAATCGGTTTCCGGAATTGATAGTCTGGAGTTTCAGGGAATGGGGGCGAGCTTTAAGGCGCCGCATTTTGTACAGTATGTGCAGGCACAACTTGAAGAAAAGTATGGTGAGCGACTTGTGCAACAAGGCGGCTTGACTGTTACTACAACACTTGAGCTTCCGCTGCAGGAAAAGGCGCAGGAGATTGTGACTGATGAGATTGCGAATGCGGAAGGGCTTAAGATAGGTAATGGTGCAGCAGTTGTAATGGACTCAAATACTGGAGAAGTCCTTGCAATGGTTGGATCGAAGGATTTTAATGCGGAGGACTACGATGGACAGGTAAATGTCACGCTTTCTCTGCGACAGCCTGGATCGTCTTTGAAACCTTTTGTTTACTTGGCTGGGCTGCAGAGAGGTTATACTGCTTCGAGCTTGTTTGTGGACGCCCTAACTTCGTTTCCCGGTGGGGCTAATCTGCCCGAATACAAGCCTGAAAATTATGATGGTAAGTATCGTGGTCCCATGCAGATGCGCTATGCGTTGGGCAATTCTATAAATGTACCAGCTGTAAAAATGGTAGCACTGGTCGGTGTCGAGGAAGTTCTTGATGCTGCGTACAATGTGGGATTTGATAGTCTGGAGCCAACACGTGAGACCTTGAGTCGCGTCGGACTCTCTGTGGCACTTGGTGGTGGTGAGGTGCGCCTCCTGGATCTTACAGGAGGCTACGGTGTGCTTTTAAATGGTGGGCGTGAGCTGAATCCAATTTCAATTTTAAAGGTAGTTGACCGAGATGGGAAGGTACTCGAAGAGACGAAAATTAAAGAAGGTAAGGAAATAATTGAACCAGGACATGCTTTTATTCTAACTAATATTTTGTCAGACAATGAGGCACGCACTGAGATCTTTGGTCCTAATTCTCTACTTCGAATTCCTGGTCGTCAGATTGCTGTTAAGACTGGTACAACAAACGATAAGAGGGATAACTGGGCAATTGGAGGAGATCCAAACATTGTTGTAGGGGTTTGGGTTGGAAATAATGATAATTCCCCCATGACAAATGTTGCTTCTGGAGTCTCAGGGGCCACTCCTATTTGGAGAAAGATTCTCCTCGCCACACTCGAAGGTAGACCAGTTGATAATTTTACTCGACCAGATGATATTGTTGAGGTTAGGGTTGATACTGTCTCTGGATATCTATCCCATGATGGTTTTCCTGATCGGATGGAGTACTTTATGAAAGGTACTGAACCGTCTGACGATGTTGTTCATCAAAAGGTAAAACTTTGTCGTGGTGAAGAAAAGTTAGCGACGCCTTCACAGGTTGCGGCAAGTGATTTTGTCGAGCGAGAGTTCGTTGTTCTGAGGGAGGAAGATCCGACTGCAGCGGCTGGGACCGAAAATAAGTGGCAAAAGGGAATACTTGAATGGATAGGGACACTCTCAAGTGATCAGAGAAAGCTTTATGAATTTCCCACTGAGTTTTGTGGTGGTGGGAGTCTGGCTCCGCTAAACGTTGAGTTTATTGAACCCCGCGATCGTGACTCGAATTTAGGTAGCAAGTTTATGGTTCGTTTTACTGTTGATAGCGTGAATGAGATCAAGGAGATGAGGCTTGAAATCGATGGCGTTTTGGTAAGGAGCTATACTGGCGCGCCGTATACATACGACGCGGATTTATCAGTTGGGGTGCATACGCTTCGAGCAATTGGGGTAGACAGCAAAAATAATGAATCTGATAGGAAGATTACGATTGGTGTTGGTGTGCCTTGGGATGAAGAATAGTTTTTTCAACTAAGGCTCTGAGTCTTGCGACTTCTTTATTGTCGAGTGTTTTTTCTGGATGTTGGAAGTAAAGTCTCAAAGTGTGTGCACGACGATAAATGTCTATAAGTTCAACCTTTTTGATCAGTTTATTTAATTGAAGTACTTTTTCTAATATCTCGCCTACTCCGTGGTTTTCTGGAAGGTTGATTGTAATGTCCTCTATGTGTGGAGGATGTTTTGGAATATCGTTAATTGTTTTTATTTTATTTATGTGTCTTAGAAATTGGTTTATGTTAAGCTCGTAGTAGATTCTCCCTGTATCTGTTGCATCGATAGTACCTATTTTTTCATTTGCAACAGAAATTGTTAACGCCTGTTTGCTTGATGGTTTTAGTGAGTAAGCGCTAAATTGCGATCCCAAGAAATGCTCGAGTATGCCCTTCCCGACTCTGAAATTGTGGCCCTTAATTATGCCAGCAAGTGTAAGTTCTTCTGTTGGTAAGTCACCAGCTTTTTTGTGGTAGATGTTTGCTATTTCAAAAATATGAAAGGGTTCAGTCGCGTGTAAATTATCCTCAAGTACTTTTTGAAGCGATGGCTTCAATGAAGTGCGCATGTATTCAGTATCAGATCCAAGAGGGTTTTTTAGTTTTACAGCATTATTTCCTGCCTGGACTTTTCCTACGAGTGCAAGAGTATATACTTCAATGCCACCGAGCTTTTGTAGCTCTTGTTTTACAGAGTCGAGAGCATTAAAAAGTATGTTTGGCGTTTTAATTTTTTCAGGAAGTAGCCCGGCCATGAGAAGTGAGGGAAGATTATGATAGCCTTCGATGCGTGCGATTTCTTCAATTACATCTTCGGAGATCTTAACATCGTTTGTTCTCCAGGTAGGTGGTGTCACGAGGAGAGTATCTTTATTCCACTGAGACAGGAAACCCAGAGAAGTTAAGTAGTTTAGAATGTTTGCTTTTGGTAAATTGACACCTAAGAGCTGATCGATTTTTGTTTTATCGACTTTAATCTGCTGTTTTTTGGGTGGCTTTGGAAAGTTGTCGTAGATTTTTGAAATTATCGTTGCACCACAGATTTCTTGATATAAATGTACGCCTTTGATAATAGCTTCCTGCCCTAAATAGGGGTCTACCCCCTTTTCGTTGATTATGGCGGCCATTGTTCTGATTCCTGTTGACATCGAAGTTTTCCTTATGTGTACAGGATCAATATTGTCGACAAAGAACAAAATTGATTTGGTAGTATCGTCTACCACTGTATTTTTAGTTCCCAGAACTCCTGGTAAGTCGATAATGCTCCCTTGCCCATTGTCAAAAACAATGTCGCCGCCTTTTAAGGTGTAAGTTTTATTATCGAGTCCAATAAGACATTCCTTTTTATTGGATTCCCTTACAATAAGTTGACCACTCAGTAATTTATTGTAATCAAAAACATGTGTTGGATGACCCAAATCAAGCATCACGTAATTTGTAATATCGACTACTGCATTTAGAGAGCGAATGCCTGCTGCCTCAAGGCGTTTGATCATCCAAGAGGGGGATTTTGTGTTTTTAATATCGGTAAGGGCTATTGCGAGAATGCGGCGCACTAGATTAGGATCAGATTTAATAGTCAGTTTTAGTGGAGTTTTGCTCCTTGGGAGATTGGTGTCAATCTCTTTTAGAGAGGCTTTGATGTCAAAGCGTGGTAGGATTGCTGCCGCCTCTCTTGCAATACCTCGGGAGCTCATAATGTCTACCCTATTAGTGGTGACTTCAATGTCATAGATGTAATCTCCATCAATTTTTCTGACACTTTCGACAGAGGGGCCGCAAAGTGAGAGATATTTTGCAATATCTTCGGGGCTTGCCTTTGTATTTAAGTGTTCAAGCAGGTGACTATGTAGTATTCGGATGTTCATTTTAGAATTGTGTGAGATATCTCAGATCTGTGCTATAGATTTTCCTAATATCGTTAAGGCCAGCCTTTACCATTAGCACACGTTCTACTCCCCAACCGAAAGCAAAACCAGTGTAGGTATTTGGGTCTATGCTCCCGTGTCTTAATACCTCTGGATGTACCATGCCTGCGCCGCCGATTTCGAGCCAGCCTGCTTTGCAGAGTTTGCAACCTCGACCATTGCATGCACCGCAGCTTACATCGACTTCGAAGGAAGGCTCTGTGAATGGAAAGTTGTATGGCCTAATGCGCGTTTTGCGCTCTGTTCCAAAGTAAGTTTTGGCGAAATAGTCGAGTGTGCCACGAAGGTGAGAAATCGAAATTCCTTTATCGACAACTAACCCTTCGAATTGGTGGAACATTGGAACATGACTAATATCTGATTGTCTTCTGTAACATTTTGCGATATTGATCATGCGAATTGGTGGTAGACCAGCCTCTTTCATCTCGCGGACTTGGCCAGAACTGGTATGTGGGGTCAATACCATTGGGCCGAGTGAGTCGCTTGGGGTTTCGTCAACCAAAAAAGTTTCCCATTCATCGCGGGCTGGATGATTTTTGTCAAAGCCCAAGGATTCAAAGGCGTAGTAATCCCATTCGACCTCTGGGTGCATTGTGCGAACGAACCCAATTTGGCTGAAGGTCGTTGTAATTTCATCTATTGCTTGTGTGATAAGGTGTAGATGGCCCACGGTTGGTGTGATGCCTGGGACTGTGATATCAAAATCCTTTTCCTTTTTTTGGAAGACTGATTGTGAGGCGTTGGCAAGTTCTTTAAGGAGTGTGTCTTTTGTCTCGTTAATAAGGTTCCCGACGTGAGCACGTTCGGATTCTGGGATGTCTTTGATTTTTTTGAAAAGAGTTGTCAGAGCGCCTGATCGACCAAGGTACTCGATGCGTAGTTTTTCCAGAGATTCGAGGGATCTGGCTTCTGAAATCGTGGTTACAGCGATATTTCTTAGATTTGTGATCTCATCACGCATGAAGCTAGTTTAGCGCGCTTTTGGCTTCTTCTGCTAGTGCCTTAAAGCCTTCTTTATCATTTGTTGCGATGTCGCTTAACATTTTGCGGTTTAGTTCGATGCCGGCTTTTTTGAGAGCACTGATAAATGTGTTGTAGGTTAAGCCGTGTTCACGTACTCCCGCATTGATTCTTATGTTCCAAAGGCTACGGAAATTGCGCTTTTTTTGTTTCCTTCCAACATAGGCATATTGGCCTGCATGAAGTATGGCTTCTTTTGCGGTCTTAACTCTTTTTCGTCTTGCATTTTTAAAGCCTTTAGCTTCACTTTTGATCTTTCTGTGGCGCCTGGCTCCGATGGATTTTGTTCGTGACATATTAAATAATTTTCAATGTTTTGTTTTTTTTGCGAACACCTAGCATTTTTCGTAGCTTAATTGCATATTTCCCCTTTACTTCGACAGCCTGCGCGAGCCTTCTCTTTTGGCGGCTACTTTTTTTGACGTTGAGATGTCCAGTAAAGCTACGCCTTCGCATGAGCTTTCCAGTGGCTGTTACCTTAAATCTTTTACTTGCTGATTTTTTAGTTTTCTGTTTCGGCATTTTTTTGTTTTTTGCTTTGCGATATTACCATAGTAAGATGTCTTCCGTTAAATTTTGGTTCCATATCTAAAATTATTGTAAAACGACTTTGCGCTCTTAGATCGACAAGGGTCTTATTTAAGACCTTGTAACCAAAGTCCTTGCTGTCCATTTGCCTACCCTTAAAGACGACAGATGCTCGGACCTTGTTTCCTTCGTCAAGGAATTCTTTTACTCTTTTCAAGCGAGTTTGGTAATCCTGTTCTGCGATAAATGGGCTAAAGCGTATTTCTTTTACTTCTCCCCCTTTAGCTTTTTTCTTTTGTTCCTTTAGCTTTTTTTCCTCTTTGTATCTAAACTTGCCGAAATTGGCTATTTTTACCACAGGCGGTGTTATGTGCGTGGCAATTTGAATAAGGTCTAATCCATCCTTTCTTGCCAGCTCAAGTGCTTCTAAAATAGGCATAACTCCGATTTGTGTTCCGTCTGCACCGATAACTCGAACCTCAGCGGCCGTAATTTGGTCGTTGATGACCCAGTTTCCGTAGTCAGCGTTTTTGTTATTTATCTTCAAGTTAAAACAATGATATAAGTCCGATTTGAGGTTTTGATTTTACCAAATTTAATGTAAATTCACAATTTTTGCAGTAAAGTGTGGATGATTAGGTGTTTATATTTTCAATGATATCTTTTTGAAATTCAATAAGTGTTTTACTGGAGAGTGTGTTTCCCTCTCGAGTTCTGACTGAAATTTGTTGTGATTCTTGCTCCTTGTCCCCAACAATGATCATATATGGTGTTTTTTCATTTTGAGCGTTTCTTATCTTGGCGCTTAGTGTTTCGTTCCTATTGTCGATTTCAACGCGGAAGCCTAGGTCTATTAAGCCTTGAGTTATAGAGGTGGAATAATCGAGATTTCTCTCTGTAATGGGTAGTACTTTGATCTGAACTGGTGCAAGCCAGAACGGAAAAGCTCCGGCGTAGTGCTCAATAAGAATCATTAGCATGCGTTCTGATGAACCTAAGATGGCTCGGTGGAGCATAACAGGTGTTTTCTCTGTTCCGTCTGAATCGGTGTATTTAAGATTAAATCTGGCTGGCTGAACATAATCTATTTGAACGGTTGAAAGTTGCCATTCGCGTCCAAGGCTGTCAATTGCGATGAGATCCATTTTGGGGGCATAAAAAGCAGCTTCGCCAGGGGCTGTAAAGTGTTCAATTTTGTGTCTCTTCATAATTTCTTCTGCCCAGGCTTCTACTTTGTCCCAGGTTTTGGGATCACCTAAGTATTTTTCAGGCGACTTTGGATCTCTCGTTGATAGTCTGTATTTGTATTTGAAACCTAAACGGCTCATGACTGTTTTTGTCATAACGAACATTTTGTCGATTTCCTCATCTATTTGGTCTTCTCTACAGAAGATGTGTGCGTCGTCTTGCGAGAAACTTCGAACTCGTGCAAGGCCCAGTAATTCGCCTGGCTTTTCATCGCGATAAAGCATGGCAAAGTCTGTGAGCCTGATCGGGAGATCTTTGTAGCTTCTTTTTTGAGATGCATAAATTTGGGTGTGTTGGGGGCAATTCATAGGCTTAAGGTAAAACTCTTCTTCAGAGTAGTTTGAGTGAACACGGAACATATCTTCCTTATATTTGTCATAGTGCCCCGAAGTTTTAAAAAGTTCTGCTTTTGCTATTTGTGGAGTCCAAACTTGACTGTAGCCTTCTTTCGACTGAAGGCTTTCGATGTAATCGTTAAGAAGTTTTCTGACTATTGTGCCTTTCGGGGTGTAGAGCGGGAGGCCAGAACCAACAAGATCAGAGAATGTAAATAGATCTAGTTCGCGACCAAGCTTTCTGTGATCTCGTTTTTTTGCCTCTTCTAAGCCGTGAAGGTATTCGTCTAATTCTTTTTGCGTCGGGAAAGCTGTTCCATAAATACGAGTTAACATCTTGTTGTTACTATCCCCTCTCCAATATGCTCCGGCAATTGAGAGTAATTTGAAATGTTTAACTTCTTTTGCAGGGTTTTCGACATGACCACCGCGACACAAATCGACAAAATCTCCAGATTGATAAGTTGTGATTTCTTTGTTTTCACCTTCGAGTTCGTGAATTAATTCACCTTTGTAGTGGTTATTGATAAAGCGAATTTTAATTTCGTCTATCGTTTCGTTAGTTTTTGTGGTGGAATGCCAATTCTTGACCAATTCGGCCATTTTCGCTTCGATTTTGGGAAAGTCGTTTTCTGATACTTTATCGTCTCCGAAGTCGAAGTCGTAATAGAAACCATTTTCAATTGACGGTCCGATTGTGGGGAGGGCTTTGGGCCAGAGTTCGAGAACTGCAGCTGCTAGAAGATGTGCCGTTGAATGACGCAGGTTGTCCATATAGGGTCAAGTGTACTACAAGTGAGGTGGTTTGTGGAGAAAAGAATGGGGGCTTTTCGCCCCCTTGAGTTTGGAAGGCGGCGATCACTTCTTGCATTGCTGAATTGCATTCTTCCTGGCTTAGACCAAAAGCAAATCCGAACATTCTAGTTTTCTCCTTATGCTAAAGGACTTTGTTTTGAACAGTGGGTATTGTAGCAAGAACTATGGGAATTTGTAAAATTTAAGGGGTGGGGGTGCGGGTAATGAGGGAGGAATTTGTGGCTTCAACTATACCTGCGATAATGCCGCCGACAAAAGGTAATCCTACGCCGAATGACAATGCTGTCACAAGTACACTTGAGACGAAGGCGAAGCCAAGTGAGACACCAATTGCCCATGCAAAACCACTAACTATGCTGTGATGCCAGGTTTTTCTGTATTTGGCTAGAACATGTTTCGACATTTATTTCTTTTCAGGCGCTATTTCTGCGTTTGGGCTTTTGCCGTGATTGCCATCGGTGCACCGACATTCAGTAAGTGGCTTGCCATTATATGCGCAACCAATTGTTTCGCAGTTTTTGGGTGTATCTGACACCCCACCGCAAATTTTACATACATAGTGGACACTGTTGCCTTCTGTAGACATATCCATATTTATCACCCCTGTCCTCATCATAAAGATGATGAGTGGAGATTTCAATACTGCTTTTGGGACCTTAGCAAACGGTATCGCAAAAGATTTGTTCTTTGAGATTTTGAAAAAGAAGATGGGCTCCGCTTCTATCTCGTTTGAGAAGGATGCGGAGCCCACGTTTGTTGCTTATCTGATATAAACCTGGCTTATTTGATATAAATCAGGTTTTTAGTCGGGTACCGTTCGTCTATCGAGATAAGCCGGAGATCGGAATCGAAACCTATATATCCAGCATGTCTGGTTCCCTCTTTGGTAAAGTCGTACCAGATGAACGTGTCCTCACCCGGAAAGTGATAATAGCGACGACGTTCGGTACTCGGTTTCATAAGACCAGTCGCAACAAGCTGATGCGCCATCTCGAGTGATACTGTTTGATTGGCGAACGCGTTTTCCGCCGCTGATCGGATCAGTTCGACATGCAGCTGATATCGTTGTTCCAGTTGCTCGGCTTCACGGATTCGTTCTTTTTTGGCGGCCTCAATTCGGTCGAACTCTTTCTGCGTTCGATACAGGTCTATATCATAATCTGCAATCGTGAAGCTGGCCTGAAACCGTTTGATGGCCATCTTATAGATCGCTAGTTCCTTGGGGCTATCCTCAATCCCGGTGAGAAGCGACTTAAAGGAATTCGGGAAGCTTCTTTTAACACCAGCTCCCGTAAGGTATAATGTTTCTTCGAAGTAGCCACGCTTCTTCAATTCTCCGTCTTGGTCCATCGAGTAGGCACCGTTGAAGTTGCCACCCGTGGTTTCGATGCCTGGAACGATAGCGAAAACGAGAGTGTCAGCATCCGGACTCTGAAAGCGCGATTGGTGGATGTAATCGGACTTCATCACGTAATGGCTATTGCAGACGGCCAGCCGAATGAGACTATCTTCCGGATGGACTAGTCCCATCCTGTTGTGTCCCAGAAGACACAAGATATGGAATGAACCGTAGAGAGAATTATCACATTCTCCGCAAAGTAAACTCATGACTCTTTTCCTTTCAATGTACAGACGATCTGATTCGGCCTTGGTTTAACATATCTAATTCGATATGTCAATATATTTTTTGATTTGTGGACCCGGGGGGAATCGAACCCCCTACTCTTCCATGCCATGGAAGCATGTTGCCGGTATACCACGGGCCCCGGTGATTTGTGGCTCGCAAATTGCGTAGCAAGCGAGCCTTTCACCGCGCGTTCATGCAAAGCGCTAGCGCACAGCATGAATTTGCGGGGTGAACCCGAGAGGACTTGAACCTCTGACCTCTTCAATGTCAATGAAGCGCTCTAACCAACTGAGCTACGGAT
>CAYHMW010000008.1:0-42402 GCA_964357925.1 uncultured Gammaproteobacteria bacterium
TGCTGATGGAGGAAGCACTGATGGGTCGGTTGAGAAAAGTTTTCTAAGAAAACAGGGTGTACGCGCGAAGTTGACCGGACCTATGGGGCAATCTAGACAATATAGATTTAGTTTTGCTTGGGCACTCAAGCAAGGTTACGCAGGCATCATTACTATTGATGGCAACGGCAAAGATGATGTAAGTAGGATTCCAAAGTTTTTAGAAGCACTTCAGGAAGGATATGATTATGCGCAAGGATCGAGATTTATTAAAGGTGGTAAACATAAAAATACGCCAGGTGATCGTGTATTTTTTAACAGATTTGTGATCTCTCCCCTTCTTTCTTTTGCGGCGAGAAAATGGTACACGGATACTCCCCTGGCCTTTCGGGCATACAGCAAAAAATATTTATTGCATCCAGGTGTAGCGCCATTTCGCGATATTTTTCAGCGCTACGAACTGTTATTTTATTTAACAACTCGGGCAAATAAACTTGGATTAAAATCGGAAGAGATTGCTTGCAGCAGAAGTTATCCAAAAAACAAAGTGCCAACAAAGATTGTTGGGTGGAAGAAAGTTGGGGATATGATTAATATCGCTAAGATTTCATTGGGGTTTTATAACCCATGAGCGGTTTTATGGTTGAATTTGGAATGGCATCCTGCTTAGACAATTACTGATATCTAAGCAGGATATTAGATTATTGAGCAACCTGGAGGCCGAAAAACTCGGCGAAAAAGTTCAGTCCAATTTCGGGCGGGACTGAGTAGAGTTCACGGCTGTGACCGCGACGGCAGTAGCCGACGCTTGCCATCCAAATGTCTGGATTGTACCGAAAAGACTGATCATATACGTCAACGACTACCTTGGTTGACATTTCGTGTATCATGAGCAGCCTAATTTGGAGACTGCGGCCACTAAGATTTATAATTTCGTGGCTGCTGAA
Organism: uncultured Gammaproteobacteria bacterium; assembly: GCA_964357925.1. Lineage (GTDB taxonomy): Bacteria > Patescibacteriota > Microgenomatia > UBA8517 > UBA8517 > CAYHMW01. Next base: position 927 of record CAYHMW010000008.1, read on the forward strand.
CCAATCAACCAGTTCAAACGTGCTCATGAGCAATTTTGCTAGACCGTCGAGCACTTCCCCCACTGTGAAGTTCATAGGGCGAGGGAAATATACCGAGTGTTCTGAATATGGATGGTCGTAGGGCCCTTGAGCTTCGTAGTCGTAGTGCAGCAATACTGCGCCATGGTTGTTGAGTTCATCCACAATCAGGTCTTCGTTGAATCGTCGTAAGTAGACAATCGTTCTGTGGGGACGCACTAAGACTCCCTTGGTCATATTTTACTTCTCTCCTTTTTAATGTTATAATCCTTTATTGGATGCTATAGGTTAGCAAATTTGGTTTAAATATTCAATTTCTCGTTGCTACTCAGTGAGTTGTTTGATATTATCGGTCATCGATAGCATTCTAGTATAGGAGAACTTTTACATGGGTTCGATGATAGGAACTGTCCACCCTTTGCTGTCATTTGGTAAGGGGCTTACAACTGACAAAGTGTTTGCCTTACACAATCCTCTGTCGATAGTGTCTGGCGATCACAAGGTTTGGCAGAGCATTGCGAATGCAGATGAAGCATATGCTTCTGCACGTCTTTATCCATCTTGGAAAAGAACTCGTGACCTTCGTCCGAACGATTTCAATGGCACGAAGGTCTCTTTGCGAGGACTCACGTTCCACAATAGTGCATTGACGCTGCACTACGGTGCTACGGATTACTTCACTCTTTGGGGGTTACCTGCCGCGAACAAAGAAGTTCATGAACAGTCGATTCAAGATTTGGTGAACCGGCTTAGTACTGAACTCCCTGTTGGAGTGGCGACTGATAATATCTTGCTGCTTCGTCCTGAAGGGAGCGAGCAGCTGAATGTCCTCATGAAAGTCAGCTCAAGTGGTGCTGGATTTGCTGCGGGGCGGGCTGCCATGACAATAGAAGAGCAGGTTGAGTTGACAGACGGCCACCCATTTGCCACACCTGTGCGTGCATACAAAGAAGAGTTGGGGCTTGAGGTGAAGCCTGAGGATGTTCGTCTTCTTGGAGTGTGCATGCAGACTGTGTATGCATATGCAGGGCTTGGCTTTGTCACAACAACGACAACGTCAGAGGAAACTTTGCTTGAAAGCTGGAAGGGTGCCAAGGATTACAATGAAGCAACGGCTTTATTTGTGGTCCCTGTTGTTAGGCTTGGAGAATGGTTACAGGATGGTGGGGTGAAACCGGATGTGTGGGAAAAGTATGCGTCAGATACCCGAGTGGCGTCTGGTGCTGCTTTGCAATTGCATCCGACTGTCTTGTGGCGAGCGACTCTTCTCAAAGAGTATCTGGAAGCAAACAGTTTTCCGACTTGGTCGTAATACCAAAAGCGTGGTGGAAACATCACGCTTTATTTATTGTTTTAGATATTATAACTGTGGTAGACTCGTGGCAGTGAAACTCAGGCATTTTGTTTCGATCTCCGATTTAAGTTCTTCTGAAATCCTAAAAGTTCTGGGTGTAGCTCGGAAACTTAAGCGCGAAGTTAAGACAAAGAAAGGCAATAAAAAAGTCTTAAGTGGGAAAACGTTGGTTACAATATACGAGAAGCCTTCGTTGCGAACTAGAATCTCTTTTGAAATTGGAATGACGCAACTTGGTGGTAACTCGATTTACCTGGCTCCCACTGACATCCAGATGGGTACACGCGAGAGTATTTCTGATATTTCGATTGTGACTTCTTCAATGGCGGATATTATCATGGCTAGAACATTCGCTCACGAGACAGTTGTGGAGTTGGCGAAATACTCGTCGGTCCCCGTTATAAATGGTTTGACTGAACTTGAACACCCATGCCAAATCTTGGCCGATCTCTTGACTATTAAGGAAACCAAGAAAAAACTACAAGGATTAACTGTTGCTTTTGTTGGTGATTGCAATAACAATGTTGTTCATTCCTTTGCATTGGCATGTGCCCTTTTGAAGGTAAATTTCAGGGCCTGTGCACCAAAGGGCTATTTTATGAACAAAACTATTTTGAGCAGGGCGAGAGATTTGGCTACGAAATCAGAGATTGTCGAAGTTAAGAACCCAAATGATGCAGTCGCAAACGCTGATGTTGTCGTAACTGATACTTGGGTGAGTATGGGGCGTGAGAGCGAAAAGAAAGAGAGACTTAAAATCTTCAATCCTTTTCAAGTCAATTTGAAATTGATGGGGAAAGCAAATAAAAATGCTATATTCATGCACTGCTTGCCGGCGTATCGGGGCAGTGAAGTTACAGCAGAAGTAATTGACGGGCCACAATCTGTAGTATTTCAAGAAGCTGAGAACCGTCTTCATGCGCAGAAGGCGTTAATGTTAACTCTTTTGAATCTCACTTAGCACGTCGTAAACGTTGTCGATTTTGCCTCCCATAACAACATTGAGTCCGTTGAAACCATAATCTCTTTTATAAAGAATTGGTCTCCCGTCGCTGAATTCGTCCTTCTGGAGAACGCACCGAATTTCGTATAGCGATTCTTCTTTCACAATGTCTTTTAGTATTGGCATATATCTCTCTACATCATTTAGCATATAGTTGAAATTGCTTTTTTTATATTCAGATATTATTGGTGTTGTTGTACGCGAGTCATGATTCCATGCTTTGTGAACTGTATAGCGGACGTGATATAGGCTGTGAAGGCCTTTATCTGGAAATGGAAGTGTTCCAAAAAATGGACCGTCAATGATTGTTATTCCCATGTTTTCGAGTTCTTTTGGAGGACGAAACAGCGGCATTTCAGTCAGCTCAAATTTAAACGGTATGGATTTAAGTTTTGAGTTTTTAAGAATGCTGTTAATATAGGCATAGGCACAGTTGTAAATTCGTTTCGCGAAGATTGTTTCGCCGCTATCCAATTCAAGTACAAGTCCCGATGAGCTTGGGTTTAGTTTGATGACTTCGCATTTTAACATCACCTTTATTTTGTTTTTTTGAAGTTTGTCCCACAGAATACTCCTCAAAATTCCAGCGTCGAAAAGGTACTCGTCTACTGCAAACACGTCTTCAATTAGTCGGGGGTTAAATAGATCTAGAACGCTCTGTCTGGCTGGTGCCAATGGCGAGCCAATTTGTTGACAGAATTTAACGAACTGTCGGCTTGTTGTTTTGGAAGGACCTTTCGCCAATACGTAATACATTTCGTATTTGGATTTAACTGCACTTTTAAAATCTTTGATGAATCTTCCATAATTCGCGTGAGACCTGATCGCTGTTAAATAACTTCTTGGATAATGATAGCCGTTGTGGACCCTTGCTTGATTGTTGTATGAGGCGCGTTTGAGTATATCAACATCTTTCTCAATTATTAGAGTTTTGTGACCGCCTTTTTGTAGTGCCAAAGCAATCATACACCCATAGAACCCGCCGCCTATTACTGCCGTGTCATAATTCATTTGTGATGTCTGCAATTGTTTGCTCTTTTGAATTGTAGTATAGACCGGTGATGTCGATATCTTTTCTTTTTTGTAATTCTTTAAGTTGTGTAAGATCCCAAAAGTAGCCATAGCCTACACCGTCAATTTCCTTGTAACCCTGTCCGTTAAGTTCCCAGAGATAATAGTCTCTGATGAGACTTTTTAACTCTTCTGGCGCATTAGCTCTCGCTGTATACCAAACCAGCAATGTATACCCCATACCCTGTTGCATAGGTGAAGGATTGCCATCGGAAATATAGTAATTTCTATCTCCAGTTAAGTAGAAAATATTCTTGCCGGACAGTTCTGGCTTAATCTTAGTAACCGCTTCGAGTATTGCTAGCCTCTCTTTTCCAAGCGAAACTTGCCGAGTAACTTCTCTTCTCACCTCACGAATGTGTACGAATAGGAGAAATAAAAAAGCTATATATATGACTTTAACTACTTTTGTGTTTATAACTTGTGTAAGTCTTGTGAGTACTTGCGCTATTAACAGTGAGGCGCCTGCTGTTGCAAGGTAATAGTAACGGGATTCCAGATATGAAAAGGTCTTGCTGATTACCACATAGGGAAGAAACGATATCAAAGTGAATCCCAATATTAATAGTACCTGTTTTCTTGTCGTTATATTCGCGGTTCTAAATAACAGGAAAAGTGAAAATATAATTATTAATGTCAGAAAGATAGCGAGAGTATCAAGAACTGCTGTTTGTGCAATGAGATCATATAGAGATGGATCAAAAAAGGGGTAGTAGATCCAGGTGAGATGTTTTGCGAAGCTGAAAGCTTCTGCCGCTGGAAAAAACATAAGAGAAAAAGAAGTGACTGGATACATAATTGATCTGACAAGAAGTGTGGCCGTATAACTTTGCGATGCGCCAGTTAGAAATAAGTCTTTTTGAGTTTCGATGTTCTTAAACAAAACCAATCTGTAACCAACCGCCAGTATCGTAAAAAGGATAAAGTACCAATACTTTTGTATGAAATGTTTTGGCGATATTTTCCTAAAAATCAGTGACGAGATCGGCAGCAGAATAAAAAATGGCATAGCAGTTTCTTTGAAAAAGAGTGATAGGTATAAAAGCAAAAATATCAATTTAAGTCTATTGCCGTTTTCTTTTTCGATATAATCAATAAACAAACAGAGTGCCAGTACGATTAGGAGTCCTGCTGAGATTGTTGATATGCCTGATGCAGGCCATGTAATGGACCCTGCTGAGACGCTGTTACTCACAAAAAAAAGTGCGCTGAATAATGCTGGCAGTTTTTTGTTAGTGATCTTGTATGCTTGATGGTAAAGCAAGAGAGCAACCCCTAGGTGAAGTGAAATTACAAATAGAGCGATTGGAGCAATATTAAATTTGAAATAGTAGTAAAAGAAGTATACCAAGAGGTTGCTCCCTACCCTTCCAGCTCCAAGTGCGATTGATAGCGGATCGTTTGTAGTGATAAAAATTGAGGTAATGCCATTCGAAATTATGTCACCTAAACCGTGCCACTCATCTTGCTGATAAAATGAATGAGAAATCCTCCAAAAAAGAGAAATTGTAAATAAACTCAACAAATATAGTGGAAGGCGTTTCATTAATGGGCTTTTTTGCGCTTTTCCACTAAGAAATCTTCAAGCGCAAGATATTCAAGACCTGATTTTTCAAAGACCTCAAGGGCTTCGGATGGGCCTAGTACTATTGGAAAACCATGTAAATTAAACGATGTATTCAATATTCCACCAATGCCAGTGAGTCTTTCGAACTCTTTAAGTATTTTGTGGTATTTTGGATTTCCATCTTTAGTTACAAATTGCGGACGAGCAGTAAGGTCATAGGCATGTAGGCCTGCAATAAGTTCTTTGTGGGCTAGGGCCGTAGTTTCAAAACCAAGCATCATGTATGGTGATAGAATCTTTTTTGGGTTTATAACATAGTCGCTCATTCTTTCCCAGAGAATTGATGGCGCAAAGGGCATCCAAAAGTCACGGCCTTTAATTTGCTCATTGATCTTTTTGATTACATCGACATTGCTGGCATTTGCCATGATTGTGCGATTCCCTAGTGCCCTGGCTCCAAATTCCATTCGGCCAGCCATTCTTGCCACTATTTCTCCTCGAGCCAGAAGTGCTGCGATGCGTTTTTCGATATCTTTAGGTTTTTTTATTAAGTATCGTTTAGAGAGACCTTTTTTCTTCAGTGCTTTTTCTATATCTTCGCTTCCAAACTCCGGACCCCAATAGATATTATCTATGACTGCATTTTTAAGGGCAGCTAGATTCTTTAATTTTATAAAACCTAGTAATGCAGCTCCGACGGGTGTTGATTCATCGCCACAGGAAGGCAAAATGTAAAGCTTCCTGACTTCAGGCATTTCTGCAATCTTCTGGTTGACTTTAACATTCATAAATACGCCACCTGAGAGAATCACAGTATTCATCTTTGTCTTTTTCATGCAGTAACGGACCCACTCGACAGTTTTTTCCTCAACGAGTTTCTGAAAAGCACCAGCGAGAATATCGAAACGGGTTCGTCTCATTTCGCGCTCCAAGAACTTCTCTGTATCTAGAGTATTAAATTTAGAGGTGAATCTCATCTGGTCTTTTTGATCGAAAGTCACGAGATCACTGATCTTTTTATATGTCTTATCTATGTCAAAATCTTTAGCGTAAGGTGCGAGTCCCATCACTTTGTATTCGTGTTCGTTTTTTTTCATGCCCAGGTATTCTGTAAGCTTCTGATATATGTAACCCAGTGAATGCTCCCTGTCTGTTGAGGCGAGTAATTTGTGTTTTTTTCCGTCAAAAACTGTGGCCGTTGCGCATTTAAAGTCTCCTTCCCCATCAAGTGTAAGCACTAACGCTTTCTGACCATTGAATGGGGAGGTAAAGTAACTTGATATTGCGTGTGTCTCATGATGATCGAAGGTGACAACTTTATCAATTGGAAGGCCCAGGTATTCTGCGACAAACTTCCTTTCACTCGCCATGTGGTATTTTTCGAAAGCAATTGAGGCTATGCGAAATGAAGTTTTGCCGATTGGCATGAGTGATGGGTATCGATAAGCAAGCTCACCCCATACACTCCTAATCACCCCTACTATCTTGTACACGTAAAGTGCTGCCGCTAGTTTCATGTCTTTGGCGTTTTCTCGCAATGAGTGCTGTGGAGCGCCATACTTAAAGGGAATTGTTACAAGATCCAGGTCCTTAGATTCTATGCCTGCTGCCTTGATGCAATAATCAATTGCATGTTTTGGGAAGCCATATTGATTCTTAACATTTGTGAAGCGCTCTTCAGAGACACAAGCTATCACCTTTCCATCCTTTAATATTGCAGCTGTTGCGTTATGCGCGTTGTAGATTCCAAGTATATACATTTAATCTGGACACTAGTATATCACTCTTTTTTTGTGATCAAATAATCACCCATAATTAGTTTATCAACACTCCCCCACAACAAATGTTCAATGGCTTCCGTGGGTGAATGGACAATAGGAAGTCCGTGTCGATTAAAGCTAGTATTTAAAATTACAGGAACACCTGTAAGTTTGTAGAACTCGTTGATTACTTGCCAGTATTTTGGTGTTGTTTTTTTTCTTACTATCTGTGCTCTTGCCGTATTGTCAATATGAATTGCAGCCGGAATTTTTTTTGCTATTTTCAACTTGACATCGTCGGCGAGTGTCATAAATAAAGTACCAAAACCATGAGTCAAAACTTCATCCTTGTGTTCTTCGAGGATTGCGGGCGCAAAGGGCATAAACCAATCTCGCTGTTTAAGGCGCGAATTTATTCTTTTCTTTGTTTCGATTTTCCTTGGGTCTGCAAGCACACTCCTTTGACCAAGAGCCCTCGGACCCCATTCGCCTCTACCTTGAAACCACCCAATTACAAAGCCGTTCATTATGTCGCGGGCAGCGACCTTGCCTATGTTTTTGCCAAATTTAATGGCAGTGATTCTTTTACCGAAACGCTTGATTGCTTTCATATAATCTTTGTCATGAAATTCACATCCAAGGGCTGCATTTTGTAGTTCACTTGTTTTGATATTACCACCAAGGCGTTTATGTAGAGCAATTGCTGCTCCTACTGCAACGCCGCCGTCTCCTGGGTTTGGGTAGACAAACAGTTTGTCCACGATACCATTTTTCAGGAGTCTCATATTAAACCTTACGTTCAAAAATATACCACCGGCTAGTGCAACATTTCTTTTTTTGTATTTCTTAAGTAAGTATTTGAAGAATTTTTCGCCCTCCTCTTCTAATATTAGTTGGGCAGCGAAGGCAACTTGAGCTTTGCCATATGTGTCGATTAAGGACTTTATTTTTTTAAATGTCCTGGTTCTTTTGAAATACTCACCTCTGGAAACACCATTGATATCAAGCCAGTTGGATACTGCGTGCCATTTTGAGTTTGTGAAATTCGGAAAAATTTTTCGGAGTTCACGGACAGCTTGGCTTGGCTTACCATACGCCGCCAATCCCATCGTCTTACCTTCCCCATCGTTTAGTTTGAAACCTAAAGCGACTGTGACGGCTCCATAATACAATGCAAGTGATGAATACGCAGAGATATTTTCAAGTAACTTAAGTTCACCAGCCTCACCTAGATACACACTTCCACACAGTGGCAGCCCACTTTCTTCTATGCCATAACCATCCCATGCCACGACAAGGCAATCATTCATGCCACTAAAAGAATATGCAGTCTCAGCATGCGCCAGATAATGAGACACAAAGCGTAATTTATTGCCGGGTAACTTTCGATCAGGTTCAGTTTGCGCATTTCTCTTTGAGAGAAGAAAGGAGATTGAGCGTTCAATTAACCATCTTGAGACGTCGATAAATGATGTATGATGGAAACCATTTATAGAATGTAGGAGAAGTTTTATGTTGTTGGTTGGAGGCGAAGCTGAGACATAATAATCAACTTGTGAGGGTTTTAAGTTTTGAGACTTCAAAGCATGCTCTATTGCCCGGACCGGCAGTCTTCTGTCATGTTTGATGCGGGTAATTCTTTCCTCGCTTTCGGCGAATACGAGTTCGCCATCAACCAGAAGTGCTGCTGAGTTATCGTGGTTACCTGTATAGTGACAAGTGACGCCAACTATTTTCATTGTTTTATTCTGACAAATATACCATTAATATCACTTTTATGATGCTCTTTGTAGCCTTTTTGCTCCAGAAAGCTTGTTAGTCCTTTTTTGTAGCTCAATAATTTATGCCGTTTTAACTTTCTTCGTGCCAATTCTACACATATAACATCAGGTTTATATTTCTGCCAGTTGTTAGTCATTAGGACTCTCAAATCTGACCCTTCAGTGTCTACAGTTAAAAAATCAATTTTTGAGTTTTTTACATACTTTGAAAATATGGATGATAGTGTGACCATTCTTACTTTTCTTTTTTCCATAAGTTTAAATCCCATTTTTTGATATTTATCGGCAGTGCTTTTTGAAAAAGTAGAGAGAGTGTTTGGTTCGAAGGCGTAGTAATAGTAATTTTTGTTAGCTCTTCCTATTCCAATGTTAAGATTTATGTCACGTCTCCTTGTCATACGTAGTTTTTGGAAACACTCAACACTTGGTTCTATATTAATTCCGTTCCAACCCATCCTGTAAAATTTGTAGGTATTGTTAAATCTTTTTGGATCATTTGCGCCTATGTCAACATAAAAACCTGTTTTTTTTCTGATTATTGAGTCGATAACTTGATCCTCTCCCCACTGACTAAATGAATTTTTGACTCTCTGAGTCCAAATTTTGTAGTGCGCCTCCCTAACTAAAAACTTCAGAAACTGTATTGGACCATATAATTTGATTTTAAAGAATATATTTTTCATTGATTATTCAGGAGTGTCTTATTTGACCTAAAATCATCTAGAGCTGGATACCAAGCTTCAATGGAAGCGACAGTCAACTGTGTTGGATACCTTTCTGATACTAGTTTAAGTGATCTGACTTCCCTTCCGGTCCTTGGAAGAAAAACCAAATACTCACCTTTTTCATTGGCTCTGATATTAAATATTTTCGAATTATCTCCACCGTATTCAGCATTGTATTCGTTCTTCCAAAAGAGAGTGACGGGGATTTTATTTTCGAGAACCTCAGACAGATATTTTTGTAACATTTTCGAGTCGAGATATTTTGTTATATTTGCCCTAACTTCAAAATATTTTTCGATGTCTGGAATTACTTCTGATTCTTCAAACACTTCTAGCTCATCAATTGCAGGTGCTAATCCACCATGTGTTTTAAGTATTTTGAGTTTTATAATCTTGGCTTCTGCAGTGGAAATTTCTTCCACGAAGTACTCATTTCTTTCTAGATACTTAGAGGAATGGTTTTCTTTAGCGGTTTGAAAGTTCTGTCCATCTTTTGAAATTAAAATTGTGTAGTCTGAAACTGAGCGCAAAAACCACGGAGAGGTCCTTGCGCTTGCCCAAATAATTTTATTTATTCGCCTTACCTTGCCTAGGTCTAATGTGATTTCTACTCCGTCGTTAGGCCAGCTTTCCGCCACCCATGCAGTATCGACTTTGCCATCAATTATATTGTCATATTGATGCTCCGGTGTGTCACCCACAACATTGGTAGAAACTTTGTACAACTTTCGCTTGGTGTTTTGACTGAAATAGACATCAAGATACTTGTTGTCGACTTCAGCCGGTTGGGTAAAGGTTAATGAATTTGGCAGGTTACTTACGCTTAATTTCAAAAAGAGAGGTGTAATTGTTGAGAGGTTTAAATTACTGATTTCTATACTTTGACCCTTCTGAAACTTTCCCAAGGAGGTGATTTTACCAGTTTTAAGAAGCGTTCTGAACTCTACTGTTTCATTCCTCAAGTCATTTTGGATGTAATCAAGGCTATATGTCCTATCCAGTTGTATGTTTTTATCGACTAGCAATTTCACAGCATTCATGGGTCCAAAGGCGTAATTCAAATCATCGAATTTGATGTTGTACAGCCCCGCAAGATATACTGTTCCATCGAAACCTATTCCCGATATAAAGGGGTTAAGCGCTCTCGGGCCGCCATTTATATTTAGTACAATTGCATCATTTTTTGTGATTTTTGGAACTAGCTTTGGCAGTGTCGTATAAAAATATCTAAGGGGGTCGCTGTGATTTTGGAGACGATATGAAACAGCTTTGTTTGTCAGCACAGTGTTCACTACTACTACAATAGTTGTTGCAATTATCGAGTTAAACTTTTTATTTTTTTGTTCAATGCCTATAAACAATGCCCCTAAAAAACCGGCCAACATAGGAAGCATTGTTAGATAATACCAATGGTTGCTTTCCCAAGTCAGGGCTACTTGACCTGTAAATTGGGTTGCTGCCATCATTAAGACAAGGGAAGACAGAAGTGAAAAAGAAAAGAAGAAAGCTGTGTTTCTCATTTTGGTATTTAGTAGAAATGGAGATATCAAAAGAAGTATTAAGACGCTAACCCCTTTTATTGTTCTCAACGATGGTAACATCAGATTGTAAAAGGGAAACAGATACGAGAGGTCTTCAATAAATATCTTAATCAGATAGGGAATACTTATGTTGACGAACATAATATTATCTTCAAACCTGTTCATGTATTTGCTGACTAAGACTATTCCAAATAATGTCAGGGTGAAAGAGAATATAAGTGTCTTTATTTTGTTTTTGTTGGGAGTAAAAAATACAAACAAAGGAATCCAGCTGAACAAAAAGAAAGAACGAAACGGGAAATTATAAACAGTAAAAGAATATAACAGTAAAAGAGCAAGGAGTATAAAATTATTGTGGTTTTTTAAATATTCAGATAGCACAAAAAACGTGATGAGTGTGAAAATCAGAAAAACCATGATCTCCGGGCCAACTGCCATGTTCCAAATGAAACCATCGATACCAACATACGTGGAGGCTTGTATTAGAGTAGCCATGAGAGCAAGTTTTTTGTTTGATAGCGACTTCAATAATCGATAGAAAATAAAGTTGAAGATAATGAAAAGGACAAGTGTTATTGAGTAGTAACCGATTGGTTCATAGTCAAAGTACTCAAACATGGGTTCAATTAACCAATATGCGGCTGGATGTTTGTAAAGATATGCGTTGTTTCTAATTGCTTCCGAGTATCCAGGGAATTGAAAACTGTAAAAGAATGCAAGATCTTCGTAAGAAAAATAGAGGCGAGAAATACCACCCAAACTAAGAATTGATACTAAAATAATCAGAAGTAGAATAGTTTTTTCTGAAAGTGATTTGATCATTTAAACAAATCGAAGAAATGATAAAAACGTCTGCCTAGTTTTCGATACTTTGAGACGGCTACTGTTGTTGGAAATGAAAAATAACTTCCCTTCTCGTTTTTTATTAATTTTAATTTTGACCTATCTATTTCTTTTATCGAATCGATCAACATTTTACTACCTGCGTTTGCACATTTCCAATAAAGACTGTCCTCAGTGTCCTTTGCACTAATTTTAATTTTTTTGCGTTTAATGATGGGGCCTGTGTCGATCCCTTGATTAATGTAATGAATGCTCACGCCAGAATATTTTTCTTTATTCACAAGCGACCAGAAGATCGGACTAATCCCCTTGTAATTTGGTAAGAATGCAGGGTGGATATTGATTGTTCCTTTTTTAGGAATTTTGAGAATATTCTCTTTGAGGATTTGGCTAAATAATACTGAAACAATAATGTCTGGCTTAAATTTTTTAAGCTTTTGGGTAAAAGCTTTTGAGTTTACATCGTCGATGGTAGCTAATCTTACTCCTTCTTTTTTGGCAACTCTTTTGTAACTAACAAATCTATTGTTTATACTCCCAAATGGTGTATAAAATTTTGAGATTATTTTGTAGATTAATAGTTTTAATGACTGATGAGTAGTGTAGTATGCACCTGACGTGCCCAAATATTTCCTTAATATTTGGAATGTACTTATATTTTTGAGTTGAGACTTTGGTTCCACAATTAGTTTAATGTTAGAACCAAACTCTCTGATAAGATCTTTCACTAATTTATTTGCGTATACTTGATTGAGAGTGAACAAAATTATTTTCATCTTATATACTGTCTAAGTAAGATGAGTATACGAAGAATGAGGTGTTTTGTCTGTAACCAGACTCAATGGAAACTACTATATCAAGACATTGAAAAGTGTATTAATTGTGGTTTTGTAAAAGCTGAGGATGAGTTTTTTGGAATCATTTCGAAAAAAGTTTATGGCCGAAGTTATTATAACAATGGGCAGTATGCAAACTATGAGAAAGAACGATTAGCGTTATTAAAGAATTTTAAAGATAGGTTAATAAGAATTCTCAAATATAAAAACTCCGGCAATTTACTTGATGTTGGTTGCGCATACGGGTACTTTTTGTCGGTCGCAAAAAAACATTTCTCTGTAACTGGAATTGATTTAGATAAAGAAATTACTTCTACAGCTTCTTCTATTGCAAAAGTAAAAGTATTAGATGGAGATTTTCTTCGGCTTAAACTGGTTGATGCGAAATACGATGTTGTTACTTTTTTTGACTCTATTGAGCATTTTCCAAATCCTAGAAAAGCTATAACAATAGCTCATTCTTACTTAAGGAAAAATGGTGTCATTGTTATCGAAACCGCAGATATTGAAAGTGCGCTTGCTCGAATCCAAAGGAGAAAATGGAGAATTATCGATCCCAGTGTGCATCTTTCCTATTTTAGTAGAAGGACCTTGGTCGAACTACTAAAATCGAGTGGATTTGAAGTTTTAGAGGTCTCTTACGTTCCTTTTAGCAGGAGCTTTGCACAAATCCTTAGCAGGTTGATTAGCAAAAGAGTACCAATTTTCGACTGGTTTTATAAAATCCCAATCACAATAAACACTTACGATCTATTTGTCGTTGTCGCGCTGAAAAAGTAATTCGTCTTTGTGTTTTTTCCTAAACTCAAGTAGTTTTTTGAAGTAGTCGATACTATCGCTAACAATGTTAACGGTTGATGCTTTATTCGGGTCGTAAATATAAACCACTGGAATTTCAGCAATCTTAAGTCCCGACCAATAACTTTTTGCTATTATTTCTGTATCCCAAAACCAGTGTTTATACTCGCTCTCTTTAGCTAATGAAAGTATTGCATTTTTGTTAAAAAACTTGAAGCCGGCTTCAGTGTCCTTTAATTTTATACCGAGAAGTAAATGGATTAAAAAAACATAGCCTCTACTTATAATTGCTCTAATGAAATTAGATCCTCCTACAGCATAAATCCTTGTAGCGATCGCTACATCGTTGCCAGTATTAATTTGCCTAACAAATTCAGGGAGATAAATTGGAGATAATTCTAAATCTGTGTCTAAAAAGCCAACAACCTTCCCTCTCCCTTTTATTATACCTTCAACAACTGATGCTCCACGACCTGCCCGCTTTTTGTGAGCAATGACTCTGATATTTTTTTTGCCATATGCAAATTTCCTAAAGGTTCTCAGGGTATTGTCATTGCTGACGTCGTCAATCAGTAGTATTTCCCAGGAATATCGTGTGTCTTCAAGAATTTCTTGAACTATGTTCAAATTACTTAGCAATCCTTTCCCCTCGTTGTAACCATTTAAAATCAATGTGACGTCACAATCCTTTAGCATAACAGCCCAGAGCTTTGCACTAGACGTGCAACTTTTCTTACTTCTTTATCTGTGATAATTGTGTCGAGTGGAAGTGTCACAACCCTGGGAGCTACATATTCGGTGACTGGTAGTTTAGCTCTATGGTATTTCTTAAAGGCTTCTTCTTTGTGCAATGCTAAAAAATGAAATGAGCAACCAACCCCCTGGCTCTTCATAAACGAAAAGAATTTATCCCTTTCGTTTACCAAAATTGGATATAAGTGTGTTCCTTTATTGTCCTTGCTGAGGAGTTTATTATAAAGTGCTACAACTTCTTTTCTTCGCTTTTCAAACTTATCTATCCTCTTTAACTGCACCCTGCCAATAGCAGATGGGATTTCGGTGGTGTTAAATTTATACCCAGGAAATTCAACTGAATATGTCCATTTAGATTCAACTTGGTATCGCTTGTAGGCATCTGTGGACAATCCGTGCAGGCGAGCTTTTTTAACCCATTCATATATTTTTTTATTCATTGTTGTTAACATTCCACCTTCAATTGTTGTAATGTTTTTGGTTGTGTAAAAGGAATAGCATCTTGCAAAAGATTTATTATCGCCACCTCTTGGAATAAGGTGTGCACTGTCTTCGATAATTGGAATCCTTGCTGATATTTTTGCACGATTTCCACCATAGTGGACTGGAATTATGGCCCTCGTTTTTTTAGTGATAAGACTATTGACTGATTTCTGGTCAAGTGTAAAGTCAATGTTGTTTATGTCTGCAAAGACTGGTACGGCACCACAATGTATAACTACACTTGCGGTTGCTGGGAAAGTAAAGGATGGAACTATTATCTCGTCGCCTTCTTTGATGCCTAAAGCCTTCAGGGATAAAAATAGTGCTGCAGTGCAGCTACTCAAACTGACAGCATATTTTACTCCAACATAAGATGCAAACTCTTCCTCAAAAGCTTTGGTCTCTTCACCTGCGATGTACCAGCCGCTTTTAAATACGCGTTTCACAGCATTGAGTTCACGGAATCCAATATTTGGAGTGGAGAATGGTATTTTTTTCATAAAAAAGATTGGGAAATTGCATTCTCAAAAACGATATTCCAATCGAATTTCTTAGCAAACTTTGACGCGTTTTTTGAGTATTCCTGTAATTTGCTTTCGTTGGAAAGTAGACTAATAATTTTGTTGGCGATATCAGTAGAATCATAATTGCAAATTATAGCTGCCTTTTTCTGAGCAATTTCTTTAGCTATTGGTGGTACCATTGTTAACATGACTGGCAGCGAAGCCGCAAGATAATTTTTAATTTTTCCTGGGTCGGCGTAATAGGTAAAACTCTCCGGGTCTGGTTTATAAGTCGCGACGGCTATAACGCTTTTTGCAAGTTCATTTTCTACTTTTTTGTGACTTTCGATGTAGCCCAAAAATTTGACGTTTCCGTCTAGCTTTTTCTCGGCTACTAAGGCTTTTAAATTTTTCTCGTATTCCCCAGTGCCTATAACGACTAGTTGCGCTTTGGGAAGACTTTCAAGCACTCTGGGAAGTGCTTCGATAACCATTTGCAATCCTTGCTTTTCTAAAAGATGACCCATAAAAACTATTCTATATCTTTCTCTTTTCGAGAGTGGCAGTTTTGGGATTCTTTGGTACCAAATACCAAGCGGGACAGTAATCTGCAAGGCGTTTTTGTGTCTATTTAGTTTGCCATATTTTTCTCTTGCATCAGTAATTGCGTCTGAGACGTTCCATACTGCTGTGCAATTCTCAAGGCACATTTTATCGAAGTAGTGATAAAGATAATTTAATATCGAGTTTTTAAATCTTCTTGGCTGATAATCTATGGTATAAAGAATTACCTTATCCACACGCCCAAATTTCTTAAGCAGTATTCCAATAAAGCTTAAGAAGTTGTCTGAACCTATAAACAGATCTATATTCCCTTGTTTAAATGTCCACCAAAAAGTAAAGAACGCATCGCGGAAATAGAATAAAAAAGTCGGCATATACAAAGGAAATGTGTGTGTTATTAAAAGTCTTTTGTTTGTATAACTTCGATAAAAAGATTTTCTTTCCTTTGCGAAGGAGAAGGGGTGGCCTATAAAGGTAAGTGTGGCTACTTTATTTTTGAGGTACTCTTCAAGTTCGAGTGCAGGGCCTGTTGCGAAAATGTGTGAGGCAATTACTAAATTAAGCCTCTCAAGTTCTTTATGGGGCATGACGTTTATACCAGTTTATAGATTCAATTAAACCTTGTTCCAGTGGTGTGTGTGATTTAAAACCAAATTCTTTTTTTGCCCTCGTTGTGTCAAGCCTTCTGCGTGGTTGACCATCCGGTTTCGTTTTATCAAATACTATTTTGCCCTTATAGCCAATTAATCTTGCGATCAGTTTGGAGAGGTCAGCTATGGATATTTCATCGCCTGAGCCAAGATTAACGGGGTCCCTTTTGTTGTATTCTTCAGTTGCTTTTATGATTGCTTCTGCAGCATCTTTAACAAAAAGAAATTCTCGAGTAGGCAGCCCTGAACCCCAAACCACAACTTCTTTAAGTCTTTTTTCTTTTGCCTCCAGAAATTTCTTGATTAGTGCAGGGATTACATGCGACGATCCCGGGTCAAAGTTGTCGCGTGGGCCATACAGGTTTACTGGGAGTAAATATATCGCGTTAAAATTATATTGATCTCTATATGCTTGTGCTTGAACTAGTGACATTTTTTTCGCCAGACCATATGGTGCATTTGTTTCTTCAGGGTAGCCGTTCCACAAACCCTCTTCTCTAAAGGGAGTTGGTGCGAATTTAGGGTATGCACAGATTGTGCCAAGCGCAACAAATTTTTCCACTCCAGCCAGCCTAGCTTCCTCCATCATGTGTACGCTCATGGTTATATTGTCATAGAACATTGCACCTGGTGCTTTTAGATTATAACCTATACCGCCAACGTTCGCTGCCAAATGGATCACTATGTCGACTTCAGCTACTACTTTTGCGCAGTTTTCTCTCTGTCTGAGATCGTAGTCTCTTGATCTGGGAATTTGGATATTTTCTTCACCCACACCGATTCCTAATAGTTTTTCAATAATAAAACCACCCAAAAAACCGCCACCGCCAGTAACCAATATTTTTTTATTTCGTAAATAGTTAATATTCTTCTTGCTCATGAACTTAGTGCTAATCTTAATGTGTGAATAAACCCTCTGATTCCTACTGCCTTAGTAAAGCCTAAAATCGCTGCTATTGCTTCGAGGCTTTTTATGAATATAAATGAAAATCCTAGTATAGGCCTGGCGATGAATTTTTTCCAATGTCTAAGATAAGCCTTTCGAAACAGTAAATTTCCTTGCGACAATACTAACTCAGGGTGCTTTTGTGCATATAGTGCGCCTTTATTAGCATAATAGTGGCGCTTTTTAAGTAGTTTTAGAAGGTTGATTCTTTGTTCATTATGCATCAGATATTTTTTGGTTCTACCAATCTTGTACTTTTTGCTAATTCTGTGAGGGAGATCGTAATCTTCAGGGCCAGTTAACTCTTCATCGTAGCCTTTATATTCAAAAAAAACATTTCTGTTAAACACACGAGCGACTTCAATTGTTTCATCTTTTTCGTACATTTCTCTTTCAAACCTTCGGACATTCTGAATATAACCCGCTCCTATGGTTTTCTCAGGGATGATGAGAGCTTTATATCTCTTTATTCCTTCTACTACGTCTTCAATAACCTTTACAGTTAATTCCATATCTGCGTCTAAAAAGACCAAGATAATTCCTTTGCTTTTTCTTGCTCCAAAATTTCTTTGGACACTTCTTTCAGCGTGAGTT
Organism: uncultured Gammaproteobacteria bacterium; assembly: GCA_964357925.1. Classification (GTDB taxonomy): domain Bacteria; phylum Patescibacteriota; class Microgenomatia; order UBA8517; family UBA8517; genus CAYHMW01. Next base: position 18,717 of record CAYHMW010000008.1, read on the forward strand.
CTTTTGTAAACATTCTTCGTATATTTTTTGGCAATTTCTACGGTTTTGTCGCTACTGCCATCATCGATTACTATAATTTCAATGTTTGTGTAACTTTGCTCTTTTATCGACTTTAGAAGCCTTTCAATGACTTTCTCTTCGTTGAAAGCCGGAATAATGATAGAGACCAATGGTTTTTTCATTCTCTTTAGTTGCCTGATGTATAATACCAAACTATCAGTGGCAAGACTATTAAAAATATCATTTGTGATCCCGGCTAAAAATGAAGAGCAATCAGTCGGCAGGTTGTACTCTGAAATTAAGAGATCGATTCATCCCATTACTCGTGATTATGAGATAATTTTTATTGATGATGGTTCCACAGACAATACATTTAAAGAGCTTTGCAAGCTTCGAAAAAGGAGTAAAAAAATTAAGGTTATAAAACATAGAGGTAACTGGGGAAAATCTATAGCACTAAGAAATGGGTTCGAAGCTGCCACAGGTGAGCTTATCTTCACCCTTGATGCCGACCTGCAAGATAATCCAGTCGAGATACCAAAATTTATAAAGAAACTTAACGATGGATATGACCTCGTTACTGGCTGGAAAAGAAAAAGGTATGACCCAACTAGTAAAGTGGTACCTTCCCGAATTCTAAATCATACTGTTTCATTTTTAACCGGGGTGAAGATTCATGATACTAATTGCGGTTTTAAACTCTATCGACGTGAGGTTGTAAAAAATTTGGCGCTTTATGGTGAGCTGTACAGATTTATTCCAATTCTTGCCGCTAAACAGAACTTCCGAGTAGGAGAGGTGGTTGTTCGACACAGAAAGCGCAGATTTGGTAAAACGAAATTCGGATGGGAGCGAAATATTAAAGGCTTTTTGGATCTTTTAACTATTATTTTTTTGACTGGATATATGTATAGACCTGGACATTTTTTTGGCACGTTAGGCATCGGATCATTTGCTGGTGGATTTGCAATCGGCGTTTATATCGCTTACTTGAGGATTACTACGGGGAGTATACAATTCAGACATCCCCTTTTGTTTTTAGGAATGCTTCTCATGATTGTTGGCGTACAGCTTATATCCACCGGGCTATTAGCTGAAATGGTAATTCATCGACAGAAAAAAAATTATCGTTCGTTTATCGAAAGGGAGCTTTGACCAAACACTTTCACTGAGGGCTCTTTTAATAGACATGGATTTGTCAGCTCTGTATCGATAAAGATATAGCGTGTAGGTTTATATAAAAAAAGAAACACAAAATTATTTGGATCTCTTTTGAGCCATTGGAATGGAATTTGGATGTTGTCAATTGTTTCTGGTTCTTGAGTCCAAGTCACGTTATCAGTTGATAACTTAACATAACCGCCTCGTTGTGCCTCACAATTTTCACTTTTGTGAGCAATACGAAGGCTAGTTAATAATATTTCTTCTCCTAGGTCGATGTTTAATGTACTTCCTTTAGTGCTTAATTCTCTTATCTTCAACTCACTTTCTTTAATTAAATTATGCTTGAGATATTTACTATCATTTTTCCATATTGTAAGAAGTGCGACTCCATCGACTTTAACTTCATGAACTGGTTCCAAAAATGTGTCATAAAATGCATAGCCATACATTTTTTTGATGCCGCCGTTATTACTCATTTCCATTACATATTCTCCGTTTTGGTGAGGTCCACTCATATGTGCGTTTGAAAAGTCAATGTCAGGACGGAGTTTGATCCGAGGAATATTTACCATGTTGCCGACTGCAAGTGCTAACTTTGCATTTGGTTCAGCATTCTTATTTAGCCAATTTACACCCTGCAAATAAACATTGCCGTAATTGTAACCCCAGAATGGGATGTCTTTTTCTTTAGCCCCTGAGAGCCCTCCAATTATTTGATTGAAGTAGATGTTTTCATTAGGGTGAAGTTGACTAACTTCCCAGAAGACAAAGCCAAATGAAGATATCAAAACAAGTGATATAACGGCTTTGTGTGTTTTGAAATTGCTAATTTGATACAAAACTTTGGCCCCTATTCCAGCTAAGATTGCTAAGGCAGGTAAGAATTCCATAATATGTCTTACTCCAGAATGTATTGCACTGCCTGGGATTGTAACGCGAAATATCGGAATAAAAAACCATAGCAAAATAAGTAAGTGTGGCGAAAATTTATTTGATGAAATTTTCCTGAGCGAGTGAACGATACCTATAAATGTTAAAAACAATATTGGGAGCGGCGTTGTAATTGTTATCCAGAACGCCGGAAAGATATTGAAGCCTCTAAACATGTAATTGTTTAACTCTCCCGTGGGGACGGTGCCAACTTCTTTATAAAACTTCAACATACTGAGGAAGTTCGCGAGTGGATGAATCCAAAGATATGGCCAAAAGACAAAAAAGACCGTGATCACTATGAGTGGATATGCGAATAAACTGGTAAATGTTTTTTTTGTGATAATTTTATTATCACTTTTAATGAGTACGTGACTGAGCCATGGGGCGATTATTAGAGGAAGAAAGACGATATTAAATTTTGTTCCTAACGCTATGCCCGTAAATATCGCAGAAAAAAATAGATAGCGTGTTTTTTGAAGTGCAATTCCAAAGTAAAAACAAATTGTTGCTAGCCCGAAAAATACAGCTAGAGGTGGGTCCTTGATATTGAAGTGCGATTCCCCCCAGAAGAGTGGATAAGTTGCGAGAGCCATTGAAGCGATGATTGATGCTAAAGTGCCAAAGTTATAGAAGCTAAAAATACTAACACCCAAAACCAGCATGGATGCAGTGATGACTTCAAATAAATGATATGCTTCAATGTCTCCTAGCACACCTAATTTATGGTAAAAGATGCGGTTTGTCAGGGCCGCTAGTATTCCATTTGTGGGCGGATGGCCGTAGCCATCGTTTTTAATTAGATAGTCATAATTAAAAACATCAGACATAAAGTAACTTCTTCTGTAATCTGGTTTTGGAGAGATACTGCTTTTTTGAGAAATTCTGGAAATGTCTTGTTCTCCTGTTTTGCTAACAAAATCGGTGTCCCCTTTTAGAGATGGATATCTTGGAATGTCTAAATAATTAGTTTCCTTTGTCAAAAAATAATGGAGGTAGGCTTGACCTCTGTTGAAGTGGAATGGTTCATCCCAGTTAATGCCATAATCTGACAAAGTGGCTATCGCCAGAAAAGTGAAAAGCAATGGGACAATAAAAATGACAGTTGGTAAATCGAATATTTTTTTCACTGGACAAATAAGTATTATATTGTACTATGAGCTGACACATAAGCATGTGTCTGAATGGAAAAAGTAATAGTTCTAACCACTATCAATCCTCCAAAAGGCGAGATACAAAAACTATCTAGCTACAAGGGCTGGAGGCTTGTTTGTGTAGGTGACAACATCACTCCAAAAGATTGGAAAGCGGATGCAGTTGAATATTTGTCACCAGAGCTTCAGAGTAAATTGTTTCCCAAGTTTTCTGAAAAATTCCCTTGGAGGATGTACGCCAGGAAAAATTTAGGATATTTATATGCAATTAAACAAGGGGCAGGGCTAATTTACGAAACTGATGATGATATGATGCCTCTTTGGGAACCTTAGGAAAAGTCTCCACAGCATTTTTTCTTTCATTTCTGGTAAATATTACTAGAGCTATTTTCACTCAGTATACGATAGCGTTCATTTTACAGGATGTCAAAATATCATTCGCGTGTTACTCTTCGTATTAATGCGAAAATTAGAGGCGAGAGTTCAGAAGTGTTATGAAGGTGCACCATTTCCAGATAATTTAAGGAAGGCAAAAAATTTTAACGCTGAACTTCAGAGAAATATTGACTGGGTTGCCCTTAACTTAAAATTCTTGTCGGAGTCTTTGATTCGATCCAAGCCACGTACAATTCTGTGTGCAGGGTGTGGGACTGGGGAGGAAGCGCTAAGCTTGGCGAAAATATTCCCGAAGTCAAAAATTAATGCGATAGATATATCTTCAACTTCTTTGGCAATTGCGAAAAAGAATGCAAGAAAAGCAAAAGTTAATAATATCTCTTTTCAAAAGATATCGATTATTGATGGCTTACCTCGAATAAAAGGGAAATATGATTTAGTGTTTTCACTTGGGGTTGTTCACCATCTTTCGGACCCTAGACTAGGTTTTAAAATCTTGCGGAGTAAGGTTGAAAAACGTGGATCGTTGGTTGTCATGCTTTACAATTCTTATGGTTTATTTTTTTATAGATGCCAGCTTTGGTTCTTGAATTTGATTGCAAAGGCCAGTGTGAAGCGACGTTTGGCTTTTGTTAAGTTGTTAAAATTGGGAAAAGGAAGGAGCAAGGCCTATATTTATGACACTTACATAAATCCTCAAGTGACTACTTTCACTATTAATACTGTCCGACAATGGGGTGAAGAAGAAAACCTAGAAGTTGTCGGCATCGTGCCACCATTAAATATATCTCGCTTGATTGAATATGGAACTGAAGGCAAAAGATACTATTTTAGGAGAAAAGGGGTAATGAGCTTTGCATTTGCGGTTTCAAAAATAATTTCTAAAGTTCTGCCAAATAAGCGAGGGGGTAAAAATTCAGGAAGGTTAAGAATGTTTTGCTACCAACTTCTATTTCTGATTTTGGGAAGGGGCGAGTGTCAATATTTATTTAAAGCACGCTCAGTTGATCCGTAAATAATTTGGTGTTATTAATGTCGTGCTGAATGGCCAACCACCAACCAGAGTCGTGTTCGAACTTTTTCTGGAGCTGCTCTATGATTTTTCTATTTGTTTCGAACATCTCGACTGTGCTTTACTTTTTATGCGGCATTTTTTTTTAGTCCATATAGCTGGTCATTATGCCTATGTATGTTCCGTATCTTGAAGCTGTTGGTTCTACTAAATTAATATCTTTTTCCACTGCGTAGGAGAGTTCCGCTAGCCGTTTTTCTGCAAGGTATTGATAATAATCCACTTTGCTTTCTTTTTTAAATTTTGTAAATAAAGTTACTTTTTCTTTTAATTTTTCTATCTTGCCCGCAACATGATCTACTGTGATGTTTGGTTTTGCATCACTTGTTGATTCCTGAGCAGTTATGGGTACTGAAAAAGTAAAGAGGAATAATAATAGCAAAGCAGAAAATATAACCGGTTTAAGCGTTTTTACCTTCCACATTCGGAGTAAGTATATCACGAATCAAAATAGTAGACTCTCACTTCCTTGACTTTTTTTAGACAGGTGTCGACTGGAAAGAGGTCTATTCTTATGAATTTTACTTGCTGGCCGACAAATGGTTCGATGAATTTACCCTCTCGTGGTTGCGCTCCCAAATAAGACACTCTCCAATCGTCCGGTAAGTTTCCCGGCAGACGATCCCATAAGGATCCATCGCGCGAAATATAAGCAATACCATTTTCTAAAGCAGAGCACTGCTTTTCAGTATAATCTATTTCGAGTTTAGATAGACTCTTCTCCTCAAACAGTTCTATTAATAAACTGGAGTCTGATACTTTGGCTACGGCTTTTGTATCCAACCTTTCTATCCAGGGTTTCTTTAGGTGTGCTTCGTCGTTCTTCCACATTTTTAAAATAGGGACACCGTTTACATTCGCCACGTAAACAGGTTTCAAAAAATTTTCGAGATACATATCGTAGTAGGATCGATCTTGTGTACCTTTATTTAACATAGTAACTGCGTATTCACCCCTCTTTAGGAACCCGCTTCGTAGCACATTACTAAATACAAAATCTGTGCGTAAGAATATTGGCGGTATGTTTGGCATGAGCTCGTAGACAAATACGAGCTCTGAGTTTTCTGGTGCATTATTATTCAGCCATTCAACGGCTAACCTGTATTGTTCTCCATAGGTTTCTCCCCAGAAGGGAAAGTCTTTTTCTTTGGCGCCAGATAAACCACCCATAAAAGAATTAAAGAAGAGTTGTTCATAAGGATGAATTTTGGTTAAGTTTGCAATATGTGTCACAAATGGCAGTAAAATAATTAACACAGCAATGTAACTCGATGTTTTTTTAGTCAAAAATTTAAGGACAGATTTTGCTCCAAGTCCTGACAACATAGCCATTGCTGGCACGAACTCCATGATTTGTCTCACGCCTCCATGAATGTTGGTTCCAGGTATGCTTACTCTTAAAACAGGGACGAGTAGCCAAAGGATAAAGAGCATAGATATTTTGTCTTTTTCATTGCTGTTGCGAAGAATCGACGTCACGAACCCAACTATGGAAAGAACGATCACAATGATGGGCGTCGTGTAAATAATCGTTTGCAGAGCGTAGGTATTGGCATCGGATTTTGCTAAGCCCAAACTTTTGTAAAACCCGAACATACGCATGATTCCATGGACTGGATCTGACCAAAGATATGGCCAACTAGCAATCAAGATAATTAGTCCAATTATTGGAATTGAAAAGAAAGTTAAAAGAAATACAAAGTTGTTTTTGAAAAAATTTGTAATTACTTTTTTCTCACTTGGGATATTTGAGAATACATAGTAAAAAAGCCAAGGAGTAATAATAAAAAAAGAAAAGATTATATTTAATTTTGTCCCTAGAGCAAGTCCAAAAAATAACCCTGCTACAAGCAGCCATTTTTTGCTTTTCGTTGTAATCCCTCGCCAGAAGGAAAAAATAAAAAAACTATAAAATGCAGTTTCTGGAATATCTTTTTCGGTATTGAAGTGCGCGTGGGACCAAAAAAGTGGATGGCTTGCTATCACTATTGCTGCAACAATCCCAGGTATTTTCCCATACAAACTTGCTCCCCACCAATAAACCAGTCCTACTAACGCTGATGCTAAAATCAAACCGTATACTCTGTAGGAATCAATGTCATTTATAATTCGTAGCTTCTGAAAGAGAATTATATTAAAGCCTGATGATAGGATGTCACTAAGCGGTGGGTGACCATCGCCATCGTATTCAAGAAAATAATCATAAGTCAGTGAATCGTTTTGATAGATACTTCTCTTTACAATATCCTTCTTACTTGCCTCTGTATCTATGAACAAGCTTTCTGGCTTTTGCCAATAACGTATTGGCTTCGGTAAATCAGAGTAGTCCCTTTTGCCAGTGACAATGTATCGGAGGTATGCTTGGCCGCGGGGAAGGTGATTGATTGTGTCGTAATTAATGTTGTAGTTTGTGAGAGTTGCCAGGCCGAGTGCGAAGAATATAGAGCCAATTAAAAAGGTTATTTTCATTTTTGCCATGCCCACTATTGTCTCATTCAGAGACGAAGGGTTCAACCGAAGACAGGAATTTATCTACAATCCTGTCTAGTCTAAAATCTTCCGCTAATTTATGCATTTTCTTTTTATTGCTACGTTTCATTTTTTTGGCGTTTTTGATCATCTTTAGCATAACTTTTGCGAGTGCTCTGCTATTTTCTTTGGGAAATATATAGCCAATATTATTCTTTCCAACAAACTCAGGCATATCCCCAACATTTGATCCAATCATCGGGAGACTTGGAAGTAGTGCTTCGGTTACTACAAGAGGAAAACTCTCACTTCTTGAGGGTATAACAAGACAGTCTGATTCTATTATGAAACCGTTGACGGTTTGCTGATCTTCAATGTAGCCTAGAATTTTGACGATTTTTTCCAAATGTAATCTCCTTATTTGATCTTTAAGTTCACTCGACATTGATCCACTTCCAATAAATGTGACTGTGAAGTTTGTGGTTTTGGTTGACAGTACCCCGGCGGCTTCGATTAAAACGTCAGGGCCCTTAACTTTTTCTAATCTAGCAAGATAAAGAAAATTGGTTTTTTTCTTATCTAATTTTGGTTTTTTGTATTTCTTATTTTCGATTAAATTAGACGTTGGCAAGAAAGTAGATTTAGCACCACTAAGTTTTTTTATGGCGCGGCCTATGTCATAGCTATTACCAAAGGCAATGTCGGCATTTCTTAAAACCCTTTTCACAATCTGTCGCACAATTGGAAGTTTGGGGTAGATATAAATGTCAGAACCAAGTGCCCAAGTAGAATAATGGATGCCAAATTTCTTTTTTGCGTACAATCCAAAAACTCCAGATGGAAAGTTCCAAAAACTAATCAAATAATCAATGTCGTTATCATTTACGAATTTAAGGACTTCTTTACAGCCCGTGCTGGTGAGTTTAATAAATTTGACCGCTGATAAAGGAGAATACATTTTCCAGTTGCCGAATTTTTCATTTCCCCCGCCCCAGTCGAACCATGTTACCGGCACTTTCAAATCAATTTCCTTTTCTCCTCCGTAATCGGGACAGAAAACATACGGCTTTGCTTTCCTCGATAATGCGTGTGCGAAAGCATAAACAAATCTTCCAGCATCTTTACTTTCAGTTTGTTTAGTTGGGTAATTATGCGTTAGAAGCCCTATTCTTAATTTCTTCATAAGTTTTTTTTAACCCTTTGTCTATACTAACTTTTGGCTTCCAATTCAATTCTTTTTTGATTTTACTTGTGTCTGCCACGGTATTCATAATTTCGTTTGGACGCATAATATCTTTGTCGATTATGGTTATTTCTCGCCTTGAAATACTTACTAACTTTTCGGCCGCTTCCCGGATAGACCAGCTTTCCCCACTTCCAAGATTATAAACTTTATACCCCTCGGTTTTTCTTATTGCTTTAAGAAATGCATTAACAACATCAGTAATATAAATAAAGTCGCGTCTTGACTTGCCACTTTGGATTGTGATTGCCGACTCCCGCGTGAGTAATTTACTTATGATTTCTGGAATCACCATATGGCCCTCTTGCCTAGGACCATAAACATTAAATATTCTAAAAACCGTAACATCTAAGCCATATGGCTTTGAGTACACCTTGCACAACTCCTCTGCTGCCAGTTTACTAACTGCATATGGATTTTCTGCTGACAAATTATGGTTCTCATCTATTGGTAAATATTTTGGGTTACCATACATATAAGAGCTAGGGAAAATAAGCTTTGCACTGTGTAGTTTGCAGTATTGAAGCATATTTAATGTCCCTAGTGTGTTAACCTCGAATACTTTTTTGGGATGCTTCCATGATTTCGGGACACTGGCAATAGCTGCTAGATGTATAACAAAATCAGCTTTCGGAAGACTTGAGACATGGCGAGCTTTTCTGACGTCAAATGACTCTTTTGGAAGTAGTACATTGTAACCTTTGACCTTTAATGCCGGCACGAGATGGCTACCTATAAAGCCATCTCCTCCTGTAACCAATATTTTCATAATTGATTGAAGTTAAATACTGTAAATTTCTGGGCGGTATCGGTGTTGGTTGCTTTCAATCCACTTGGCGGTTTTTGTAAGGCCCTCTTTAAAAGTCACTTTTTGTTTCCAATTTGTTAACTTTTTGATCTTTTTATTATCACAAATGAGTTTCCAGACTTCGCTTTTTTGTGGCCGTATTCTCTTGTTATCCAATAATACCTCTTTTTGGATGTCAAGAATATAACTAAGCATCTTATAAATGTCTCCAATGCTGTAGCCTTTCCCAGTGCCGACATTGAGTATCTCACCCAGAGTCTTCTCAGAAAGCGCAGTTTTAATAAATGCATCTGCTGTGTCTGTCGCAAAAGTATAGTCTCTCACGGGGGTAAGCGATCCTAGTTTTACTTTCTTGGTTTTGTTTGATAAGAGCTGTGTAATAATTGTTGGAATAACAGCGCGTGCCGATTGCCTAGGGCCATAGTTATTAAAAGGGCGAAGAATGGAGACTGGCGTGCCAAATGATAAGTAGTAGCTCATTGCTGCCTTATCTGCGCCAACCTTTGATGCAGCATAGGGAGACTGTGCTTGTAGTTCATGTTTTTCATCCATTGGTGAGTATAAGGCTGTGCCATAAGTCTCACTGGTTGAAGTATGGACAAACCTCTTAAAGTTAGAATTGTTTTTGGCTGCCTCGAGGAGGTTAACAGCACCAAGAATATTGGTTTCAAAATAGTGTAACGGAGCAACGTATGAATATGGTATGGCGATAAGGGCGGCTAAGTTAAAAATTATCTCTTGTTTTTGGGCAATCTTCATGCAGAAGTGAGGATCTCTTACATCTCCCATGATAATCTCGCATTTATTGTTAATGTTTTCAATCTCCGAAAGAAGTCCCCAGGATTCCCAGGAGTTGTATTGTACGAGAGCTCTGACTTTTGCACCTTGTTCAATCAACATTTCGACAAGGTGACTGCCTATAAAGCCGTCTGCTCCAGTGACCAGTACTTTGGTGCCCTTAATTCCGCGCATGTTTGAATTATTAAACTTTGGCCTATGATATCATACTGGCTAATGCGCAAAATGAAGAAAAAGGTCTCGATAGTAATTCCCACTTTCAACGAAATAAAGAACGTTCCGCTTCTGACTCCTGAAATAATAAAATACATTCCAAATAAATATGATTACGAGATTATTTTTGTTGATGATGATTCTCCTGATAACACATTTCTTGAGGTAATGAAGTTAGGGAAAAAGAACAAAAAAATTAAGGGTGTAAAAATGTATAAGAGGGCGGGCTTACAACCTTCGTTTATGGCAGGTTTTAAAGTAGCAACTGGTGCTGCCGTAATAAATATGGATGCGGACTTTCAGCATCCTCCAAAACTTATTCCTAAATTAATTGAACTTTGGGAGAAAGGCCATGACCTTGTCGAACCAATTAAAGCCGAGGATAAACACTCATCGGGTGTTCGATTGGTCCTAAGGAATCTGGGATATAAAACGTGGGAACATCTGACTGGTGGAGTTCTTACACAGAAAGTCTCTGAATTCCGTCTAATGGATCGCGAGATAGTTAAATATATTGCCAACTCTCACGAGTCTGAGATTTACGTCCGCGGTGTTGCAAAGCTTGCTGCGAAAAGTCCTGCTTATGTGCCGTACAGAGTGGGCAAAAGAAAGTACGGCAAATCGAACTTTAATTTATCCCGAATGCTCGGAATATTTTTGACAGGTATCGTTTCTTTTAGCACCAAACCACTAAGGATTGCTTTGATTGTCGGATTCGTTATGCTTCCAATAAGTGTTTCTCTTATTGTTACTGACTCGCTGTGTTTTTATTTTTTTGGACTTCGCATTTTTGGCAATGTCTCTTTGATAGCATACCTCGCTCTTCTTTTACTTTGCTTTACAATTTTTTATTTAGGTGTACTGGGAGAGTATTTAGCAGTAATCTTTAGGGAGATAAAAAAAAGGCCGATTTATACAATTGGCCAAACTGTTAATATTAGTGAATGAATAAGAAGTATCAGAACAACTATGCAGCTGGCAGGCCGCAGATGTATGACGTGAGCGGGCGTAGGCGGAAGGCCAAAAATATGGTTCTTGTTTTAAAGGATTACTTTGTTGGTGTTAATTTGAGAGACCTAAAACTTCTTGATGTGGGAGCGTCTAGTGGGATAATTGATGAATATCTAGCTAGGATATTTCGTTCTGTTGATGGTATTGATATTGATAGTGTGGCTATCGAATACGCGAGGAGGAACTTCCACAGGAAAAACTTGAAATTTAAGATTGACGACGCCCTGAGTTTGTCTTTCAAAAATGACAGTTTTGATGTTGTTGTTTGTGCACATGTGTATGAGCATGTTGCAGACAAGCAAAAATTATTTAAAGAAATTCATAGAGTATTAAGGCCAGGCGGCGTGTGTTATCTTGCCGCGCAAAACAGGCTCTGGCCTCTTGAAGCTCATCATAACTTACTTTTTCTATCATGGCTGCCGAAAAATTTAGCGAATATCTATATTAGGGTAAGGGGTAAAAAGGAGTATTACGAGGATCCGAGTACCTATTGGGGACTAAGAAGATTGGTTAGAAAATTTGGCATTAATGACTACACACAAAAGATATTGAAAGACCCCAAAAAGTTTGGTTATGCAAATCTGAGTGTTCCAAGTCCTATCGCTGATATAACGAAATATTTTACACCTACAATGTTCTGGGTTCTCAAAAAATGATAGAGAAAGGCACATTCTGCCTATCATTTGATTTTGAACTATTGTGGGGACGGAAAGATTTGGACTATTCATCGTTTGTTCCGAGGGCACGGAAAACACGAAAGGTAATTCCACGAATACTTGCGTTGCTGAAGAAATATGATGTTCCTGCAACATGGGCCACAGTTGGTGAGCTTTTCAATAAACCCACAAAAGAGAAGGATTCAGATTTATGGCATGCACCGGATCTCATAAACAAAATTAAAAGAGTGAAGGAACAAGAAATTGGGACACACACATATTCACACGAAATATTCGACAAAATAAGTAAAACTACAGCAGATAGCGAACTTAAAAGTGTATTTAAGAGGCATAAACCTCAATCTTTTGTATTTCCTAGAAACAGGATTGGTCATTTAGACGTTTTAAGAAAATATAAAATAAAGTCATATAGAGGACCTGATAGATTTGATTTTGAGTTGCTCAAGACTTACAAGTACGTAAAGCTCTTTGAGATGCTGTCGACTCCAAGGGTGAGTAACCCAGTGGTGGAGCAGGGTATTGTAAATATTCCTGGTTCCATGTATTTCTTATCTGCAAGAGGTGTGAGGAAACACATGCCATTCGGCTTTAGGACAGGGTTTGCCAAACGAGGGATTGATCGGGCAATTGCAACAAAAAAGGTTTTTCATATGTGGACTCATCCAATTGATTTCGCCGATGATAGCAATCGCTTGCTTGCGGAGTTTGGCGAAATACTGCAATACGCCAGTAAACAACGCTCTCTTGGAAAATTGCAAATCAAAAACATGCAGCAGATTGCAAGAGATTGCCTATGAAGAACTTTTGGAGTTTGTACACTGACAATCTCGGTTCCACAATTTTTCACCCCCAGTATTTTATGCTTATAGCAATTCGTGATGCAGTTAACGAGGCGAAGAAAAAAACTCGAGGGAAGTTGATTGATTTGGGGTGTGGCAGGATGCAATACCGAGACGAGTTTGAAGCACTAGCTGAGAGCTATACCGGGCTGGACCACCCCAAAATTTCGAAAGATTACAATGGAAAATATAATCCTGAAATTTTGGCTGACATACACAAACTACCTATAAAGAATGGGGGCTTTGACACTGCTCTAATGTTGCAAGTGATTGAGTATCTTGAGGATACTCCACGTGCTTTAAACGAGGTTTCGAGGATACTTAAGAAAAACTCCTTTCTTATAATTTCCACACCATTCATGTACCCAATTCATGACCGCGGATTTGACAGAAACAGATTTACCGATGTCGCTCTGAAATCATTACTAAAACGCGCAAAATTTAAAGTAATTAAGATAAAGCCGCATGGAAACTTCCTGCAATTTGTAACATTATCAATAAATGTATTTATACTAAAATCTGTGAAACAAATTGGGGAGAAGCAAAAATTGTTTTTGCTATTTTTACCATTAGCCTTGGCGATTACAACATTCTTTAATATTTGCGCGAATTTGATTTCTCATTTCACCGAAAGTAGAAATTCAGACTACATAATTAACTATTCTGTGGTTGCCAAGAGGATGTGATCGGAGTTATTGAACAGCTTTTTTAAGTTCTTCCAATGCGGTCTTTACGTTTCCTAATTTACTTTTAATATCTCCGTCTGTGGTGTTTTCATAGTATGCAATCAACTTGTTGAGATTATCAATCTTTGTAGCAATATTTGTCATTTCGTTAACTCTTTGAGCGTTCGCGTTTCTGGCTTTTTCCCAGCTAGACTTAGCTGAAGCAAGCTTTTCAAGTCCGAGATCAAGAGATTTCAACATCTGGTCGTTCTTGCTCTCTTTCAGTAACTTTTCAGCTTCTAGAAAGCGTTTAGTCGCTAGAAACAATTGGTATTCAGCCTTTTTAGGAGAACTGAAAATGAGCAGTCCACGCATATTCTCTTTGAACTTTTTTAAGGGAAAGAGTGTGTCGTCGACCGTTTTTCCTGCAGATATGGGCCAGAATAGGGCGAAGGAGTCCACCTGCTCAATCAACTGAGCTTCGGGTGTTGCTATCATTTGCTCTTCTTGTGCCAATGTGACAATTTGGAAAGGAAGGAGAAAGAAAGTGAGAAGTATAAACAAAGAGATCACCACTGATTTCATCGTACAACAATATCATTAATTAAATTCAAACTCAAGGCCTTTGATTTTTCCCAGCTGAAGTTTTTACTCCAACTGATAGAGCTTGCCTGAAGTTTACGGTATTTCTCCTCATTCTCTATCAATTCAGTTGCCGCTATTGCAAGCTCTTCTGGGGTGTTGTTTATGCAAATGACTCCACTTTTATTGTTTTGTACTGAGTCGACTAGTCCCGGAGAGTTGTAAGCCACAACGGGCGTTCCCACTGCATTGGCTTCAATATTAACGAGTCCCCACCCTTCCACAATTGAAGGGTTAATGAGTAGATGCGATTTTGCCAACAATTTGAATTTCACTTTTTCATTAACAAAACCCCAGAACTTCGTTTTGTTCTCGATGTCTAACTTTTTTGCAAGGTTTTCTAAATGATCAAAGTATCTTCGTGTGTTGGCTTTACCAACTACCCAAAAGTTGACATTTTTAGACTTCAGTTTGGAGAAAGCGACCAAAGCGTCCTCAATCCCCTTGTCTTTCGCTAATGCACCTAAAAATATAATAGTCGGGTTTTTTTCTTTAGGAGGCAGTTTGGGCAGTTTTTTTATTTTGATGCCGTGGGGAACGATAAATATATTTTTCTTTTGAATTTTTACCTTTATCAACTGGTCTTTAGCAGAATTTGACCCGGTCATAAAAGGTACTTTTTTGTAAAACAAATATATAAGTGGTTCTCCATAGTAGCCAATTATCCCAACAATCCAGTTGAAAGGTTTGGGGAGGCGATTATAGAGCCAGACTTTGTTGGCAACTTCTTGAACCACAGCTAGTTTTCTAGTTCTCACAAAAAAAGGGGTGAAAAATGGAATTCCATGGAATTGATCAACAATTAAATCGTATTTTTCGTTGCTGCGAAAAACATACCAAATAAAGGCAGCGATCTGTACACCGAGCAACTCATACCCACGCCTAATAATTGTTATGCCATCCAAGTTTTCTTCAGGTTTGGCTCCTTTAAAGTACGACGAAAAAAGGGTGACCTTGCTGCCTGCTTCGATCCAACCTTTCATATGCTCGTGCATAACCTGTTCGGCTCCACCAGCAAGTGGGTGTTTTGGGTCTCGCCAAGAGAAAACCAAAATATTCATATTGTTGCAAAATTGATTAGCAGGCGGTAAACGAACGAGTAGAACAGAATACTTTTTATATTGAAGCTGTCCAAAACTAAATGCATAAACATCCCCAATGAAATTGAGGTGTAATAAGATTTAAATCCCCTCTTGTGTCCAAGAAAACCAAGAATTGCCACATATTCCCAGCCATGCAAGAGAACTATTGCTCTACCCGCTTCCTCGAAATAATTGACACTTAAGAATTCATTTATGTTAAGGTTAATTCCTTTCGTTAACCAGAAATCGACTAGATGATCCAAGTCCATAAAATAAGTGACAACCATCAATATAAGAACGTTTTTTAAAGAGTGGGATTTATGCCAAACAAAGAGAGCTAGTGGGGCAGCGATTAACCCATGACCAATCTCATGAAATATGAGCCAAGTGTATTCACTAATCATAGATCTGTACCTAGCCAGTTCCTTTTGTTTTTAATGTCATAATAATGCAGAATTTTTAGCCGGTAAAAAACTGCGACAGTGTCCCATGCCATATGAAGAATTGTAGACCATTTTATCGTACTTGTAGACTTATCGAATGTTACTTCTATCGGACCTTCGTAGATGCGCTTGAAACCCACTAAATTCGCGACTGCTAACATTTCGATGTCCATGGCATAGCGTTTGACTAATAGTCTTGACAAAATCTTGTCTATAACTTCTCTTCTGAAGATTTTTATACCGCTTTGAGTGTCAGTAATATTTATTCCGAACATTAATTTTACTAGCCAATGATAGCCGATACTAAATATTTTTCTTTTAAGTGGATAGTTAACTCGAGAGACAGGATGACGTTTTGAGCCTACGATTACATCGGCGTTGTACCAGTCCATGTGTGCCATAAGCATCATAATTCCTTTTGGGCTTATCTCCATTCCTGCGTCCAAGAATGAAATAAGATCACCTTTTGCCTTCTTCATACCGTAGCGGACAGCATAGCCTTTTCCCTTGTTGGTTTTATATAAAAACGCTTTAATTTTTTTAGAAACTTTGGCTGCTTTTTTTGCCTCTTTGAATGAATTATCTAATTTGCCATCTATGACGCAGATAATTTCATAATCTTGATCTTCAGATAAGCCACTTCTTAGTGTTTTATCGATAAAAAGAAGGTCTCTCCTAATGGTGTTCTCTTTTTTGTATGTTGGTACAATCACTGAAAGTAACCGTTTTTTATTTATTTCTTTTGACATATTTTTTAAAGTAAAAGTAACTAAGATAAACAAGCAAGACGATAAAAAGTATAGTCATAATTATGAGTGATGACATTAAGACTTGTAACAGTTGGTCATGGTACGTGTATATCAAGGTAATTTGTGCAATCGCTGCGATTAAAGGAAGGATTGTGATTCTAGTCTTGCCAAGCGATAATACAAAGTTAACAAGGAAGTTGTTTATCGTATAGATCGCTATAAATAATCCCATCCACACAAGATATATTTGTGCTTCCAAATATTCAGAACCGTAAAGAAGTTGGATTGTAAACTCAGGAAAAAGATAATAAAAACCAACAACCGAAAAGACCCCCATGCTTGTTATTGCGAAAGTCAAGAAAAAGGTGTGTTTATAATCTTCGCCAACACTGCTTTTTCTTGATACAAGTGGAAACATGACATGGGTAATCGGCGCTGCAGCAAAGAATACAATTTTACCTAACATTGAGATAGCGGCGTATAGTCCTGCGTCATGCTCTGAAAAAAAATGTTTTACTAAAATTACATCAGCGGTAAATAGTGAAGTAAAGGCAAGCGCTTGAACTAGCACCGGCAGGGCATAAATTAAAAAAGGCTTCAGCAGTTTGTTGTCGATTTTTGTCTCCCTGACAACACCCATAACAATGTTTCTGGAAAGCAGAAACGCTAGAATGACAGCCAATAGGACACCCAATATGGCTCCGTCTATCGAAAAACCAAAGTAGACCAAAAATACACCAAACATCAACTTGCCAACACTGGAAACAAAATTTGGGCCCACAACTCCCCAAAATTTTAAGACACCCTGGCTAGTAGATTGATTCACTAATGTGATCAACATAAAAAACAAAATGGGACTGACCATTAAGATACTGAGAATGTTGGTTAGATGTAAAAATTCGGCTATGAAAGGTGAGGCAAATATCATTAATAAACTTAAGACAATAGACATGCGAAAGATTGATCTTTTGATAGTTGAGTAAAATGTGTTTCTGTCTTTTTTATTTTTGGCACTACCTATAAATCGCACAATTGCAAAGCTTGTGCTAATTGGAACTATGCTTATCATGTAGAGTAATGAAAATACACTCACTAGGGCTCCGTATTGCGCTGGACCTAGGAGCCTTCCCATCAGTAGGTGGTAGAGATAGTTAACGGCATTAATACCCGTTGAACCGGTAATCATTATCATGCTCCCTGCGAAAAGAGGGTGCTTAATTAATAAGTTGATTTTTTTATTCATGATAACCAATAACCTCTAGTAAATAGTGATGTTGCAACACCTAAAACAGCTACAAGAATAACATATATGGTGATTTGAACTGGACGCTCCTTAGTAGCGAGCCAGTTGCCGCCGATCATAAATATTGGAAAGATCACAGACACATATCTTGGCATTGAGGAAAAACTTCCTGCAAGAGTCGGTATCAAAAAGCAAAGCACCATAAAAACCCAATAGCTTGGCCTTATCTTGAATACTTTAAAAACAGATGCCAAAGTAACGAACGAAGCGATTGTGAACTCCAAAATAATTGTGAAAGCCATTGGAAGGTAGCTTGTAGTATTCGGTAATATTTTGAAAATATATCTGTAGTACACCTGTGGAAGAAGGATAAAACTCGAAGATCTTTGCTCGCCAAAGATTTCGACATTATGCAGGAAAATTAACGCGTTCCCAGTCGCATATTTCAGATAATACAGATAAGACAATAGGCCAATGGGAATTATTAAGAGATACGCAAATTGCAGATAGTTGAATTTTTTCTGGCCTTTTCTTTGTAAAAGCATTTCTACGAAGAGTGCTGGGAGAAGTGTAATTCCTACTATTCTGGTGGCCGTAGCTATGCTCGCTAACACCGATGCATGGGCCCATTTTTTGTTTCTTGCAAAATAAAACGACCAAACTGAAAGAGCTAAAAACATGGATTCGGTGTAGTAACTAACTAAATAGAATGATGCAGGAAATGCGAGAGTTAGAAAAATTATGTGTCGAACGGTAGCCTTTTTATAGTCAAGTAAACTTAGTTTGGCAAGACCAATAATCCCCAGAATGGTAAAAAGATGTGAAAGCATGGTTCCAATAATCGCGTAACCCCATATATTATCTGTGATTGGCTTTGTGAATAGCCTTACAATGACAGGGAAGGTTGGGAAATAAAAATATTGTAAAGGGCCATAGCCCTTTTGTGCGACTGATAGATAATGTTCGCCGTCGAAGTTTATGAAACTCCAGAGAAATGGATTTATAAGGTAAAGCTTTTTACCACCACCTAGGTGGTGGTCTTGCAGGGGCAGAAACGATAATGCAAATATTAAAAAAACAAATAACATGAATCTCCAAGCAATAAGATATTTGAGTACTAGTTTATTAGACATTGCGAAGAGCTTTCTTGCATGTTTCAAGAGTTTCGTAAGCAGCCTTTTCCCAACTGAATTTTTTGATATGGGCTTTGCCTTTCTTAATTAATTCAACTCGCAGCTTCTTGTTGGAGAGTAATTTTTCAATTTTTTCAGCAAAACTGTTTACGTTTTTAGGGTCTGCAAAAATGGCGGCACCACCTGCCGTTTCAACAAGCGCTTGAGTTTTACTAGCAATTACTGGTACACCCTCCTGCATTGCTTCAAGAACAGGAAGACCAAAGCCTTCGTAAAAAGATGGCTGGCAATAAATGGTTGCTTTGGACCAAACTTCGTTAAGCTCTGTATCCGTTAGGTAACCTAACCTAATTACATTTTTGCTATTACCGTATTTTTCAAGTAGTTCTAATAGAGATTTATTCTCAACGTGATTTTTATCAAAGTCATTTGTGGCAGCACTTTTTCCAACTATAACCAGTGGTGTTTTTGCTTTCTCGCATGCTTTTGCTAAAGTAATTAAGTTTTTGTTGTAGTTTACGTCACCGATGTACAGAACAAATTGGTTGGGCAATTTTAATTTAGTGTCGACTTTGACTTGCGACTTCCTAACTACTGGTGCTTCATAAATTACATCGATTTTATTGGGATCGATTTTGAGAAATCTAACAATGTCTTTTTTTGAAGTTTCCGAAACTGTGATAATTCTGGCAGCTTTCTGGAGATTGTGTTTTTGAATTAAGAAATTTATTTTACCTTTAATGCCTGGCGGATAGTGTTTTGGGTATAAAAGTGGAATTACATCGTGGACTGTAACGATGCTTTTTTTTAAATAATGATTTGGCAAAGTTCGGAAAAACAAATCAAAATACGTGTAGTGAAGAAGGTTGAAGTGTTTTAAATCATTATTGTGGGTTTGAAAGTTAATCGGATGGATATCGCCAGAAATCTTTGTGAGTGCATTGATTAGATTTCTAGTATAGCCACCTACTCCGCGATGTGAATGTCCTGACTCGAGAGGTGAACTGTCAATTGCTATTTTCATCCTAGCTAGTGTAATACTTGTAGTAGGCTAGAGGGAAATGGAGTGCTGAGAGAAGGCACCATAGGAATCCTCTTAGGCCATCTTTGAAGCCCTTATGTCTTATGAAAAGTTTTAAGAAATATGTTGCTGGTTTATATGTGGTATAAAGCATCAGGTATATAAAGTTTTTTGGTAAATTAAGACTCTTGAATTCTTCAACATTTAAATCAGTGTATCTGTTCATGCGCATTAGATATCTTTTAAGTGTAGGGGAGTCGTGATGTTCTAGTGAATTTTCTAGCCAACCAACTCTACCATCGATCGCCATCTGTTCATGAACTGACTTTGCTGGAAGATATGCCTTTCCCTTTTTTAACAATCTAATAACTGCATCCGGGTAAACACCTGCATAAGTAAGCGGTTTACCAAGAAACATGTTTTTCCTTGGTATGAAAAATGCGACAACATCACCAGATAGTTGTCCAATTTGACCATCTCTTTTTTGCAAATTTTTTTGGTGGCGAACAAAAAGATTTGCGTTCTTAAATTTTGAAAACCCAGCATCTGCTATTGTCCGCTTGTCTAGATCTTGGCTGTTGGAATTTATAACTTCGATAATCTCTAAAGCCAATTCTTTTGTAACTACTTCGTCGGCATCGAGTTGCAATACCCACTCCCCACTCGCCTTATCAATAGCCATTTGCTTTGTGATGTGGAAAATAGGATTGTGTTTTGTGGTATAAACTTTCGCTCTAAAACTTTTTGCCAACTCTCTTGTGTTGTCAGTTGACTCTTCGTCAACCACTATAATTTCGTCGGCAATATTTTTTACACTGTTAAGACAGTGCGCAATATTTGTTTCTTCATTTTTTGTTGCGAGGACAATTGATAACTTCATAATTAGTTTGCCACTATTTGAAAATATTTATAGCTGTTGGTGCCATAGATTTCCTTGACAACATTGGCTTCATCTGGGATTTCTTCATCCGTTCCAATTATTAATGCATCTTTGTGATTTTCTAAATCTTCTTCAAAACCAATACTTCTAAAACTAAACTGGCCAAAATTTCTAACGGTCGAGAAACCAAACTCGTCTTTGGAGCTTAAGTTGTGAGAATTTTGAAACTTCTCTGGAGGGAAATTTAAGTAATACAACGCAAGTATGTAAGGTTGATCATATCTATCTGTGATAATAATTTTTTTATAATCATTTTTGTACACATTTATATAATTGAACAATTCGCTTACTCCGTATTGTGAGGAAAACGGATATTTCTTTGCCATGTGAACGTAGTACATTTGAAGATAATAAGCTAAAGACCAAATTATTATAATCGCTATTGACCCCACTACGCCCCACTTCACTAAAGTTCCGTGGAGCTTTGCGGGGCGCGGCGCAACTAATATTTTATATAAACCAAAACCGCTGACAATAGCTAGTGGTACGGACATCGCCTGGGCACGGAGGGCATGGGGAGACTGGAATGTTAAGGATGCTGCAATTGGTGATAATAGTAGCCAAGTAAACACAAGTGCCCAGCTTTTATTAGGTGCTTTTGCTATTGCAATCAATGCCGTTCCAATTGTGATCAATTCAAAAAGGTGGAGTTGGCCCATTTCTGGAACCTTGTTACGTTCAATTTCATCGCCGTTAATGAACAGGAAACTGCCGTCAAAGTGTCTTGACCAATTTTCCATAAATGCAAAGGCAAATGTTGTCGCTTTGTTGTGAAAAACTCTTGATACAGAAGGTAGATGAGTATTATGATGTCGTCTTTGCTCATTAATTTTGTGAATTGGTCCGCTATCCGCAAAAAGCCCAACTCCTGATGCCCGTGATAAGCCTGCTGGTCCGAAAAAATCTAACACCAGCGGAAGTACGATTATTAAGAGCAATAACCCCGAGAGGAATATATGCCTTTTCTTTTGCCGAAAATGTTTGTTGTAAATAAGTACCAAAAACAAACCAAGGAGAGGCGTCAGGATTCTGGCGGAATGGTATGTGTAAAGAGAAAGGGCAAAGAATATTGCACTTGGTATGAAGAATATGCTTTTGCGAGAACTTTTTACGAAAAATAGTGTTCCTGAGATTATGAAAAATGTTGCGACATTAGTTTCCCACGCTCCCCGGCTAAAATGAATATGCCACGGAGAGATCGCAAGTACAAAGGATGCTGCTAGAGCTTGATATTTATTCCTAAACAACTCGTAAACTAGAAAATAAAGTGTAAACACTGTCCCAATCCCAAGAAGAGCTGGTATCAGCCTAATGCCAAGCGCTGTGAGACCAAGGAGTTTTATGGTTGGGATTACAAGATAAAAAATTAAGCCGGGCTTCCAATCGTTGAAAGATTGGAAATGAACTGGCCAAGGGTTTCCGTGTTCATCTAATCCAGTCTCTATAAGTGAATATGCGTTATAGCCGATGGCTGCTTCGTCGGCGTTAATGGCAGGGTAGGTATCCAGCTTGTATAGCCGCAATACAGATGCGAGTAGTATGATTGCAAGCAAACTAAATTTTATCTTCATGGGTTTGAGCGTACGATTCTAAAAGCTGGTGCATCGTCCAAATAGTAAATATCTTTAACGTCTTTGACTTTGTTAGGATCTGCATAATCCATATTTAGAGTATATGGGTTGCCTATTGTAAGACTCCGTGCGACATTTAAATCACTTGTCCAATCCAATTCTTCAAAATAAATATTGTCTATTTGGGTTACGGTGCCGACATCATATTGGTTTATTTGATTGAAGTGGTTCACTTCTTGATATTTTAACGGGTCATATTTTGAATAAAATAGATAATATATATATGGTTGATCATAAGACTGTTCAATCTTAATTTTGGAGTAATTTTGTTCCTTGCCAATAAATTCTTTCATCACTTCCCTGTATCCATAAAACCAAGGCTTCGAATCTTTTTCCGGCAGATGAACAAATAGCTCATCGAGAAAATAAATGACCGACATGAAGTACAGGATTAAAGGGATGATTAGTATCACCCTATGGTTTTTAAGATAAGAGAATATTGTGCTTGCACCCATACTTACTACAAGCACTAAAGGAGCAGCCGTACTAAGTGAACGGACTGCGTGTACTTCATCGCGTGAAAGAGCTGAAGGCAGGGGCGCTAGGAGCAACCAAAGTAAAATAAATTGGATGTATCTGTGTTTTGTAAGTTTAAAAACTGAAAAAAGTCCAATGGGCAAAAGACCAATATCTGCCACCTGGAGCATCCCCTGATATGGCGCAGAATGTCTTACATTTTGCCAATCACCTCTGAAGAACAAGAATCCTCCTGAAAAGTGATTGAAATATCTTCCAAGTATACTTCTCGTGAAGTATAGTGGCTCTGAGTAGTAGAGACTCGTGACTAATGAGTTTGGTGTAGCGTTTGCTTGCGTCAAGATGTGTTGGGTATAGCTTTGTGGCCGTGGGTATGAAAATATACTAAAGACTTTGAGCCTGCCTGCCTGACCTGTAAATATGCTTAATGCGATTGGTGCACCCAGCAATAGACCAACAACAACGCTCTGAGCTAGGTATTTTTTAGGGAATTTAGCCAGTTCATTGCGATAAACAAACACTAGACAGAAAACAACAATTCCCGTGCTTAATTTTGCTCCTTGATATGTGAAAAGCGTCAAAGAAAACAGGATTGCGGAGTATAGAATTGTTTTGTTTTTTTTGAAAGATTTTAAAAAAAGCAAAATTCCTGCGAGAGTGAGCATCAGTGACAGGTTTGCTTCCCATGCTCCTCTACTAAAATGAATCAGCCATGGATTAAGTGCTGCTACGCCTGCCGCAAATGTTGCGTTCAACTTGGAACCCTGATCTTTTACTATGTAGTAGATTAGGAAGATTGAGATCGTTCCTGCAAGCACGCTTGGGAGCCGTACTGCGAATTCTGTAAGTCCAAATAGCAGAACCGTTGGGACTGCTGCGTAAACGT